>NZ_JBXWNC010000010.1:0-147697 GCF_059610165.1 Ruegeria sp. YTSA135 | reverse complement strand
ACTCAGGTCCGCTGATATCGATGTCCGCGCGATCTTGAATGAGCCGGAGGGCCTGGTCGGCTGGAACAAGATAGTCTTCGTCCCGCTCAGCTGACCTTGGCATCAAAAGCAGCGAACGACCGGTGATTGAGTAGCCCCGAGCACTTCGGCCGACACGGATGAATGCCAATGCTGTCTTTGTTGCCGCTAGTAGTTCACCTGCTCAAAGCCGTAGTTGCCCTCGTAGTCACGCCAGTCGACGAAGACCGAACGGTGATAGATGCTGGGGCAATTCTGGCCCCAGCGTTCGAGGCCGATATGGGCGGAGGGTAGGGCGGTCATGGAAGACCTCTGCCAAGCGAAATCGCCTTGGGTTCCGTATGTGCCGAGGACCACGGTGGCGCTACGGTTGCAGTCGCCGTCACGTCCGGACTCGTGTTGTCGCGCATACCGCACATCAAAGACTCTGATGGATCGTACGAAGTTGAACTCAGGTCCGCTGATATCGATGTCCGCGCGATCTTGAATGAGCCGGAGGGCCTGGTCGGCTGGAACAAGATAGTCTGTAGCTTCAGGAGTGCGCCAAGCAGCCACAATCGGTTCAACGGTATCGCGCGCTGGAATAGACTGCCGTGGTCCAGTGCGGTTGTTCTGTAAGAACGCTTCAAAGATGCGGTTTACACTGTTTGGTGCTGGAGCGGTCTCATAGGACGCACCCATTGGACAGCGCCAGATTTGGAGCGGCGGTTCCACTGGCCACGGCGTAATGCGTCGGATGAATTCGGCTCGAGCCCTCGCGCATGGCACGGAAGCAGGCCAGCCGCCAGACAGGCATAGGAGGATCGCGCAATCGATCGGGTATGTCTGCGCGCGGACGGGCAACGGCAGCGACGTACTTGTCACAGTCAAAGCGACTGCGACCGAGGGGAGGAGCTTCTTGAGTAGATGACGCATGCTGAGGGCTCTCTGTGATAGGGTCAGCATACATACAAAAATATACTTTGGCAACATTAAGTATACTGTCGCATAAGGAAGTTTATGTTCATTATATGGCTAAAGCGGACCTCCACTTGTGCCTTGGCCAAAGTACACATCGCGGGACAAGGGGTGAGTTCGCTCCGTTTGCGCAGGAGGCTGCTTTCGTGCGCTTTGCGGACCTTCCTTGGATTGCACACAAGTTGCATATCTCCATTGGCCACAACCATAGTTCAGAAAGACAGTCGGGCCGATCCTCCATAAGTCGCGAAGCGTTCGACGCGCGGTCAATGGCCAATAGCCATCTCCGGAAGAGATGCAGGGTGAGTAGTATTGGCAAGGACAACGATTAGAAGTGTGGGGCGTTTTCCGCCCCACACAGTGTCTTCACTATGCGTGGTGTTTCGGCATTTTCTGAAACACCACATAAAGGCCCGCCAGAACCAAAGCCGTTCCGACGACGCCGGCATTCCAGGCGGTCACAGGTTCGGTAAAGCCGAACAGCCAAGGCGCCGCTACCAAAATCAAACCGTAGGAAACTCCCAGGTAGGTCTGGACCAGGAAATGTTTGTTGTGGCCGTAACCCGCTACGGTCAAAGCCAGAAGACCCGAGAGAATGAGCAGTCCTGCATCGCCAATGACGGCATTACTAAGAGCTGATTGGCCGCCGAGAAGCATGAATGGCGACAACATCAGCCAGAGCCCCGAGGCGGTGAAGGTCCATCTGAAAGCTTCACGATTTTGCATAGCGCATACTCCAACCTTTGGTTTCAGGAGTCGGTTTCAGGATCCGCGAGGTTGCCAAGCTCAACGGCGATAGCCATTTCCTCGTCGTCGACGAAACCATCACCATTTGTGTCGATGTCGCCGAACATTTCCTCGGTAAGTTCAGGATATGAAACCTGAAGTTCAGCGAGGGATGCCATGCCGTCGCCATCGGTATCAATTTCGGCGGGCATCGCATTGGCAGAGAACGCGATGGAACTCGCGAGAGCAGCTACCAGTGTTACATTTTTCACGTTTTTTCCTATCAAATAAGGCAATCCATTATGGATTGCGATTCAGGTCCCGGTGCATTGCATTCTGCATTTGCGCAACGTGGCCCGCTTTTTCACGCGGCCATTATTTTTTACGCAAGGGCTTCCCTGGCAGCGTCGAGTTCGTATTTCGTCTTGATGTCGTCGTTTGCTTTGTGCGCGGCTTCAGCAGCGTTGTAGTGTCTCCACGCCTGCGTTCTTTTTTCACCGAAGGGCGCGCCTCCGCAGCTGGCCTTAACGGACTTCATCCTTTCCGAGATGGTATCTGTATCGAGTTTCATTGGAGTGTCCTTTCTTGGGCATTCCGAGGGAAAAGAGGCGCGCGAAAAAAGAGTTTCTTTCAAGGGAACTGCCCCTTGCGCGCCGCTGAGAAACTCGGAAACACACTTCCTGCTGAATTTTCAGCGAGTATCCTAAAGCTAACTTACATTCCAGTTTTTGACGCTTACACAGATCAGCTTGGAGCGATTTGATGTTAGAAAGCGGAGCCATCAGATACGGTTGCTTCGAGGGGCAGAGCGACTGGCAAAAAGTCGGGTCCTTGGTGCGAGCCGTCTTCAGAAATATGCCGCTCGCGGCTCATAAAGATTGGTTCCGATGCCGCGAGCAAAAGTGCGCTTCTACATCATGCCCCCCATACCACCCATGCTTTCCATGTCGTGCATACTGTGGCCACCGGACTTGACAGGTTTGTCAGCCACCATCGCTTCGGTGGTAACGAGCAGGCCTGCAACCGATGCCGCATATTCAAGCGCGATCCGAACGACCTTGGTCGGATCAATGACACCGGCTTTCAACATGTCGTCGTAGTGGTCCAGCTGCGCATCATAGCCGAACGTCTTGCTGGGGTTTTCAAGTACTTTTCCAGCAACGACCGAGCCATCAACACCGGCGTTTTCAGCGATCTGGCGCAACGGTGCCTGAAGCGCTTTGCGGATGATCTTGATACCCGCATCCTGATCCGCGTTGTCTCCTTTGAGCCCTTCCAGAACCTTGCCCGCATGGACAAGTGCGACGCCACCGCCTGGTACGACGCCTTCCTGGACAGCCGCACGAGTTGCGTTCAAGGCGTCATCAACACGATCCTTGCGCTCTTTCACTTCGATCTCGGTCGCACCACCAACTTTGATCACCGCAACGCCGCCCGCCAGTTTGGCCAGCCGCTCCTGCAGTTTTTCCTTGTCGTAGTCCGAGGTGGTCTCTTCGATCTGTGCACGGATTTGAGTGACACGCGAAGCGATAGCTTCTTTGTCGCCTGCGCCGTCGATCACAGTTGTAGTGTCCTTGGTGATTGTGATCTTTTTGGCATCGCCAAGCATGTCCATCGTGACATTTTCGAGCTTGATACCCAGTTCTTCGGAGATCACCTGTCCGCCCGTCAAGACGGCAAGATCTTCCAGCATCGCTTTGCGGCGATCCCCAAAACCAGGCGCTTTGACACCGGCCACTTTCAGGCCACCGCGCAGCTTGTTCACCACAAGGGTTGCGAGCGCTTCGCCATCAATGTCCTCGGCCATCACCAAGAGTTGCTTGTTCGCCTGCATGACAGCTTCAAGCAAGGGCACCATGGGGGCCAGAGACGTCAGTTTCTTCTCGTGCAGGAGGATGACACAGTCCTCCAGGGTCGCCGTCATCTTGGCGGTATCTGTGATGAAATACGGGCTAAGATAGCCGCGATCAAACTGCATACCCTCGACAACTTCGGTTTCTGTCTCCAGGCCCTTGTTTTCTTCTACAGTGATAACACCTTCGTTGCCGACCTTGGCCATCGCGTCCGCGATCTGTTGACCGATAGCAGCCTCACCGTTTGCGGAGATAGTGCCGACCTTGGCGATCTCGGCCGTATCGCCCACTGGCCGCGACATTGCCTTGACCTCGGCAACAACGGCGGTGACCGCTTTGTCGATACCGCGTTTGAGGTCCATCGGGTTCATGCCCGCTGCGACTGATTTCATACCTTCTTTGACAATTGCTTGCGCCAGTACAGTTGCGGTGGTCGTGCCGTCGCCAGCCTCGTCATTTGTGCGCGATGCAACATCTTTGACGAGCTGTGCGCCCATGTTCTCGAACGCATCCGAGAGTTCGATTTCCTTGGCGACCGTAACACCGTCCTTGGTGATGCGCGGCGCGCCATAGGACTTGTCGAGAACCACGTTACGGCCCTTGGGGCCAAGCGTGACCTTGACGGCGTTGGCGAGCGTATTGATGCCCTTGAGCATGCGGTCACGGGAGTCCGTGCCGAATTTGACGTCTTTTGCAGACATGTCGGTATTCCTAAATGAAAGATGTGTGAAAGGGGACGCGTCGTTCAGGCCATAATGCCTAAGATGTCGCTCTCCTTCATGATCATCAGCTCTTCGCTATCAATCTTAATTTCAGTGCCCGACCATTTGCCGAACAGAATTTTGTCGCCAGCTTTGACGTCCATTGCGATACGTGCGCCTGCGTCGTCTTTTGCACCGGCACCGACGGATACGACTTCGCCTTCCTGCGGTTTTTCTTTTGCATTGTCAGGGATGATCAGGCCGCCCGAGGTCTTTTCGTCGCCTTCAATACGGCGGACCAAGACACGGTCATGTAGGGGTGTAAACATCATGGAAATGCTCCTTTTCGGGATTTCCGGGTAGGGGTGGCATGCGTAGGGACACATTAGCACTCGCCACACCTGAGTGCCAATGTATCAAAAGTGGCCATCCCGACAGAACTCTGCAATGGGCTGTTGAACTATATTTCGCTCAAACGCGCTTTTCAGCAATCGCGGCGCAGAAGGCTGTCTACTTTACCTTCTTCCCAACAATTGCCAGCACAGGCTTTCCTGCGAGGGAGTTGGCCGTGGCAGAGACCTTCGGTAGGTCGTGGTGCGAGCGATGTCTAGATGGCCAAAATGACGGGTCCAGTACGGTACTGGGAAGACGGCGCGGGCACCGATGGGCATCAGCGGCGCCGGGATGCACCGGGGCTGACGGGAACGGCGTTCCGCCAGGCGTTCAACCCCTTGCAGCGCCGACAAATTCGTTCTCCGAAGCCTTCGCTCCAGAACGAGGTTTCGCATCGCAGGCATCGGCGTTCTTGCGGAACATCACCCACGGCCCTTGGGGTCGCGATGTCCGGTACGTCACCTTCGGCGATGGCCTCGTCCGCCATCACGTTTTCCCCGCAGCCAGACGGGTGCGCAAGGACGGCGGCGAGTCCCGTCGTGAAGGCATGCCTTCGTTTTCGGCGGTCCGGATCGACTCTTCGTCCCGCGCTCCTCGGGCGGTCGTCTTCGAAGGCGGCGCAGCCAGGTTTGGATCGGACGTCCCAGACCCGGAATAGAGATGTCGCAGGTGCGCCTCGGAGACCCCGTCGGCCTCCATCACGAGGCGCACCATTGGATCAGCCAGCATTTCCTCAAGGAAGAAGTCGGACAACGCTCTGCCCGTCAGCTTGTCCCTGGCGCGGGCATAGTCCAGATCGGCAAGGGAAAGGGTCAGAGACCGCGCAAGCCCCGGATGCGATGTCCGGGGATGAAGTTTCACCAGGACTGAGGCTTTCCAGGCTGCAGGATTCTGTTGATCTGGGGGTGAAACCAACTCCGTTTCGATCTCGTACTCTCCCGCCGGGAGCGTCTCGTCAAAGCCTGGAACGGTGAACGGTCGGGAAAAAACCGCAACGGTCTTGCTCGTCAGTTCTTCCATTGGCGTGATCCTCTCCCTTGTTGCTGCGGGTGGTCCGCGCCCCAGTTAAGAATGGGGCGCGTGGCCTGTGAACGTCTCAAGATGTCTTGGATTTCGCTAGCGCATCCTCGCCGGCGGCCTTCGACTCGTTCTCCTTGGCTGGGGTCTTCGCGGTCTCCGCGGGCTTCGGCTTCATTGCGGCCGCAGCCCTGGCGGTCAGGTCCTTGAAGGACATATCATCGATCCTTTGATTGGCCGGCGCCAACTCCTCGTCCATGTCGGACCGGGATGCCTGGCATCGGTACTACCTATATGGGGGCTGGCGACCCGATTTACGATGGCGCGCCGCCAAGAAGACAAAGATCACACCAGATCGTCAGTCCAAACCTTGAACTCCGTCAGCGTGTTCTGACCAAATGTCTGGGTCAGAGGGACGTCAGCGGCATCGCGGCCCCGCGCGATCAGAATTCTCGCAAACTTAGGCTTGTTGTTCCGCGGGTCGAACATGTGCCATTCACCAGCGAGAAAGACCTCCATCCACGCCGCAAAGTCCCCGGGCGGATGAGGCAGAGATTCACCGATGTCGCTCAGATATCCGGTGCAGTAGCGTGCCGGAATATTCATGCAGCGGCACAAGGCGATGGCGAGGTGAGCAAAATCACGGCAGACGCCCTGTCGCTCGGCCATTGACTGCGATGCGGTGCGCGTCGCTTTCGCCTGCATGTAGTCGAAGCGGACATGCCCATGCACGAAATCGCAGATCGCCTGAACGCGTGACCATCCCGGGTCCGTGGTCTCGAAAAGACGCCACGCCTCCTCCGAAAGAAGATCGGTATCGCAATACCGGCTGCCCCGAAGAAACACGAGGGTCTCGAAAGGCAGATCCTGGACCGCGTGCTGCTGCGCGCCAGGGGACGCGGGATCGGGTCGGCCATAGTCGCGGAAGATGCCATCCGTTGACAGCGCGAAGTCGCCCGCCGGAGCCAGGAGGCGCGTACACCAGTTGCCGAAGCCGTCGCGGTAGCTTTCGAGCGGCACGCTTGGCGACGTCACGAGGTAATCGGCACGCTCCAGATCGCCAAAGCGCGAGTAGTGGACGTTCAGCATCGCAATCAGCGGCGTCGGCTGCGGGAAGCTGTATCGCAGACGACACCCGATGCTGACCCGCATGCCAGACACACGGCCGCGCCTGGTCATGTCATGAGTATCTTGCAAGGATGAGCGTTCCGAGGCATCGGGCCGGTGCCATCCTGCGCAAGGACGGGGAAGGCCAGGGACGCTATCACTCCAGCCACGATGGCCAGCCTCGAGATCAACCTTGCCAGCGGGTGTCTTATCGCCGCTTGCTCCTTGGCGGACCAGAGTCCGCCGGTTGCAGCGCGAGTCTTCGATAGCCCAAGCGTGAGCGTTCCAGTCAGCCGTCGCGTGGGCGCGGGCGGCGGCGGGGAGCCCCTGGAATTCGATCTGGATGGCATTCCTTCGTTCTCGGCCACCTGGATCGCGAAGTCCGGCGGAACTGTCGGATGAGAGCTACCGGTCATCGGGGCGACAACTTGTGCAGGGCCGCAGCGGCAAGAGCATGTTCCTTCTGGTGGTAGTCGCCGCGGAACTTGCCATCGACCTCCACCTCCCAGACGCCGTTCCTTTCGCGCACCTGAACTCCACCGCGCTGCGGTGGCCGGTTCATGGAAGACCCCTGTTCTCCTCTGCCTTTCGGCGACACGGGTTTCTTGTCGGTCAATTTCGACTCCTTCGCGATGGGCGCGCGCTCCTCTCCGAGAAGCATCACGGCGCGAATGAATTCTTCCGCGTAGTCGTCGGTTTCGCGATAATCGTGTTCGTGCGGCACCATGCGCATCGGTTCCACGAACCGTTCTCGCAGATGGTCGACGAAACGCGGCTCGGTACGTGCCATGTAAGCGATCAGGGCCTGCAGAATCCGTTCATGGGCCAACACGCGCCGTTCAAGATCGGTCGTCTCTGCGGCCGTCCTGGTGAGATTTTTCACTGATGTCATGGCTTGTCATCCTTCACGCTGCGTGGTGTGACGCTGGATCTCGTGTGCTCGAGCGTGTGCAGGCAGGCCCTCGCCTCATCGCGATCCAGCTCTTGCCATCTACCTACCAGCCAAGCGTAAATCGTGCGCTGACGCAGGTTAGGGGTACGGAAATTAAGTGGGTGTGTCTTGCTCAGAAGCGGAAAGAAACCGACCTCGGTGGTCCAGATGTCATTGACGTGCTTCCCGATTGATACCCTCAATTCATGCTTGAAACCTTCCACCATGAACCTATCGGCCTGCTTCGACCTCCGTCTGTGTCACGATTGGCGTCGCGGGGTCTTGCGCTGGTCGGGCCCTGCCGATTGACGCCACGCCACCGTCGCTTGGGACGCTGCCCGGATCGCGGATTGGGTTTGCCTCGCCCTGCATGCCGCGCAGGAACTGGAACAGATCGCTGTCCGTCGTCAGGACAAGCGTTGTATCGTCGGAGATCATGTCGCCGTAGGCCTGCATAGTTCGGGTGAAATCGTAGAATTCGACCGAAACGGCATCGACATTGTAGGCGCCCGCATAGATTGCTGCTGCTGCGGCATCGGCGGCACCGCGGATTTCCTCGACAGCGCGATAGGCTTCGGACTGAATCTTGTTCAGGTCCCTCACCCGGTTGCCTTGAATACGGGCCGCTTCACCGTTGCCTTCAGACAGGAAGCGTTCGGCGATCTGCCGGCGCTCCGAGATCATGCGGTCATAGATCTTGGGTCGCACGCTCTCATTGTAGTTTATGCGCTTGAAACGAATGTCGAGAAGCTCAATCCCGAAGACGCGCACCTTCTCCGCCGCCGCCTCGAAGATCTGCTGCTCGACCAGCGCCCGCCCCTTCGTGATGGGAACCAGTGCGCCAATGTCCTGCGCAAGCTCCTGATCAGTCAGAAGCGTGTCCCGAAGCGGCGTCCGGCCCCTGGTCGTGCGCACAATCTCGATGAGTTCGTGCTTGGCGACGGCGTTCCGCGTCTCGCTACCGAGGATATCATCGAGGCGCGACTGGGCGCTGCGCTCGTCGCGCAGGCGCAGAAAGTACTGCAGAGGATCGGTGATCTTCCAGCGCGCGAAGAGATCGACCGAGATATAGAGCTTGTCTTTGGTGGGCATGTCCGATGGCGAGCCGTCCCACTCCAGAACCCGGCTGTCGATCCGGTTAACCTCCTGAACGAAGGGGATTTTCAACTTGAGACCAGCCTCGGTGATCGGCGCGCCGACCGGCTTGCCGAACTGGGTGATGATGGCCTGTTCGACCTCGCCGACCGTGTAGACGGCGGATGACACAGCGACGACCCCGGCAACCGCGATTCCCGAGGCAATAAGCGAAAGGGTCTTCATGGTTGATCTCCTGTCTGTCGATCCAGATTCAAAAGCGGGAGGATGCTTGCTGTGGACCCGTCGACAATGATCTTGGAACCAATTCCCGGCAGAACATCCTGAAGGGTTTCGATGTAGATCCGGCGCCGGGTAACTTCGGGCGCCAGACGGTATTCCGTCAGGAGGGCCGTGAATCGGGCCGCATCGCCCTCGGCTTCATTGATCCTTCTCAGGCGATAACCATCGGCTTCGCGGATGCGCTGGTCCTTTTCGCCTTCGGCCAGAGGTATGACGCGGTTGTATTCGCGGCGGGCCTCGTTGATGATCCGCTCCTTCTCTTGTTGTGCCTGGTTGACCTCGTTGAACGAGGCCTGAACCGGCTGGGGCGGATTGATGTTCTTCAGCTGTACCTGATCGATGCTGATGCCCATCGCGTATTTGGTCGCGAGCGCCTGCATCTTCATCAGGGCTTCGCTTTCGATTTCCTGGCGCCCGACGGTGATCACCTCGTCGACTGTGCGGTCTCCCACGACTTCGCGCATGACGGACTCCGAGACGTAACGCAGGGTCGCGCTCGGCTGACGCACCTCGAACAGAAATTTCCGAGGTTCGGAAATCCGGTACTGCACCACCCACTCCACGAGCGCGGCGTTTAGATCGCCAGTCACCATCTCGGTCTCGCGGCGACCGTCCGTCGGGCTCTGATAGGGATCGGAGGCACCCGGAGTCGTGAACCCGAACTCTTGTTTCAGCTGGCGCTTGACCGGGACCAACGTGGTCACGTCGATCCCGAACGGGATCTTGAAGTGCAGCCCCGGAGGGACCTCGGCCGCGTACTTCCCGAACCGTTGGACAATCGCAACGGAGTCGCTCGGCACCGTGTAATATGAGGACCACGCCCCAAATGCCGCAAGCGCAATGGCGGCCCCGATTGCAAGACGCTTCACCGGTGGCAGACCGTCCGGCAGGATGCCGTGCAGCCGATCCCGGCCCCGCCTGAGAATTGCGTCAACCTCAGGGGGAACGCGGGTCTGCTTGTTTTTCCAAGGTCCGCGATCTTCCGGTCCATTGTTATCAGAAGGCATCGCAAGCTCCTATTTCGGTTTTGGCACTCGGGGCGATGCGTGGCTCGCGCGTTTGACGGTGCGAACCGTTTTGCGCCATCACATCGTCGGCTCTGAACAGCATGACCTCAGAGTTCCAGTTCCTTCAGGCAGGCTTGCGCAATGTCTCGGTCTGGGGCATCGGTTCCTGGCATCGTCGCCCAGCCGGCTGTCATGAGAGCGTCGCGCCTCTGGTAGGTTGAGGCTGCCCGGATCGTTGCAAGCTTGTCCACCCGAGCCGGGTCTGACCGCGCCATGTCGAGGCAGACCGGTACCATTGAGGCGACGACATCGTTACGGGACATCGCCACCGCCCGGTCATTCGAAGTGCCGCCGGTCACCCAGCCACCCCATGAAAATCCGACGACGCCGACAAAGACAGCACCGATCACGGCACCATAGATGCCGGGTTTGAGCCATTCGGGAGTATTCATTTCAAGTCCTCCTGCGGAGAAAGCGCCGCTTCGCTGTGGTTGTTCATCTCTGTCGGACCTTGATCCCGGCTCAGCGCCTCATTCAGGTCGCGCTCTGATATCGTGTGCAGTTCCATCCAACCCGCCCGATCTCCTCTGCCAGGAACGGTCATATGGGTCGCCGTCCTCTGATACGTTTCGAAACCTTGCTCGCGGAGAAGTTCCTCCTGAATCAAGACTTCGTATTCCCCGGCCGGAAGTTCGTCCGGAAAATCGGCTAGGCTGAACGGGTGCAGGAAAGTCACCCTCAAACTGGATGAACGCACGCTCATCTCTGGCCTCCACGATTTTGGCAGATCCGTCGCTCGCCACTGATGACGGCCCCTTGGTTTCCGGACCTGACCAGTCGAACGATTTCTCCTCTTGTACTTCGGAAACGTTCGACTTGTGCTGACACATGTTAGTCCCTGGCGCCGCGCGGGTAGAGAACACCCTGGGGCGGTTTGCGGGCACTGACCTGTGTAAGGGTGCGGGGACCGACCTGCGCGTACACTTTGGGAAACAGGGATGATCTGCATTCCTGCAACTCTTGAAAGGATTGGCTATGGCCGACCCCAATGTACTCAACCCGCACCCGCCCGAATTCGATCGGTTTCTCCATGCCTCCGTCGGCGAGGACCGGAACGGCTATGCCGTGACTGTGCTCTCGACGCTCGCGCGGCTTGGCCTCGATCCATGGAAGGAAACCGCTGAACTGGTCATGCTGGGGCACGATGCCGCGCAGGCACGCTTGGGAACGCTGCTTGCCCGATTTCGGGACGTACCCGCGCTCGCAAGCGATCACCGCAAGGTCGCACGAGACCTGAGCCAGCTGCTTCCCGAAGGCCGGGCGTCAGGTAGCCTGAAGCGAGCTGCCTCGACGGTGACCGGCGACCGCCCGGGGACAAGCGGAGCGATCTGGGCGGTGCTCGCGATTATCTTCCTTCTATTTCAGATGTTCATGGTTGGCGGGTCGGGGTCAGGCGAATGACCGTATCAACCGCGACCGCGAGGAGACCGGCCCATGCGGCACACAAGTCCGGTACGCTTTCTCCACACGAACAGGGCATACTCTGGGACATGGAGGAACAGTTCTGGACCAGCGGCGCCGATAGTGCGCAGGCGACGACAGCGACCAACGCGGTGATGATTTTTCCCTATCCGCCCGGCATCCTCCAGGGTGACCAAATCTGGACCCAACTTCGGCAGAGAACCGGCTGGCGTTCCGTCGTCATGGCCGAACGGCGCGTGACGCGATGCGGCGATATCGCGATCCTCACTTATCGGGTCTCGGCTGAAAAAACCGACGTGCCAATCTACAAAGCGCTCTGCGCTTCAACGTACCTTGGCGATGACGACAAATGGCTAAGGATTTCCCATCAGCAAACGGCGGTGACTTGAAAGCCGACAAGGCAATCGACCCGCCACAGACGCCGGGACTAACCTGCGTCAGTGCGGCGAGGGCTGACATTGGCTAGGTAAGCCGTGCCCGCCGAATATTTGGCGGCACTGTAAATTTCCAAGTTCCTGAAAAGCGTGTGGGCGTGTCGATCCCAAAAAGATCGGCATGTCGGCACGCTTTTTATTTCTCGGAAAGTCCATGAAAGGACAATTCCAATGACACCCGAACAGAACAAGACTGCCGAAAAGATGACGTCCGTGAAGGTCGCGTGGGACAAGGCGCCCGCTGGGCCGAAGAAGGACGCGGCGCTGAAGCACTACCAGGCAGCCGAGAAAGCCAACACGGCGAAGAACGACGCCGAGACCAACAAGGAACTCGATGCGGCGACCCACGCGCTCGCTTAATGTCCAGCGTCTGACCTGAACACCGGGGCCGCCCGCCGATCAATGGCCGGCGGCCCTTCTTATTTCAAGAGCGGTCCCGTCTGATCCAGATACGCTGCATCAAACTCAGCCAGTTCCACCAACCCGGCATGATCTTCAAAGGACACGCGACCGTCTCGAAAGGTCACCAGCCCTCTTTCGCGTAGCTGTCGCAGGACGCGATTCACATGAATGGCACTTAACCCCAGCACATCGGCCAAGTGATACTGGGTCAGTGGGCAATCGTATCCTCCCTTGGATCCCATACCCACCAGTGCCAGCCTCGATCCCAGTTCCAGCAGAAAATGTGCCATCCGGGCGTCCGCGTCGCGCCTGCCGATCCCGACAAGGTGTTCGACCACCATTGCCTCGTCCCGCGACGCCGCCCAGAGAATGGCTGTCGCAAGCCGCGGCGTCTGCGCGAAGGCCGCCAGAAGGTCGCTCTTCAACACTTCGGCAGCCTCGATTTCCACGATGGGTTCGAAACTGTGATCAGAGGTGCGCAACAGCAAGCTGCGCAAGCCGAGGAAATCTCCGGGCACCTGAAAATCGACGATCTGACGCGTCCCATCCGCCTGGATCTTGTAGGAACAGACCCAACCCGCGGACAGGATATATGCGGCTTGATCCGACTGCCCCTGATGGACCATATCGCGCCCAGCGACGAAGGAGCGGCGGCGCTGGTGCAGGCGCTCGAGCACATCCAACTCCGCCTTTGACAAAGCGACAAAGGCCGAAAGCTTGCGGGTGAGCGGGCTGGTCTCGAATGGTGTCATAGCTTCTCCCTGACAGTTCCGTCAGCCGCGTGGAAATCGTTTCTTCAACTGCTCTCGATCAGTCCAGCATAGCTCATTTCGTGCGAGAAGTACGGATAGGTCCGGCGCGAATTTAGCCTAGATCGCGAAACAAGAAGGGAAATCCAAAGATGTCTACGGCGAACGAGCATTCAGGACAGGCCGCCCTTTCAATCTGCGAAGCACTTCTGCTTGCCATGAACGATGGCGGACTGCTGCCGGAGCATGAGATCGTAGGTGTTCTTCGCGACGCCGCAGCAACTCATGAGAACGCAAAGGGATCGGAGGCCGAAACGGAAACGCACCGATCTGTTGCGGCACTCATCAACCAGATCATCGCTGGTGGCAACTCCGTTCGGAGGCCGCAAGTGTAAACGCTCAGTCACACAGGATTTCTATTGCCGATGAAGCTTTCGTCCTATTCAACCAACAGTCGTCGCCAAGGGCGAGATCGAGAAGAGATACCGGATCAGACCACCAACCGAGTCCGCAAAGCTCAGCCTCTGAGCGCGCCGCAGCCCCCAGTACAAGCGCGGGCCTCGTCCATTACGGGTAAGGAGCCGGGCACGCGAAATGCTGCCGGTCAGACTGATCTGATGCGGGAAGAGCCCAATTTGGCTCCGTCAGACTGGTCGCGGGCGATGGCGAAATACCGACAGCCAATCCATTCGCGCAGTATCTTCGAGCTGACCGTGACAGTGGCACCGTTCGTGGCAATATGGGCGGTCGCCTGGTGGATGCTCTCGATCAGTACTGCGCTGGCAATGGCCCTGGCACTGGTGAATGCGGCGTTCCTCGTCCGACTGTTCATGATCCAGCACGATTGCGGTCACGGGTCCCTGTTTCGCAGTCGGCGCCTGTGCGACTGGATCGGTCGCGTTATCGGCGTGATCACGCTGACGCCCTATGACGTCTGGCGCAAAACGCACGCAATCCATCATGCCACGACCGGAAACCTCGACCGGCGGGGTGTCGGAGATATGCCGACCCTCACAGTCACGGAGTACCGAGAAAAGGGGTGGCTCGGCCGGGCGCTCTATCGGCTTATCCGCAATCCAGTTTTCCTGTTCGGAGTGGTGCCGTTCTATACGTTCTTTTTGCAGAACCGACTGCCCGTTCACTTAATGCGGTCGGGCTGGCGATACTGGCTGAGCGCGATGGGAACAAATGCCGCCATTGGTTCGGCGCTGACCTTGATTGTTTGGCAGGGTGGATGGGACGTTGTTCTTTTCGTCTTCCTGCCGACCATGTTCTTGAGTGCAGTCGCCGGCATGTGGTTCTTCTATGTCCAGCATCAGTTCGAAGAAACCAGTTGGCAGCACGAAGAAAATTGGAACATCCACGAAGCAGCGCTTTACGGAAGCTCACATTACGAGCTTCCGAGCGTTCTACGCTGGATCACTGGCAATATCGGTGTCCACCATGTTCATCATTTGGCTAGTCGAATTCCGTTTTATCGCCTTCCAGAGGTGATCGAGGATAACGAGGTTCTGGCACAGACCAAACGCATCACGCTTCGGCAAAGTCTCCGCTGCGCGCACCTCCACCTCTGGGATGAGAGTCGCCGCAGACTTTTGTCGTTCGCCGAGGCACGCGCTCTGTCCGCCTGAACCTTCCATGATATGATGTCTGGGCAAAGAGACGCGCGAGGGTGCCTACAGGGCTGCGATGAGAGAGCGGTGCATCGTCATTGGAAAAGGCATGTTCATCCCATGATCGACGATCCCCAGACTTTGCCCCATGAGGCCGCCGACAGAATAACAAAGCCATTTGTGCGCTTTCTGAAAATCGAAGCGGCGGCAGGAGGGCTCCTGCTTCTGGCGGTTCTACTGGCCTTGGCGCTGGCAAATTCACCTTGGCAAGAGGCCTTTCTAGGCTTTTGGGAGACGCCCATTGGCCTGACACTCGGCTCGTTGGATTTCACCCGCTCGCTGCGACACTGGATCAATGACGGTTTGATGACGCTCTTCTTCTTTGTGCTTTCGTTGGAGCTCAAGCGGGAGATCGTGCTGGGCGAATTGCGAAACCCTCGTCAGGCCGCCCTGCCGTTTGCAGGCGCAGTGGGTGGCATGGTTGTACCGGTCTCCCTGTTTCTTGCGATGATGTACGGGCAACCCGGGATGCACGGCTGGGGAACCGTGATGGCGACAGATACGGCGTTCGTGATCGGATGCCTGGCCCTTTTCGGAAACCGGATCCCTCCAACCTTGCGTCTGTTCCTGCTTTCCCTCGCTATCTTTGATGATGTCGGCGCGATACTCGTGGTCGCCCTTGGATACGGGGAAGCGTTGACTTGGTCGGCCCTCGGGTTGGGCCTGCTGGGAATTGGTATTGTAGCAACCGCCTCGCGCCTCGGGATCAGAAGCATCCCGGTCTATTTCTTCATGGGAGCGGCAGTCTGGCTGTGCTTCGATGCCTCTGGCGTTCACGCGACCATCGCCGGTGTCATTCTGGGCCTCATGACCCCTACCCGAATTTGGGTGAGCGATATTCGCCTGCGTGTGATCCTCGGGCGCGTACTCGCCGCTCCGAACGGCGACCATCGGCAAGGGGATGTTGCAGGCCATCATGACCTTCGTCAGGCGGGCCGAGCGCTCACCGAATCGCTCTCGCCGGTCGAACGTCTTGAGATAATGCTGCACCCTTGGGTCGGCTTTGCAATCATGCCGATCTTCGCGCTGGCAAATGCTGGCATCACGATTGGCGGTGGCGATTTCGGACAACCGGTTTCCGTGGCGATCATTGTCGGCCTGGTGCTGGGAAAACCGATTGGCGTCCTCGGGTTCAGCTGGCTTGCGGTCCGCTCAGGCTTGGCTGTGCTCGCGCCAGGGCTGTCGTGGCCATTCATCATCGCCGGCTCGTTTCTCACGGGAATCGGTTTCACGATGTCGCTGTTCATTGCGGGCCTCGCATTCGACTGGTCCGTCCTGAATGCGGCGAAGCTGGGCATTCTCAGCGGATCAGCTCTCTCCGCGATGCTCGGAGTCGCACTGCTGATCTGGCTGACACTGCGAAGGACGTGACAACAACTCATCGCTGGTACGATGCTCGACCTCGTTCATGTACCGCCGATGTCTCTGGTCGATATCGATGCTGCGCGCTGGATCTGCATTGCCACAACGTGCCGCACGTCGCAACTGGCATGAGTATCGAGTTCGAGGGGTCTGATGCCGGAGGGGGCAGGATCCTACGTTAAGAGCTGATTTGGCGTTCTGTCCGTTGCAGCGTCCTGTAAACGGTTGGCCTCGACACTGAGAAGAGTTCAGCGAGATCGCTGATGGAGTATTCTCCTGTCGCGTGCATGCGTGCGAGCTCTTTCTGTTGTTTATCAGATAGTTTTGGCTGTTTACCGCGGAGTTTTCCTTTGGCGCGGGCTATAGCCATCCCTTCTCGTGTCCGCATTCTGATTAGATCCGCCTCGAATTCGGCGAAGGTTGCCAGGATGTTGAAGAACATCTTTCCCATCGGGTCGGCGGGATCATAGACCGAAGCCCCCAAAGCGAGCTTCACGCCTTTTGCTTCGAGCTGGTCTGCGATGGTTCGGGCATCGGGAACGGAACGGGCCAAGCGGTCTAGTTTGGGGACAACGAGTGTATCCCCATCGCGAACGGCGGCAAGCGCCTGGTCCAAACCCGGGCGGGCACGATTGGTGCCGGTCAATCCGTGGTCAGTGTAGATAAGGTCTTCGTCAACCCCAAGATCGATCAAGGCCTGACGCTGCGCCGTCAGATCCTGTTTATCGGTGGAACAGCGGGCGTAGCCTATTTTGGTCGCGGTCATGGCCTGAGTGTACGAATACGGGGCCTCTTTTGCAAAACTATTCGTACCAGTTATATGAGACAGTCTTGCGGCAACCATCGTTGGCCGTGTGATTTCGCTCGTAACCGTCCGCTGATCGATCCCCTTTCGGACACCTCTCTTGCCAAGGAAGTAACACTATGCCCCGTCGGAAAATCCTGACTGGCCGCCAACGCGCGGCCCTTTTTGACCTGCCAACCGACGAAGCTCTATTGTTGCATCACTACACCCTGGCGGATGACGATCTGGAGATCATTCGGTCCCGTCGGCGCCCTCACAATCGTTTCGGCTTCGCACTTCAGCTTTGCGCCCTACGATATCCAGGTCGGTTGCTCGCACCAGGTGAAGTCATTCCGCTAGAAATCACGCGCTTCCTGGCGGCCCAGCTTGGACTGAGGCCCGAGGATCTGGCCGAATATGCGAGCCGCGAAGAAACCCGGCATGAACACCTGGCAATCCTGCGCGAGCTTTATGGTTACAAGATGTTCGCGGGACGGGGATCGCGCGACTTGAAGGTTTGGCTGGAGAAGAAAGCCGAGACGGCGCGGTCGAACGAAGACCTGGCGCGGTGGTTTGTCGATCGCTGCCGTTCGACGCAAACCATCTTGCCCGGGATTACCGTGATCGAGCGCCTTTGCGCAGACGCCCTTGTCGCGGCAGAGCGACGGATTGATGCGCGGATCGTAGATCGGCTGGAACCTGAAATGCGCAAATGCCTTGATGCCTTGCTGACCGAGAGTGCAGATGGCAGCGTCACGCGCTTTGTCTGGTTGCGGCAGTTTGAGACGGGGCGGAACTCAGCCGACATGAATCGTCTGCTCGACCGATTGGAAGCACTGCAGGATGTCGCACTCGACAATTCTCTGCTGTCCGATATTCCGCCGCATCGCGTTGCTGGTCTTCGCCGTCAGGGCGAGCGCTACTTTGCCGGAGACATGAGGGATATCTCGGGAAATCGGCGCCTCGCAATTCTCGCAGTATGCGTTTTGGAATGGCGAAGTGCGGTTGCCGATGCAGTGGTCGAGACACACGATCGGATCGTAGGCAAGACTTGGCGTGAGGCCAAATCACGAAGCGACGCCTGCGTGGCTGAAGCCAAATCGACTCTGAAGGACACCCTGAAAGCCTTCTCGTCCCTCGGATCGGCATTGCTCGAAGCGCACGAAGACAAAGCCCCATTGGAAGAGGCCATTCAAAATACCGGGGGTTGGTCCTCGCTCAGGGACCTTGTTGCAACCGCGGCGCAACTCACCGACACGCTGGCCGCCGACCCGCTGGCACATGTTGTTCAGGGCTATCACCGTTTCCGGCGCTACGGTCCGCGCATGTTGCGGGCGCTCGAAATCAAGGCAGCTCCGGTTGCCGAGCCATTGCTAACGGCTGCGGAAATCATCGCAGTTGGCGAAACAACGGCCGTCCGACCGCGAAGCTTCCTACGCCGTACCTCAAAATGGCATCGGCACCTGAAGGATGATGACGGGCACCGACTTTGGGAGGTGGCTGTGATGTGCCATCTGCGCGAGGGTTTTCGATCGGGCGACGTCTGGCTTGCCCATTCTCGGCGATATGGTGACCTCAAAGAAGCGCTTGTCCCTGCCGAGGTCGCCCGGTCCACTCCGAGACTGGCTGTACCGTTTGAACCGGAAACCTGGCTGGCAGATCGGAAGGCCCGTTTGGCCAACGGTTTGCTGCGACTTGCTCGTGCCGCCAGAACGGGTGCAATTCCGGGCGGTCTAATCGAGAACGGCACTCTCAAACTCGACCGGCTGACCGCTGCCGTCCCCGAAGAGGCTGACGCCATGGTGCTCGATCTATATCGGCGACTGCCTGACATCAGGATCACCGACCTTCTGCTCGAGGTGGATGACGAGGTTGGCTTTACCGAGGCATTCACACATCTACGCACTGGCGTACCCTGCAAAGACAGGATCGGCCTGTTGAATGTGCTGCTTGCCGAAGGGTTGAACCTCGGCCTAAGCAAAATGGCGGGTGCGACGAACACCCATGATTACTTCCAGCTCTCGCGCCTGTCGCGGTGGCACATTGAAAGCGATGCGATGGCCCGCGCCCTGGCCATGGTAATCGAGGGGCAATCTATTTTACCGATGGCGCAGTTTTGGGGCGCCGGGCAGACTGCATCGAGCGATGGTCAGTTCTTCCCCACCTCACGTCAAGGCGAGGCGATGAATCTCGTAAACGCCAAATACGGAAACGAACCAGGGCTGAAGGCCTACACACATGTCTCCGATCAGTTCGGCCCCTTCGCCACACAGACCATCCCGGCCACCGTGAATGAAGCACCCTACATTCTGGATGGTCTGTTGATGACCGATGCCGGGCAAAAAGTTAGGGAACAGTACGCTGATACAGGTGGCTTCACCGACCATGTCTTCGCGGTCACCGCGTTGCTGGGCTTCCAGTTCATTCCCCGCATCCGGGACCTGCCCTCCAAGCGCCTGTATCTCTTCGATCCAAAATCCTGCCCGAACGAATTGAAGGACTTGATTGGAAGCAAGATCAGAGAGCCGATCATCGCCACGAACTGGCCAGACATCCTGCGCAGCGCTGCCACCATGGTGGCAGGGAGTATGCCTCCAAGCCAACTGCTGCGGAAATTTGCGGCCTATCCCCGCCAACACGAACTTGCATTGGCGTTGCGGGAAATCGGACGGGTCGAGCGGACACTCTTCATCATCGAGTGGCTGCTCGACGCAGACATGCAACGCCGCGCACAGATCGGCCTCAACAAAGGCGAGGCACACCACGCCTTGAAGAATGCGCTCCGAATCGGGCGGCAGGGTGAAATCCGCGACCGGACTTCCGAAGGACAGCACTATCGCATGGCTGGCCTGAACTTGCTCGCCGCAATCGTCATCTACTGGAATACCAAGCACCTTGGAATCGCTGTCGCCGAGCGTCGCCGCGAAGATTTGGATTGCTCGCCCAACCTGCTGGCGCATATCTCGCCACTCGGATGGGCCCACATACTTCTGACCGGCGAATACAGGTGGCCCAAAACGTGATCAGGCGATCTTAACGTAGGATCCTGCCCCCTCCGGCATCAGACCCCTAATTCGCCGGATGAACTCGGCGCGGGCTCGGGCGCAAGGGACGGAAGCGGGCCAACCACCAGAGAGACACAAGAGGATCGCGCAATCGATTGGGTATGTCTGCGCTCGGGCGGGCATTGGCAGCGAAAAACCTGTCACGGTCAAAGCGACCGCGACCGAGGGGAGGAGCTTCTTTAATAGATGACGCATGCTGAGGAGCCTCCATGACAGGAGTTCAGCATACATACGATAATATACTATCGCAACATTAAGTATAAAGTCGTATAATCTGTCTTATGTTGAATACTGATTGCAGAATTCTGTCAGCACGCAAACACTCCCGTCTGGCATTGCGCCGTATGCCGTTGGATGTAAGAACTGCAAGAGATCCGTAAAATAGTGCCAATCAGCAGGACTACCGTTTCATGTACATACGAAGCGCAATTCTTCTCACAACCGTTTTGGCGCTGGGGGCCTGCGCGGAGACTTTCTCGAATTCACAAGGCGCGTCGTCACGCCCGCCGTTACCGGAAAATATCGTAGAACTGGCAGCACCAAACCAGGACCTCGCGACCGCGTACTTGCGGCCCGAGGACAACTGCTACTGGTACATGCATGCGGGTCCGGTTGAAACAACGCCATTGCCGCTCAGGACGGCTGGCGGCAATCCGATCTGCGTCAAGCCGGCAACCTAGCTGCGGGCGGTGACACTATCTTCGGCAGAGTAGAGGTAGGCCGTCGAGCCACCTGCGACCTTGGGATAGAGTTCGTTGATGTGCGCCATGACCATTCGAACACATCCAGAGCTGGCCCGCCCGCCAATCGACCTCGATTGCGGTGATCCGTGGATCCGCAAGTACGTGTCGCGCTGGCCGACAAACAGATACAGTGCACGCGAGCCTAGGGGGTTCGTTGGACCCGGCTCCTGCCCGTCTTCGAACTGGGCGTATTCCGGATTGCGTTCGATCATGGACTTGGTTGGAGTCCAATGCGGCCACTCGACCTTGCGTCGGATCGTGTAGGTCCCCGGCTCGTAAAGATTGCCACGGGCAATCGCCACGCCATAGCGCATCGCTGTCCCGCCCTCTTCAATATGATAGAGATACCGTGCCACTGCATCGACGTGGATGTCCCCGGGCGTCAGACCAGCCCGCGCTTCAACCCGACGGGGCAGGAAACGCGGTTGCAGACCCCAGGGGTTCGAGGTCTCAAGATTGAAATTCGCAGGCGTCACCTGCGCATCCCAGGCCGCTTTTTGCGACGCTGTCGGCCAAGTACTTGCGAGCACGGGAGGCGCAATCGGCGTTGAGAAAAGCGCCGTGCCGGTCGCGATGAAATGTCGTCTCGTAAGCATTTGGTTCAATTCCGGTTTTTTTCGTCAGTTGGCGAGCCCCCGGCGCGCTTTGTTCAGCCGATGGTACATTCTACATGTACTGGTAATTCAAGAAGAAAGTCTGTTTCACACGCGCTTGTGTAACGTCAGCAGCATCTCGATGCGCGCAATGCAGACATTTCCAGTGAACCACACGAACCATGCCGGTCACGAGTGATAACTGACCCTTTTCTGAAAGCCAGATGCATGCAGGTCGACTTGCTGTGATCGCTATGTCAGCCTAGCCCCATGGAACGATACTTTTCCACGGATATGCCAGGTGTTCATTTCGTGAGAAACGTCCTGCTGTTCAGCCTCGCAGCACTGATTCCAGTTCTCTTTTTTTATGTTTTACTTACCCCGGGCTTTGGTTCAGCATTGCTTGGAGGGGGTCCCGCGCTTGGGCGGTTTCTTAGACAGGTTGCAACCAACGGTCTGCCGGTCGTCTTTGTCATCAACTATGTGAGCTTCTTCCTATTTGCCGTTGCGCAACAGCGAACGGGACGTCACCGCGATCCAAGCATGTTTGTATTGGTGGATATCGGGGTTCGGGTCTTTCTGTTTCTCGCGCTGCACGCCTTGATCTATGTCTTGTCAGCGGATTGGTTCGGGTCGTTTGTTGGTAGTCGCAAAACGGCTTTGAGCGTTGTCGCGCCGACGCTTGCGCGCTCTGCTTTCTTTGAAAACATCTCGGGTGTTTATCTCTACGCCACGATGGTGAGTGCGCTGCCGCTGTACATCACAACAATCAAACAGTCCCAGGTCCTACGGCCATACGTTAGACTTGGCCCACGGAATTTTGCCGTGACAATTCTTGCAATACTGAGCTTTGGGCTTTCGGTAGCGTTACTGACGGTCGTCGCCGAAACTATCGCATACTTGCAAGGCTAGGTGGCCGAATACGTGATCTGAGCCTGGCGATTTTGCCATTCTCGAGCGAATGCGAGGAGCCATAGCCCGACGAGAGCAGCGCTCCACAAGGCGTTCCAACTGGCCATTGACAGAGTGAGAAATTCCCATGCGACCTCGTCACACATCACCAGAGTTGATGGACCTGATGATGCCGACGGAAGGAGGTCCGATCCGGAAAGGTTCGACAGATCCAATCCCGATCCCGTGCAAGATGTCGGACCCTGCCACCAGTCTCGTTCGACACCGGTGTGATAAACGCCAATGGCGGACGTGGTAGCCGCGGCTGCAGCGCCGATGACCATGAGACCTACGGGTGACAATCCGACGGCCAGGAGCGCGCCGACAGCAATCACCACGCCATGCGGATATCTTTGCCAGATGCACATCGCGCAAGGTGCATAGCCAAGCGCCTGAAAAACAAATGCGGCAAGCAGGAGGATAGCGGATCCACCGGCAGCGAGCATGCCAAGTTGTTTACCGGTCACTTGTGCTACTTCCATTCAGTTGGATGTGGGACTCAGCCTGTTTGAGAGAGTGACGAGGTCTTCCCTCCCCGTTTTTCGCCATGCGTGGCTATTTGTCGGTCAGCAGCTTTTTCCGGGCGGCATAGTCGTCTGCGTCGATCTCACCCTTGGCGAAACGCAGGTCGAGTTCGCTTATGGCATCAGATTTTCCCGGTCTTTGGTCTCCAACGCCAGAGCTGCGAACGAACCAAATGATACCTGCGACCACCAGACCCAAGACGATGATCCAGAGGATCGGACCGAACATCATGCCCATTCCATATCCCCAGCTCGACATGTGGCCATAGCCATCCGGATCGGCCAAGGCCGGTGTAGCGAATAACGCTGCAAGTATCCCTAGTCGAAACATAGTCTTCTCCACTTGCACTGCCTATCGCGCGACAGCGATGCCATAAGTTATACCTTCTCAACACCCTGAATTCACGGCGAGAATTGTATCAGTTTGTAATGTTGACCAGCGCCATGACTTGACGATACGCAGACTGCGGCATGGAGAAGCGAAGGGCGTGGCATGGATTCCAAAAAGCGATCGACCCTACTTACGCTCGGCGCGATTGTCGCGGGATATGCAGCCTTGCGCACCATTCCGACCCTTCTGCCAGAAAAATTGGAACTCGAGCCGCTCGAAAACCCAACCGGTTTCCGAAAGTATGTCGCAGGCGATACGTCGGGCGGGTTTGATCTCTTTGTGGGGCTGGACACACCAGAGGGTGCCGAGATTGTCGCGCGCAAGGAAGCCGCTTTCCAACGTGTTTCAGACAATATCTGCGGCGCACTCTATGGTGACCTCGAGACAAGCGCGGCCAGAGTGCCGATGGCCTCATTCTCAGATTACTACTGCCCATACTGCCGCGTTCAAACCAAGCGGCTGGCGGAGATGACAAATTCGATGCCGAATGAAGTCGCGGTCGCTTGGCATGAACTGCCTCTGCTAGGTGACAGCTCAAACCTCGCTGCCAAAGCTGCCTTGGCAGCGAAACGTCAAGGCGCCTATGTCTCGTTCCACGAGAGACTGATGAAAACTCCGTTCCAAGCGTCGCCTGAATATCTGTCCCGCCTCGCCGACGATCTTGGCGTCGATAAGGATAAATTGGTTTCGGACATGGAGAGCGCCGAGGTTGTCCGAGAACTGGAAAACAGCTCCGCTCTTGCGCGTGTGTTTTTCTTTGTTGGCACACCTGCACTTGTCATAGGCCGTACGGTCGTTCAAGGGCAAATCAGTGATAGGATGCTCCGAGAAATTATCGATCTGGAACGCGAGGAGGGTTGGGATGCTGCCTGTATCTCCGCGTGATACCATCCACCCCGAGAATATCTTTCGTCAGAGGCATACAATGAGGATCGCAGACCGCTTGCAGAGAAGACAGTTCCTGGCGCTTGTTGCAGGTGCCAGTGTGATGCCCGGTCTTGCGCGGGCGGTGACCAGCGACATCTGGTCGGCTCAGGAGGTTGCTGACGCTCTTGAAGACGATGCCATTTCCCTGATCGATGTGCGTACACGCGCAGAATGGACCGAGACCGGTCTGGCGAAGGGTGCATGGCCTATCAGCATGCACGAGCGAGGTTTCGAGCAACGGCTATTTGCGGCCCGCGATCTTTCTGCTGATAAATCCGTCGCTTTGATTTGTGCCACTGGGGGTCGTAGCGCGCGGCTACTCGCAGCCCTCAAGCGCGCCGGGTATCCGGGCTTCATCGACGTCTCGGAAGGCATGCTTGGGTCTCGCCGCGGCCCTGGATGGATCGCGCGCGGCTTGCCGATAACTGATCTTGAGACGGCTCTCGCTGCGCTCCCTGAAGCGCTGCGCTGAATGGAAAAACGCGCCGCGACTTCTCGGATTTCTGTTTGCCTTCTAGCGCTTGTCGTCTCTTTTCTTGCTCTCACACTTTCCGAGGGGGCTCGTGCCGCGGAGTCGAACATTTATTCGAACCCGGCGGTCAACGCACGACTTGTCTCGGCTGAAAACGGCGTCGCCCCGGACGCTGTCTCTATTTCGCTTGGGTTGGTCCTTGAATATGGTGAAGGCTGGAAAGGGTATTGGCGAACGCCTGGTGAAGTTGGGCTGGCTCCCGAAATCGACTGGACGGGCTCATCCAATCTCGCTTCGGCCGAAATCCTCTGGCCCGCACCGCATCGGTTTGAAGCCTTCGGCATCGAGAATTTCGGGTATTCCGGCGAGGTCGTCCTGCCAATCCGGGTGATGTTGGAAGATCGAGGCAAGCCTTTAGAATTGCGCGCTCGCGTGGCGCTTTTGACGTGTTCCAGCGTCTGCGTACCGCACACTTTCGAACTCGCTTTGGACCTGCCCCAAGGCATTGGTATCGATCGTACATCCGCCAACGCAATCGCCGCTTTCGTTTCTCAAGTGCCTGACGCGCCAGAAGAAAGCGACATCGAGATCGATACAGTCGCCCTTGATGCAAAGACTTCCTCGCTCTTCGTGACCGCAAAGAGCAGCCAACCGTTCCAGGCGGTCGATATCTTTCCCGAGTTCGGACCGTTTGTGACTTTCGGCAAGCCGGATATCCGCCTCAGCCGTGACCGGTCAGAGCTTTGGGCTCGGATCCCGCTGAACGCGTGGTCGGACGATTACGCGGCGCCTTTCGTGACCGTCACGGACACGGGGCGAGCGGTCACGTCTCCTGTGGTGTTGAGTACGGACATCCCTGCCCCGCCATTTGCCCGTGCGGTGTCGGTGAGCGGCCTGTTTCAGTTGGTTTTGATTGCAGCGATCGCTTTCCTCGGAGGGCTGATCCTCAACATAATGCCATGCGTTCTTCCGGTCTTGTCGATCAAGCTCGCCTCGGTGCTGAAGGTGTCGGACCAGTCCCGACGTGTGATCCGCAATGGCTTTCTATTTTCAGCTCTTGGTGTTCTGACATTCGTCTGGATGCTCGCGGTGCTTGTTCTCGTTCTCAAATGGATCGGTGTCTCGGTGGGCTGGGGTATCCAGTTTCAGAACCCCGTCTTTGTCGCCCTGATGTTCATCGTGGTGGCCGCCTTCGCCGCAAACTTGCTCGGCCTGTTCGAGATCGCATTGCCAATGGGCATTCAGAACCGCCTCGGGGCGGGGCGCGATCACGCCGGGTATGCGGCTGATTTCGGGACCGGCCTGCTTGCGGCAATTCTTGCCACGCCATGCTCCGCTCCATTTCTCGGGACGGCGATTACATTCGCTCTGGCCGGTAACGCGGTCGACGTTCTCGTCGTCTTCACGGCACTCGGCATCGGCCTGGCTTCGCCTTATATTCTGATCGCCGCGCGCCCTGCACTGATCGAACGTTTACCACGTCCGGGACGCTGGATGGTGTTTGTAAGGATAGCGCTCGGCGCTCTACTGCTTGCGACTGCCGCCTGGCTTCTTTTCGTTCTCGTCGGTGTAGCTGGGTGGCGCGCGGCGGTGCTGGTGGCCGCCTCCGCCATCGTGCTCATCCTTCTGGCCATGACGGAATGGTCATACGTATCTCTTCGGCGCATCTTGATGGCCGCCAGCCTCGCAATACCGCTCGTAGGTGTCGGGCTGTTCTCTTCGCAACAGCGATCCGGGGCTTCAACGGGGACCACCTATTGGCAGGCATTCGTTCCGCAGGACATCGCTCGGCATGTATCGGAGGGCCACTCGGTTTTTGTGGATGTCACGGCTGATTGGTGCCTCACTTGCAAGGCCAACAAGACATTGGTTCTGGATCGCGGTTTTATCGCTGACCGACTTAGCGACGAGGCGGTTATCGCGATGCAAGCCGACTGGACGAGACCAGACGACGAGATTGCGCGATTCCTGGAACGCCATGGCCGGTACGGCATTCCGTTCAACATCGTGTTCGGTCCAGAAGCTCCGTCCGGCATCTCTCTGCCGGAAATCCTGACCCAGACGCTGGTGCTTGATGCGCTCGACCGTGCCTCGTCAAGAAACGTCGCACGCGATTGAGGAGGCTATTTTGCTTCCAGATCGGCAAGCGATGAGACGGTACGCCCGTCTGCAGGCGCGCCGGCCAGGTCGCTCAGGATCGGACAATCCGGACGATGGTCGCCGTGGCAGGATTTGACCAGATGCGAGAGCGTCTCTCGCATCGATTGTAGCTGCACGATCTTTTCGTCAATCGCTGTCAGATGTTCCTCTGCAATGACCTTGACCTGCGCGCTTTCACGGCTTTCGTCCTCATAGAGGCTGAGCAGTGTCCGGCAGTCCTCGATTGAAAACCCGAGTGCGCGGGCACGACCGAGAAATGCGAGCTTGTGCAAATCGGTCTCGCGGAATGCCCGGTAGCCGTTGTCACTACGTTGCGGGCGAACCAGGCCGATATCCTCGTAATAGCGAATGGTCTTGGGTGGGATGCCTGAGCGCTCCGCGACTTCTCCAATATTCATGGGTCTCAAACTCCTATTCTGCCGGTTGTGTCTGGGCCCGCGAGAGTGGCGTCTCTGTCTTTGGGGTTTCATTCATCGCGGGGGCAATGTGGCGTAGGCGCAGTGCGTTGGTCAGCACCGAAACCGACGACAGCGCCATCGCGCCGGCAGCAAAGACCGGGGACAGCAGGAGCCCGAAGGCGGGGTAGAGCACGCCTGCCGCGACCGGGATCAAAGCCACGTTGTAACCGAAAGCCCAGACGAGGTTCTGCCGGATATTGGACATCGTCCGCTTCGACACCTCGACCGCATTCACTACACCGCTCAGATCGCCTGACATCAGCACCACATCGGCGGACTCGATGGCGACGTCCGTGCCCGTGCCGATGGCGATGCCCACATCTGCATGCGCAAGCGCCGGCGCGTCATTGATTCCGTCGCCCACGAAGGCGACCTTCTGCCCCCCCGCCCTAAGGTCATCGAGCGCCGCAACCTTCCCGTCCGGCAACACTCCGGCGATGACCTGGTCGATCCCGGTCTCGCGGGCAATTGCCTCGGCCGTCTCCTGCTTGTCGCCAGTGATCATGGCGACCTGGAAGCCTCGATCATGGAGAGCAGCGATTGCGTCACGGCTGGCGGGTTTTACCGGGTCGGCAACCGCGATGACGGCAGCCAACTCGCCGTCCACCGCCGCATAGAGCGCGGTGCGCCCCCGATTGGCCAGGTCTTTTTCCGTGTCGACAAGGGACGCGATGTCGACATTCTCGCGGATCATGTAGCGATCCGCACCAACCATGACCTCTTTGCCATTAACCATGGCCGCTACCCCGTATCCGGTAACTGACCGGAAGCCGGAGGCCGCAGGCACTGCGATGCCTTCGCTGCGCGCGCCTCGGACAATGGCCTCGGCAACAGGGTGCTCTGACTGCTCCTCCACTGCGGCGATCAGACCAAGGACCGTTTCGCGGTCGAAGCCCTCTGCGACGACAACATCGGTTAGCGTTGGTTTGCCCGCGGTCACCGTCCCGGTCTTATCAAGCGCGATGACATTGACGGTTGAGAGTTCCTGAAGCGCGTCACCCTTGCGGAACAGCACGCCCATCTCGGCTGCTCGTCCTGTCCCCACCATGATCGAGGTCGGCGTGGCAAGCCCCATGGCACAGGGGCAGGCGATGATCAGGACCGACACTCCCGCCACCAGCGCAAAGGTCAACGCCGGGTCTGGGCCGACCGCCAGCCAAACGACCACCGTCAGGGCGGCCAGGGCCATGACAGCAGGCACAAACCAGAGCGTCACCCGGTCCACCAGACCCTGGATCGGCAGTTTGGCGCCCTGCGCCTCTTCAACCATACGGATGATCTGTGCGAGCGTCGTGTCTGAGCCTACGCGCGAAGCCCGGAAGGTCAGGCTGCCGGTGCCGTTGACCGTGCCGCCGGTGACGGTCGCGCCTGCGGCTTTTGTGACAGGCACGGGCTCGCCCGTGATCATGCTCTCGTCAACGTTGCTGCTCCCATCGACGACCTCTCCATCGACGGGAATTCGCTCACCCGGACGAACGAGAATCGTGTCGCCAACGCCGAGCGCATCGACGTCCACTTCGATCGTTGCACCATCACGCAGCACGTGAGCCGTGCGTACCTGAAGCCCTAGGAGCGACTGGATCGCAGCGCCTGTTCGTCCCTTTGCCCGGGCCTCGAGCCAGCGTCCGATCAGGATAAGCACCACAATTACGGCGGCGGCCTCGAAATAGACTGCGCGCACGCCTTCCGGCAGCAGGCCGGGCAGGAATGTAGCAACGATCGAATAACTCCAGGCCGCACCGGTGCCGACCGCGACGAGGCTGTTCATATCCGGCGCACCGCGGAGCAGAGCCGGAACGCCCTTAAAGAAGAAGTGCCTGCCGGGTCCGAAGAGAACGATCGTCGCCAGAACGAACTGGATGACCCAGGATGTCTGGGTCCCGATGCTGTTCGCGATGGCCATATGAAAGGCCGGGATCAGGTGCGCACCCATCTCCAGAACAAAGACCGGGAGTGTCAGGGCCACCGCCAAGAGGACGTTGCGGCGCAGGTTGTCAGCCTCTTCTGCCTTGCGCTCAACGCGCGACTGGCTGGCATTCGCTTCCGCGACCTCAGCCGGGTAACCAATAGCCGCTGTCGCAGCCATCAGATCAGCAGTCGCGACTGCATCATCAAGGAATTCGACGACGGCTGTCTCGGCGGCGAGGTTCACAGTCACAGACAGGACACCGGGCACGTCAGCCAGCGCCTTATCGACCCGCCCGACGCATGAGGCGCAGGACATGGATGCAATGTTAAGGGTGACCCTGGACGTCCGAGCAGGGTAGCCCAGCGTATCCAGCGCCTGAGCGGCTTCTTGCAGACGGGCCGGGTCGTTGACGGACATCCGTGCGGATTCAGACGCGAGATTGACGGAGACATCGGAGATGTCTTCCAGGGCCGATAGGGACTTTTCCACACGACCAACGCAAGACGCGCAGGTCATGCCTTCGATGCTAAGAGTAACTTGCGAGTTCTGGGTCATGTCGGTTCGCCTCATCTGAGTTCACAACGGATATAGGGCTTCCAGTGACTGGAAGCTCAATAGGGCAGATGAAATTTTTTTTGTTTTGCCTTACTCACCGACCTCCACTTGACCTTCCCCCAGCTGGAATCCCTATCTCGAGCCCAAGTCAGGAAAGGACCTCATGTGAAATTCCACGTCCCAGACATGAGCTGCGGCCATTGCACCGCTGCAATCACCAAAGAAATCACAGTTCTCGATCCCACAGCGCAGGTTTCAACCGACCTCGATGCCCGGACGGTTGAAGTCACAACATCCCAAACCGACGAGGCCGTGATCGAAGCAATCAAGTCTGCGGGATACGAGGCGGCTCCGGTCTAAGATCACTGGCCTACTGCGCGCGCTTCTTCTGCGAGACGAATCATCTGGTCTGCCTCGATAACGCCGGGAACGAGGGCATCACCGATGACGAATGACGGTGTTCCATTGAAACCGAGCGCGCGGCTCAGTTCCATCGATGCTGCGATATGCGCGTCAATCTCTGGAGACTCCATGTCGCGGCGCAATTGCGCGAGATCCAGACCAACCTGCTCGGCCACCTGAATGACAGAGGCTTCTTCCGCCCGTCCAGCCATCCCCATGAGCGCCCAGTGGAACTCTTCGTACTTGCCTTGCTCGCGTGCGGCGAGCGCTGCTCGAGCGGCAAAGACGGACCCGTCACCCAGAATTGGCCACTCCCGATAGACCAGCCGGACATTCGGGTCTTCCTCCAGCAATGCTTCGATATGCGGCTTCACGCGGCGGCAATAGGGACAGTTGTAGTCGAAGAACTCGACAACCGTCACATCGCCTTCTGGATTGCCGAGCACCGGTGCATTCGGGTCGTTTTCCAGTAGATCGCGGTTCGCGGATAGAACGGTTGCAGCGGCTGCGGCCTGACGCTGCTGCTCGCGCTGCTCTATGATCTGAACCGCCTCCAATACGATCTCGGGGCTCTCGCGAATGGCCTCAAGTACGAGTTCCTTGACGCGATCCTCGCTCAGACCGTCGGCCTGAGCGGCAAGCGGGATAACAAGGGCCGCCGCCGTCATCAATGTCCATACCAACTTCATGTCAATTTCCCCTCTTCCTCGTTTCGCCTTCGGTCCGTACTGCTTGCATTTCCTGTATTCGGTCGGGCCAGGTCGATTTGATGTATCCAAGAATGTCCCAGATCTCTTGATCGGAAAGCTGATCCCCGAAGCCTGGCATACCGCTGTCGAATTCCATGCCTTGAGCGGCCATCAGCGCGCGGCCACCGAGCTTGGTGTACTCAAAAAGAACCTGATCGCCGTGATGCCAGGTGTGTCCTGTCTCGTCATGTGGTGGTGCCGGCAAGCGACCGTCCTCACCGGGGCTTTGCCAGTTCTCCTGCCCTTCCAGACTGGCACCATGACAGGACGCACAATTCTCGACGTAAAGATTTTGGCCCGCCGAGAGATCCACGTCTACCGACATAACCCCGCTATTGGAGCCAGCCACATTCGCCATCCAGAAAAGGATCCCTGCTCCAATCACGGAGACAGAAACAGCGCCGACAATGCCGGTGCCCCGGTTCATGCCACGTCAATCCAGGTCATCATGCCCGAGGCTGCATGAGACAGCATATGGCAATGCAGCAGCCATTTGCCGGGATTGTCTGCCACGAGCGCAATGTCGCGGACCTCGCCACGATCCAGCAGCGTTGTATCCCGAAGCGGCCCAAGACTCCCGTCAGGTGCAATCTCGTGAAAATGCATTCCGTGCAGATGCATGGCATGGGGGAACGCCGTATCATTGGTGATCTTCAGACGCACTGTCTCACCGCGCGACAAGGCCGCGAGCGGTGCGCCGTCCATGCCGCCGACCGCTCCGTTGAATGCCCAGAAGTTGCCGGACTGCATCATGTCGCGCATGGACGACATCTGCCCGCCCATCATCGCACCCATCATGCCGCCCATGGCACCGCCTTCCATGAGCAAGTCAAGCTTTGTGGCCTCAGCCAGATCCGGTATCGCATGGGCGTTCGGTGGCAACGCGCCAGGAACATCCCGTCGCGCGCGGGTAGCGTCTCCGGTCACTTCGAAAGCAATTTGCGAGAAACTCTCGTTGCGGTCGAACTGCACGATATGTCCGGCGCCGCCAGTTTCTGCGGTCACATCAACGATCAGATCGACCCGCTGCGCGGGCGCCAGGGCGAAATTCCCATCGATCGGCATTGGCTGGGCGAGAGGCATGCCGTCGAGCGCAACAATCCAGCCCTCGAGACCCTCGAGCGCCAGCTGAAAAACGCGCGCATTTGCGGCGTTGATCATGCGCAGACGCAGGCGTTCGTGCCGCTTGACCGGCATTGAGAGGTTATAGGTACCGTTCGTGGTAATGTAGTTCCCGAGCCGCCCGGCGTGGCTCAGATCATGCATCGCACCGAAGGTATCAGCGATCTGCGCGGACTCGGGATCGACAAGCCAATCGTCAAGGATCAGAACCTCTTCGCGGTCGATATCGGTCGGCTCCGGCTCTTCGACGATCAGCGCGCCATGAAGTCCGCGTGCTACCTGTTCGAACGACCGGTTGTGCGCGTGGTACCAGTAGGTGCCCGCATCAGGTGCCACGAAGTCATACTGAAACGATGAACCGGGCGCGATGGCGTCCTGGGTGAGACCTGCAACACCATCCATCGCGTTGTCGATGCGGATCCCGTGCCAGTGGGTGGAGGTCGGGTCTGGCAGGCTATTGATCAGACGCCTTTGAACCCGCGCGCCCTGAGCCACCCGAATTTGCGGACCCGGCGCCATTCCGTCGAAACCCCAGATACGGGTCTGCCCATACTTCTCTGGTAGAAGCTGGACATCGGCGACCCGCGTGTGCAGGTCGATTGGGGTGGCTGCCAAGGCACGCCCTGCGCCAAGCGTTGCGAGCGCGGCACCTGCGGCGATAAACTTTCTGCGGCTAAGGTTCAGGGTCATCAATAACTCTCAATTTTCGGACAGGTCGTTGTCCAGGATGTAAGTGGCCATGGCAGCAAGGTCAGCATCGCTCAGAAACGCCGTTCCGTAGTTCACGACTTCCGCCATGCTCCCGCCGAACACATCACCCTCTGGCGTGATCCCGGTGCGAAATGCATAGGCCAAGCTGTCTGCGTCCCAACCAGCGGCCTGCAAATCGGTGGGCAGTATCGAGGGTGCGCTTTTGCCGCCCGGCAGGCTGTCGTTTCCGGCGAATATCCGGTCTGCGATCCGGGCCCCGGCAAAGTTTCGGTCCGTGTGACAAGCACCGCAATGCGCAGCCCCTCTCACCAGCCATTTGCCGCGGTTCCAGGCATCGCTGCGTTCTTCAACCGGATCGGTGTTCGGCTCCGACAAGTAGGCCGCCCGCCAAAGCTTCAGCCCCCAGCGTTGGTCAAATGGAAAACTGGCCTCGTGCGCTGGTGAAGGTTCTGGAACCGCTGGAACTGTCTGAAAAGCTGCCCAGAGATCGGCGATGTCCTGATCTGAGAACTGCGCGTAGAACGGATAGGTGAAGGTCGGGTAGTACGGCTCCCCCTCCGGTGAAACGCCTTGCCGGACCGCGCGCGCAAAGTCGGAGATCGTCCAGTCTCCCATCCCGTGATCGGGATCGGTTGTCAGGTTTGGCGGGTAGAAGGTCCCGAAGTCTGTCTCAAGCGGTGCGCCCCCGGCCAGCGGTGCGCCTCCGGCCTCGAAATTGCTGTGACACGCAATGCATCCGGACGCGCGCGCCAGATATGCCCCGCGATCCACGTCGCCTTCGAGGACCTCGAGTGAATCGGGCGGCTCGATCCCGATTGGCCATGCAACGAGGGCTATACCACCCGTCACGCCAACAGTCGCAGCCATTAGGAGTCCCCGGAACAGCAACCGCACGCGTCAGTTTTCCTCAGCCCGGAACTTCTGATGACAGGCCGAACACGTCTGCGTCACTGCCATGAACCCGGCGTTGACCGGCATTTCTGCCAGCATTTCGGTGGTCATCATCTGTCCTGGTGTGCCCCCCATCATGCCTTGACCCGATCCCATCATACCCTGGCCGCCGCCCATCATGGTCTGACCGGTCCCCATCATGCCGCCGGGCATGTCTTCGGGACCGGCAAGGCCATTGTCTGCAGCCAGCTTCATGCCCTCTGCACTGGTGCGCAGGGCTTCAGCCAGAGAATCAAATTCTTCCCAATCCTCCCAGATCGCGTCGAGCGCCTCCGACGGGGCTCCATTTGACCCTTCCGGGAACAGCTCGGTCATCTGGGACCCCGCGTGACGGATCATTGTGTCAGCCGCGTTGCGCACGACGTCTGGGTCATATGCGGTTTGGCCACGCATCATGGGCGTGAGACGCTTCATGGCGTCGCCCATTTCGCCCATTGCATCCATCCGCTCCTTCATCACACCGGTCGCGCCCGAATGAGCAAAAGCGGCGAGGCCAAGTGTTGTTAGCGAAAACGCAGCCACTACAAGTCTAAGGCGCATCGGTTTCTCCTTGTTTCAAAAGGTTTTCTGGCTCCAACCTTGAATTATGTTTCTTCCCAACACGGATGGCTTCCGGCCCCCGGTCCAGGTGCGGCGTTTGGACCTCCGCCGCGGTGCCCAAAGTCACCTGAGTACTCCGCGCATTGCGAGCCATATCCATAGTGCGGCCCCCGGTCATGAGTGGGCCCGTATTGATGGTGTGGGCCTCGCCCCATCGGCGTGCACCCTGCGGCTACAAAAGCGACGACAGATGTTGTCAGCAGGAGTGATACGGAAGCCCAACTCATTCAATTGATCCCGTTCGCTCTCTGCAATTCGCGGACGTAGGCCACGATCATCTTCACATCGCCATCGGTCACGCCTTCGACAGGCGGCATGTTTCCAAAGCGCCAATGGTGCGCGCGGACGCCATTCTTGGCCGCAAGCAGAAAAGCCACGTCGCCGTGGTGGCTCGGTTCATAAATCTTGTGAACAAGGGGAGGTGCGACGCCATCCTGTCCGGCCGCATTCGCGCCATGACAGGCCGCGCATTTCGCCTCGAAAGCCATTCTGCCGATTTCTGCATTCGCCGAAAGCATCTCCGGCACTGCGACATCGACCATTGCCAGACCAGTTCTTTCCGTGTCAGCGGCAACATCCGGCACATCGCCTTGTCCCGACCACCAAAAGCCCAAGCCAAGCAATCCTGCCAGAGCAACTGCAATGAGAGTGTACCGTCCCATCAGATCAGTTTGACCTGCGTGCCGACCGGGACGCGATCGAACACCTCTTCGATGTGTTCATTGTAAAGACCGATGCAGCCATTCGATGAACGCCGACCGATCTTCCGCGTGTCTTGCGTGCCGTGAATCCGGTAAAACTGCCATGAAAGATAAAGGGCGCGCGTGCCAAGCGGATTGGCTGGGTCGCCGCCTGGAATGCGCAGTGGCCATTCAGGGTTGCGTTCGCGCATGGATGGCGTCGGAGCCCAACTCGGGTTCTCTCGCTTCTCGACAACTTCTGTGTAGCCGCGACGTGTCAATTCGTCCGAGATCGGAACGGACGTCGGGTAAAGACGCATCTCTCCCTCAGCGGTCCAATGCTGGATGACCATCGATGTCGTATCGGAGATGATCAACCCAACCCCGAGGGTGTCGAAGTGATCTTCCCAAGCGTGGGTACGAAAGGACGAGACGTTCCGTCGAACTGGCTCAGCGATCTCAGCGGTTACAACAGACGGCGCAAATAGGAGTGTTGTACCCAAACTGCCCGCGAACGCGCGTCTGGACATCAGGAATCGGTTTCTTGATTGCATGGTTCTGCCTCATTCCATGTCGATTGCCTTGTTTTCTATCGGATATGGAAGATTTCAGGAACGTTTGGCGCTTTGGTTTTTTGTAATGATATGTATCAACACCGCAGCTGGTAAGCTGGTCAGGTCCCGTGTCCTGGCACCTGCAGTGGGTCGTCAAATCCCCGATCCAAGCGTTCCCCGACGTCGGACGTGCCGGTCAGAGGCAGCACAACGCGAGCGCGCAACCCACCTTCATCGCGGTTAGACAAGTCTATGGTACCGCCATGCTCCAGGACGATACTTCGCGCGATAGAGAGCCCCAGTCCGTGGCCGCCTGTATCTAGCGATCGGGATTGTTCGATCCGCTGATAGGGCTGGAACACGTCTCTAATGCGGTTGTCAGGGATCCCAGGCCCGAAATCGTCGACCTGTATTTCGACGCCCGCATCAGACACATCCCAGGACAGAACAGGGTTGCGCCCGTAACGTTGGGCGTTGTCGATCAGATTGCGCAGCGCGCGCCGCATCGCCAAAGGCTTGATCTGGACCACCGCCTCGGGTCCCATTTGAAGATCGAGCTCGCCCTGAGTGGACTTGTGGATTCCAGACAGGTATGCCGCCACGTCGACACGCTGTAACTCTTCGCCCTGCCCCACGCCGCGTGCATAGGCGAGCGTGGCTTCGACCATCTCTTGCATCTCCTCGAGCGATGTCGCGATGCCATCTTTCGTCTCGGGATCGTCCACCATTTCGGCCCGGACCCGCAGCGCTGTCAGGGGTGTCCGCAGGTCATGTGCAAGTGCCGCAAGCATTTGGGTGCGGTCCGTGACGAAACGCGCAAGGCGCGCCTGCATGTCGTTGAAGGCAATCGTCAGATCCCGAACTTCTGTCGGCCCGACAGGCGCAATCGGCCCCTTCCCTCCCCCTCGACCGAATTCCTCCGCAGACGCCGCGAGTTCGTTCAGAGGGCGCGTCAAGCGAGTCAGAACAAACCAGAATACGGCCAAGAGCAGCACCACCGAAGTCAGCACAAATGACAGCGTGGACGCCCAGGACCACTGGATCGGTGGACGCTCGAACCTTGTTGCGACGTTCAACCAGCGGCCTCCCGAGATCGCGATCGATACCTCCATTTCGATCGCCGCCAAACGTCCTCGCATCATTTCAGCGTGCATCTCGGCCATTTCTGGCGACAGGTTCGGCAACGGGAGAAGACCCTGTTCGATTTCATGGACTTCAACGCGGATGTCCCGACTGTAACCATCGTTCAAAAGCGCGCGAATTCGGGCCTCCACAGCTCCGTTCTCGTCATGATGCGTATGCGTGACCGACGGTTCATCACCAAGTTCGAAGCGCACCAGCGGCGAGGTCGCCGCCGCAACGATTTCATCGCGCAAATCGGGTGGCGCGGTTTCGATGAGGCGGGCAACATTGGCCGCGCGCCCCGCCGCCTCGCTCCCGATGGCCGCCTGTACTGCCAGAGACCTTTCATCCACGAATAGCCAAAACCCGACGACTTGGGCGACGAACAGAACCGACACAACGAGGATGGCGATCTGCGTGCGAAACCCCATGCGCATCAGCTCTCCAGATCCACGTCGCAATTCAGACAATAGCCGCCATTGCGCACTGTCGTGATGATCCGCGGCCGCAAGACATCCGGTTCGATCTTCCTGCGCAGTCTGGAGACCTGATTGTCGATCGTCCGATCAAATGGGCCAGCGATCCGCCCGGCGCTCAACTCGAGCAGCTCATCCCGACTGATGACGGCGCGTGGACGTTCCAGAAAGACCGACAGCAGCTTCGCTTCTGCAGTTGTCAGCGTGTTTGCCGTGCCGTCCTGTTTGGTCACCTGGCCGGCGTCATGGTCAAACGTGATACCGGCAAATCTCGCGCGTTTTCCTGCAAGCGCGCCGCCGTGTGGCGAAGATGCTTCGCCCGCACGGCGCAGGATGGCATTGATCCTGGCCAGAAGCTCGCGGGGATTGAAAGGTTTTGCGAGATAGTCATCGGCCCCCGTATCGAGCCCACTGATGCGATCGTCATCTTCGCCGAGAGCGGTGAGCATGAGTATAGGGGTCATCCGATGCTCGCGGCGCAACCTCGCACAGGCAGCCAGCCCGTCTTCTCCGGGCATCATGATATCCAGAACGATCAGATCGATAGTTTCCTTGCCCAGATGATCATCCATTTCGGACGTGTTGCCCGCGCCGGTGGCCAGCATCCCGTTTTTCTGGAGATAGCGCGTAACCGATTGCCGGATCTCGGCATGGTCATCGACCACCAGGATATGTGGCGGGGCGGACATAATCAGTCGATCTCCGGCAGTCTGATCCGGCGCATGGCAATGAGGTCGCCGGTCCCGTCAGGTTGTGTCCAAGCGATGAAGATGTCGCGGCTCAGCCGAGCCATGGTTGGGAAGTTCACGGACGCACCAGCTGAATTCGTCGCCAGCACCTCCTGTGCAACACATCCGGTTTCCTTTTCCGCACGGCACAACATGAGCGCTTCATTCCCGTCGGTCCATTCGACCCAGGACACCAACGCGGTCCCGTCCTCGAGCAACTCGACATCGACCCGGCCGACTGGATTGCCGAGATCGACCCGGACAGGCGCGCCAAAGCTGCGGCCCGCGTCGTCAGAGAAGGCCACTTTGACAGCCGCGAGGTCGTTCGCGCCTGTAAACCATGCGACGGCCGCGTCATGGCCATCGGCAGCAATTGCCGGACCATTGACCGGGCATCCCGCCAACTCCCACCCATCATGGTGAACCGTCACGGGCCTTTGCCATCCATCAACCGTCAGCCGAGCGACAGAGATATCGCGGATCTCTTCATCCGTCCGGTCCCGATAGGCGGCGAGTATCGTGCCGTTCCCGGTGGCGGCGAGGCTTGTTTGGCAGCAGGAGCAAGTTTGCAGATCGACGGCAACGTCGTGGCCGAGAGAGCCGTCGCTTGTCAGCGTCGTTGCCCGCAACTGCATGGCGTCAGGCACTGTGGATGCTTCGTCGCGCCCGGCGCCGTAAGCCCGTCCATCGAGCCAGATGACAGCCAGAGTTTCCGCACCCGCAGGCAGAATCGATACGAACCCATGCTGCGCGAAAGACCTGTCCTCATGGGGGATCAGTGGTTTGCTCCAGGACGCGCCACCGTCGCGCGAAAGCGCGATCTCGACCTGATAGTCAAAACTCGACGGACCGATTTCACGAAGCCAGTGAACCGCGATCGTGCCATCGTCGAAGAGCGCGATGCCTGGAAAGTCGGCCCAGTTCACGAAAAGATCGGGCCCTTGATGCACAAGGCGCGGTTCGGACCAGCCTTGAGCGGAGCGGAGGCCCATAATGACTTTGGTTTGGTCCCCTTCGTGCTCGATCCAGCTCATGTAGAGTACGCCATTGTGGCTCGTAAGAGACGGCTCATGTGCTCCTGGCGGCGACGGCAGAACAATATCCTCTACTTGACTAACAAGCGTAGCACGCGTCTGAGCCGTAACAGGTTGCGGCAGCACGAAGCCAATCGCCGTGATCACCAAACCAAGGAGCCAGCACAAAACCTTCGCGCGTTGCAGGCTCTGCGAGCGTCTATGATCTAGGGTTTTCGTTCGGGGTGTCATAACCAGCAGAATAGATTGATCTTTCCCAAATGACCCGAACTTCCTTTGTCGCAAAATGTATCAACGTGATGTTGGCCCTTGACCTTACAGCGACTGGAAGCCCTATGTCACGCCTCATGATAGGCGCGAGACAACAAAACTCTGAACAGGACGTCAGGCAGCCGTGGGGTTGGCCATGATGTTTCGTCTTGCCCTTCTGCTCCTTCTGGTGCTCGCGATCTCCGTTCTAGCATTGCCGGATGTTCTGGGCTTCGACATCAGTCTTCCCGAGCGTGAGGACCTTGACCGCTGGATCGATGCCGCGGGACGTCTAGGTCCTGTTCTGGTGGTCGCGCTCATGACGGCGGCAATCGTGGCAAGCCCCTTGCCTTCTGCGCCGATCGCGCTTGCCGCCGGGGCCGCTTATGGCCACACGTTCGGGACGCTACTTGTCGTCCTCGGTGCGGAACTCGGGGCACTCGCCGCCTTTCTCCTCGCCCGTTGGCTCGGCCGACCCTTCGTCGAACGCCACTTCGGCCAAAAGACAGGCCCGCACTTTCTCGGGTCGCAGAACACCCTGACTTTTCTGGTTTTCGGAAGCCGGCTGTTGCCGTTTCTGTCCTTCGACATGATCAGCTACTCGGCCGGGCTGAGTAAACTGCATCTGTGGCGCTTCGCGCTTGCGACTCTGGCCGGAATCATTCCGGCGGGTTTTCTTCTCGCGCATCTCGGCAGCGAGGCCATGAACGGGGATGCCCGCACCGCCACGTGGACGGCAGTCGCGCTTGGCGGGTTTACCGCATTGTCCCTGCTTGTCGCGATTTGGCGCGAACGCCGCCCTACAAGGAAAGTAAGCTAACATGGCATCCCATTCTCACACCGGACACATGCCCACGTCAGGCAAGGCGCTGGTCATCTCCGCATGGCTGACGGGAATCTATTTCGTCATCGAACTGATGGTTGGCCTATGGACGGGTTCAATTGCTGTTCTGTCCGATGCCTTTCACACGCTTTCAGCGGTCGGCGGAGTTATCGTGGCGATTGTCGCGCAGCGTATCGCCCGCCGGCCTGCCGATCCGGAACGCAGTTTCGGCTGGTATCGCGCCGAGATCATCGGTGCGCTCGTCAATGGCGGCTTTCTGTTGGGCATGGCCCTTCTCGTGATCTGGATGGGCGTCATGCGGCTCGGCAATCCGATCCATCTGCCGACGGGTCCAATGCTCTGGGTGGCCTTCGGTGGATTGGTCACCGAGATCATCTCGCTCGGCCTTATGTGGCAATCAAGTAGAGACGATCTGAATGCCCGTGGCGCGCTCTGGCATATCATCCAGACCTTCGTCGGCAGCCTTCTGATCATCGTGACCGCCCTGGTCATCAAGTTCACCGGTTATTTAGCAATCGACCCGATCCTCGGTGCTGCGTTCGGCGTCGTGCTCCTCTGGGCCTCAATCGGCGTGATCCGCGAAGCGGTTCACATCCTCATGGAAGGTACGCCGGAAGACACGGACCTTCGGGCGGTCACTGCAGGTCTTCGCGAACAGGAGCACGTCCTCGACGTCCACCACGTACATGCCTGGACGCTGACAAGTGGCAAACACGCGTTTTCCGCCCACCTGCGCCATGCCGATCCCGCAGATGCTTCCGGTATCCTTGAAAACGCCTACAACCGTCTGACTTACAAACATGGCTTTCACATGGTCACCCTGCAACTGGAGACCAATTGTCTCGACGAGGCGCATGCCCAAGATCTCGACATATCCAATGCACACAAGGCACGCGAAGAAGAGGCAACGACGTCATCATCAAACCCGCATGCGAGCCACAATACCGGGTTGAAATCGCGGGAGGCTGGAAAGTGATCGAAACCATCCTTGTTGCGGAACCCGAAATTCGCCTGACGGCCTTTCTGGGCTTTTTGGCTGGCATGGCACTCTGGGAAATTGCGGCTCCGCGCCGGCGCCGGGACTTCCCGCGTGTGATCCGTTGGACCAATAATCTGGCGCTGGTCATCGTCGACACGGTGATCCTGCGTCTGACTTTTCCCATCCTTGCCGTTGGACTGGCTGTGATGGCCGAAGATCGCGGCTGGGGGTTGTTTAACAACCTCGACATCCCCGTCTGGGGAGCAGCACTCGTCTCGATGCTGCTGCTTGATCTCGCCATCTATCTGCAGCACGTAATGTTTCACGCTGTCCCTACCCTCTGGCGGCTGCACCGCATGCACCATGCCGACCTTGATTTTGATGCGACAACTGGGCTGCGCTTTCACCCGGTCGAGATCGTGGTCTCAATGGCGATCAAGCTTGCGGTCGTCGCGGCACTCGGCCCACCAGCGTTCGCGGTTCTGCTCTTCGAAGTGACCCTGAACGCCACTGCCCTCTTCAATCACGGCAACATCAATCTGCCAGTCTCGATCGACCGCTGGCTCAGATGGGCCGTGGTCACTCCGGATATGCATCGCGTGCACCACTCGATGGATCCTAGGGAGACCAATTCAAACTACGGCTTCAATCTGCCCTCGTGGGATCGATTGCTCGGCACCTATGTCGCTCAGCCAGCCAAGGGCCATACCGGAATGGAGATTGGCATCGAGCAATTTCGCACAAAGCGAGATCTATGGATCGACAGAATGCTGGTTCAGCCAATTCGGGGGCCAGCAAGCGGGCACGCACTCGACATACCCAAGCAAACGATGACGCATGAAGAGAACACTCTCGACGACAAGTCCGAAGAGGCTAATGTTTAGATCAACACTGAGAAGGATTGACGCATGAACAGACGAGCTTTTTTGATGTCTGGTGCCGCCGTGGTACTGGGCCGCCCCGTATTCGCTGATGCGGCCTCCATCATCAGGGTTTTGAAGACCCCGACATGTGGGTGCTGCACAGCCTGGGTTGAACATGTTCGCCAGGCAGGGTTCGCCGTCGAAGCGCAGGATGTCGATCAGGATGCGCTTTATGCGTTCAAAGACCGTCTGCAAATCGTACCGGAACTCGCTGGATGTCACACCGCGGTGGTAGGCGATTACTTCATTGAGGGCCACGTGCCCGCCTCGGACATCAAGCGGCTTCTGGCAGAACAACCGGTGGCGCGCGGTTTGACTGTCCCCGGCATGCCGATGAGTTCGCCCGGCATGGGCGGTCCCGGGGCCGGTGACGCTTTTGATACCTTGCTTGTGGGGTCCGACGGCGCGACCTCCGTCTTTGCCAGCCACAGCTGATCGGCTCAATGGCGCAGGTGATAGATCCCGCGGGACGGGTTTGCGACCCGCCCGTCCTGCACGAGCTTTCGCAAGCCTCTGTAGGTCGCTTCATGGCTCAGCTGTAACCGGGCGGCGAACTCGACCACGGAGCCTTCGAGCAGGCCCGCGACCAACCCCGCCATCACCCGGTCTTCTGCGCGCCGAATGCCGACGATCTCCAGCATCTGTCGCTGCGCCTGTATCTGTTGAGCTGCCTGGCGGCCATAGGTGCGTGCAAACTCCGGGTCCGCAAAGGCGGCCAAGACAGCGGCCTTGTCGATCCGGACCAACGCCCCGGCCTCTACGAAGACCGCATCACAATGATAGACATCTGAAAACACGGAAGCTTCGGCAAAGCTTGTTCCGGCTTGGGCACGGTGAATGATGAACCGCTCGCCATCTGGGCCGACCCGCTCGAGATGGACGCGCCCGGCTTGCACGACATAGAGACCGTGGGTGGGGCCGCCTTGGTGAAACACGATATCGCCAACCGCGCCGGAAAAAGGGCGCAGGGCTGAGCTCGGGATACGATCATAGGGTTCTGGCAACATATGATTGAAATCATATTGCGATGCGCACGCTCCTGCTAGCGTAAACATGACAGCACCCCACCGAAGGATCCGTCCATGCGTCTCATTCCCGTCCTCCTTGCCATACTGATGGCGGCACCCGTGGCCGCCCAGCACGCGCATTCCGCGACCGGTCAGGATACGGGAGGGCCCCAGGAAACCGGGCAATCGGCCTTTGCCGCCCTGGCGGAAATCGTTGCGATCTTGCAGACCGATCCCGAGACGGATTGGGAGCGGGTCGATATTGCCGGATTACGCCGCCACCTAGTCGATATGGATCTTCTGACCACGGACGCCGTTGTCACCCGCATGCTGCGCCCTGAAGGCGCGCGGTTCGAGATCCGGGGGACCCCACGTGTTCTAGAGGCCATCCGCGACATGGTGCCCGCCCATGCGCCCTTTCTCGCGGCCGAGACCGGCTGGGATGTTGAGACAGAGGACTTGGACGATGGAGTAGCGCTCATTGTCGATGGCAATGCCGCGCAGATACAGGGGCTTGGCTTTTTCGGTATGATGGCGATTGGTGCGCATCATCAGGAACATCATCTGATGTTGGCCAGGGGTGCGGCACCTCATCGCTAGTCGGACGAGATCGCTCGCCTGCGCGTCCACGAAAGCGGGTCTCGATTACGAAACATTACACGTGTGTCGTTGACCCTCCTGCGCAGTTGCCTTGTAGAATACGTGGCATGAGCATCACGTACGAGGACACAGCACGCCGGGATTTTCTTTACTACGCCACAGCAGGAGCGGGTATCGTGGCTGCTGGCGCCGCGGTCTGGCCGCTCGTGGACCAAATGAACCCCTCCGCTGATGTCCGTGCGCTCGCAACGATCTCCGTCGATATCTCCGACCTTCCTCCCGGGACACAACTGACCGTCAATTGGCGTGGGAAACCAGTATTCATCCGGCATCGGACAGAAGAGGAAGTTGCTCAGGCACGCTCAGAAACTGTGTCTGCACTTCCGGACACCGACGCTCGAAACCGCAATCTTCCGGCTGATACAACAGCGAATGACGATAACAGATCGATCCCCGGCCACGAAGCCTTCCTGGTCATGATTGGCGTCTGCACGCATCTGGGATGTGTGCCTCTGGGAGATGGTGCCGGGGACTTCGGCGGTTGGTTCTGTCCGTGCCATGGGTCGCATTACGACACCGCGGGAAGGATCCGCAAAGGTCCGGCACCCGAAAATCTCCACATTCCGCCGCTGTCGCTCTCAGGGGACATGGTGCTGACCCTCGGATAGTGGGCGCAGCGCGTTCCCGAAAACACTGCCGAACGAAGGTCATTTCAATGAAGCGAACTGCTCGTGGCGTAGCGCATCAAAGCCCGATCGAAACGGGACCACAGATCGCATCTGAATCACTACACATAAATCACTGTAATTGCGATAAAGTCTTGCAATCCATCCCGGGAAGGCATGACTTTCGGTGAGCACCTCGAATTGCTGTACTACCAATTTTTTCATACGACACATAAGCGCGCTTATGCGTGTTGGATCACCTTTGGCACCCTTTAAGTCGCTGCCCGCCACATCCGAAAACGCCCCTGCCTCGTAACTTCACGGATGAGGCCTCGCGCTTCCATCCACGCGAGGTTGCGCTGAACGGCCGCTCGGCTGGCACCCGTCAGAGTTTGGGCCATCGGAGCGGAAACCAAAGGCCATTCGGTTAGGGCTGCAAGCAAAGCGGGCGGGGTTTTACCCGAGAGTGGGGACATCTCGACTTCCGCCCGTGTTGACCATGCTTCGATATCGTCGAGGTGCCGCATTGCGGTCAGGCAGCCTGTTTCCATCCCATCCAGCCAGCGGGCCAATCGTTCGGCCAGCAGGCCGGAGGCACGTAAGCCCCCTGCCCCGCCCATGGCCAGCGGCGCAAAAATGGCACCATTCCCGTCGCTGATTGCGATCCTGCTGGCGGTGACAGTCGCCTCGATTCGGTCGCCATGTTGGCCGAGACCCGCGAGGCTCCAAAGATGAAACCCCATGCAAGCCCGAGTGATTGGGTGTAGATCGACTGCTGTTTTCATCACGTCCAGCCATCCGCCCGCTCGATCCTTAAGCCGTTCGGTGGCATCTTCGATGTTCTCGGGATCACGCCGATCCAGGAAGGCCGCCAAATCGACCATTGGATCCGGACCGCCTGTCAGACGTCGCACGGCCCATCCGACCCGGGCCAGCGCTTCCGGGTCATCCTGCACGCCTGACAAACGCATAGACATCCAAAGCGCCAACCGATCGGGGCTCACCCGATCGCCCGAGAACCAGCTGAGGTCTGCTGCTTCGATTAAAGCCAGCCGGTGCCGCCAGCCTTCAGGGCCGCGCAGCAGCCGGTCATCCAGAGCGCCCAAGCGTGCGGCCACTCTTGCCAGAAGCGCAGCGTGAGCCCCCTCTGCCTTCGCCCAATCGTCGATGACAGCAGTGTCGGGCGGTTCCGCCCGTGGCCCGGGAGGCAAATCATCCGGTTCTTCTTCGAGTGGCCCAGGTAGAAACCAGAGATCGTCTTCGTGAGCCTCTTCATCCCCCTCTGTAGTGATGAGGGGATCATCGAAATCAATTTTAAAAGTAGATGCTTGCGGCTTCATGTGTGCAAAATACTAATATTATGCATATTACCCAAGCGATTTTGTGACCATTGCCCATGCTCTTTATATATTATGCGCGGGCGACTGCCGGCGGAACCTCTCAGATCGCGTTCAGGGCAAGGAAACCAAGGGGTTCTGCACCAGCACGACGAGAGAGCACTCTCTTGCATCCGTTTATAAACGGTCGTTTAGTGGCGGTATCTGAAACTGCAAAAGGCCTGTTTTGATGCCATTGATAGGCTACGCGCGCGTTTCAACCGAGGATCAAACCCCCCTGCCCCAGTCGCAGGCCCTGAAATCCGCGGGTTGCGCCGAGATCCATGAAGAACAGGCCTCGGGCGGAAATCGTGCGCGGCCGGTCCTTGCGCGCGTGTTGGAGCGCGTGGCCAAGGGCGACACGCTGGTTGTCGTGCGCATTGATCGTCTGGCGCGGTCGCTGTCGCATCTGCTGGAGGTGATCGAGCGGCTGGAGGCCAAGGGTGCGTTCTTTCGTTCCATTCAGGACCCGATCGACACCGGATCCCCGCAAGGCAAGTTCACGCTGCAGGTCTTGGGCGCTGCGGCCGAGTTCGAGCGCGCCCTGATCCGGGAACGCACCAAGGCCGGCCTCGCCAGCGCGCGCACAAAGGGCCGCGTGGGCGGGAACCCTGGGCTGCGTGTCAAAGACCCTGCTGCTCTTCGCAAAGTGCGGCTGGCGCGACAGGACGGCTACATGGAGCGTTTGAACGAGACGGCACAAGATTGGGTGCCCCACGTGCGCCGGTTGCGACCCGACTTGGCTTGGGAGGACGTGCTGCGCATCATCAACGGCCCCTTGCCCGAGGCGCGTCGCTGGACCCAAAGCCGCCTGCTGCGCGCTGTGAAGGCCTATGTCCGCGACGGCTTCCTGCCTGCCGAGGTGCTGGCCCGCGCCGGGCGCCGCGAAACGGACGATCGCCTGCCCGCCATTATTGCTGGCATCAAGGGCGCAGATCCTGACATCACGCTTCAAGCGATCTGTGAACGGCTGGAATCTATGCGCGAACGCACGCCTCGTGGCCGAACAAGATGGCAGCCGTCTTCGGTGAAAATGCTGTTGGAGCGGGCGGAACGACTTGGCCTCATGCCGTACGAATCGAGCCAAAATCAGATGTAGCTTCTGACCCGAATCCAAAAAATTTCACCGGGAGAAAACTCCGCAGGAGGCAGAAAGTGCCATTAGTTGCTTGGGGTTAGCTGCTAATGTGCCAACTCAACAGAGTGGCGGCTCGATTTGGTTAGATCTGCATTTAATATACATATATCAATGACTTGCTGAGTTTTTTACACGACAACACCTATAGGTGTTGTGGATAACTTTCACACTACATTTAGATTCTTCTTGCCGGACTCACTGGATCGTGGCATTCCCATTCTGACGGCAAAACGCGTCAGACACGCTGTACACCGTCAGAATGACTAAGAGCCTCAACAGAGGCCGAGAGTGGGCGGCAGGACATGGATGATCGTAACATTGGATACACGCAAGGCATAGGCTCTTCCGATATTGGAGCATTTGCCGACAATCTGGCTGAGTCTTTGGATCGCCAGATGAAGATCGCTTTCGAACCCGAAGAACGAAAGTCCCTACGCCGCTTCAGTTCCACCGAAGTCGCCGGCCTCCTGCGCGTAAGCACATCTAACCTGCGCAACCGGCACAAGGACGGCAGCTTCCCGGAAGTGCATACAGACAACCGCGGACACCGGTTCTACACAGCCCAAGAGATTGATGAGTTGCGCGATGTTCTTGGACGCACTGGAAAGAACGCAGAAAGCTACCGCCCAGGTCGACGTGATGGCGATCGTCTCCAGGTGATATCCGTCGTCAATTTCAAAGGCGGTTCATCAAAGACTACTGCAACGATTCATCTTGCGCAAAGGTATGCCTTGCGCGGTTACCGCGTGCTGGTCCTAGACCTCGATCCGCAAGCAAGTTTGACCACGTTTTTCGGCTTTCGGCCCGAGCTTGAGTTCGCCGATGGCGGCACAATCTATGATGCTTTGAGATATGAGGACCAAGTTCCTCTCTCGAACGTCATCCAAAAGACCTATTTCCATAAGCTCGACATGGTGCCCGCCGGTTTGATGCTCTCTGAGTACGAAACCGAGACCGCAAACGCTCTCGCCCGTCGCGTACAGCCCATCTTTGCAGAGCGCCTCGCCTTGGCGCTTGAAGAGGTTGAGGCAAACTACGACATCGTCCTAATCGACTGCCCGCCTCAGCTTGGGTTTCTAACCCTGACTGCGCTGGCAGCCTCGACGGGGCTTTTGGTTACCGTGGTACCTGGCATGCTTGACATCGCATCCATGAGCCAATTCCTGAAGCTTGCTTCAGAAACGGTCAAGGCCGTGGAGGAAGCCATCGGTCGGCGTGTCACATGGGATTTTGTCAAGTTCCTGATTACCAGATATGAACCGTCGGACGGTCCGCAGACCCAAATGGCAGGCTACCTGAGATCAATTCTGGCAGGTCAGGTCATGACAGAGCCGATGCTGAAGTCTACGGCGATCTCCGACGCGGGGATGACCCAGCAGACCGTCTACGAAGTCGATCCAAGCCAATTCATCAGAAAGACAATTGATCGCGCCCTGACCAGCGTGAATGGCGTTGGCGATGAGCTAGAGCAGACGATCCAAATGGCATGGGGGCGTCGCTGATGGCCCGAAACATCTTCAACCAGCCTCCAAGGAATGAGACGGAGAGCGGAGCCCCCTCCCCTACCCCGCCAAAAGCGGCAAAGCTGCCGGGATCTGTTGGAGGATTGCGCGACTCTTTGCGCGAGATCACAGCAAACTCGATTCGCGATATTGAACCCGATCAGATTGACATGGATGGGCTGCGCGATCGGTTGGTGCTGGAAGATTCCAGTATCGATGAGTTGGCCGAGAGCATTCGCAAGCATGGCCAACAAGTGCCCATCATGGTCCGTCCATCAGCCCAACCGGACAGATACCGCATCATCTACGGCCGCCGCAGGCTTGCGGCGATCCGTAAGGTCGGTGGAACGGTCAAGGCAATTGTTCGAACCTTGGACGATGACGCATCTCTGATCGCTCAAGGCCAGGAGAACAACCTCAGGCTTGATCCGTCTTTTATAGAAAAGTCTCTTTTTATCAAAGAGATGCAAGAATCCGGGTACAAACCCGGTGTCATTCAAGATGCTCTAGGTCTGACCCGGCAAGGCGTATCCAACCACAGGGTCGTCATAGAACAACTGCCAGACGGTCTTGTTCAACTTATCGGGCCAGCACATGGGATCGGACGACGGCAGTGGGGTGATCTAGCTGCCTTGTCGGTGAAGGTAGATTTGGTGGACATCGCCAAAGAGGCGCTCGCCGCCCTGCCCGACGACACTCCTAGTTCCGAAAAGTTCCAAGCGGTCTATTCGGCTTGCTCGAGCAAAGCACGTAGCGACAAGAAGCCGCCCAATCGTGGGCTGACTTCGGTCATCAATGATGAGAACGGCAGGTCATTGGGCACGCTGACAATCGATGAGAAGGCGATCGCGCTCAAGGTCACCAAGAAGGACAATCCAGAATTCGGCCAATGGCTCGAAGAGCACGCGGAAGCTACGCTTTTGCAACTCTTCGTACAGTGGCGGAATGAGAGAGGCTCTGGGTCCTAACCCAGGCCACACAGAGCAACACGAGCAGAGGAGAAAAGCGAAGACCCGAAAGAAAAGAGCCCCCCAAAGTTTCCCCTGGAGAGCCCTCATCATCTGATTAGCATCTTTGATGTAGCAACCTCCAGCATACCGGTCAAGAGTCACCGATTCGGTGGACTGATATTTTTTGCCTTTTTCCGCGAAAATTCGAGGAAAGAGACGGGGAAGTTGCGGGCCGAACGGTCGTCGTGAACAAGCCATGGCATTTACAAAACTCTCGATCGAAGCCGCAGGTGCTGATGCAACCCGCGGCTCATTTCCCCCATCTGAAACCGACGTCTGGACCATCTTCAGAGCCCTGAGAGATGCACGCAGCGTGTTTGGTCTACGTCCTGGCCACATACAGACACTTCAAGCAATGCTCAGTTTTCTGAAACCTGGCCATGGCGAAACGGTTTTTGCGTCTAACAATTCACTTTGCCAGCGCGTTGGCGGAATCGACGAACGGACACTCCGGAGGCACATCAACCGCTTCGTTGAACTCGGATTCATCAAGCGCAATGACAGCTCGAACCGAAAGCGCTACCGCGTTCGCTCATCCGGCGGGGAGTGCATCAGTTATGGATTGTCTCTCACCCCCCTGCTCAAACGTGCGAGCGAGCTTATAGCCATCGCGCAAGAGATGGAGAATAACCGGCGAGATCGGATATTTGTCCGCAAACAGATCCTTACAAAGCTCGCCCATTTGGAAGAGCACGATCCTAGCAACGCATTCATCAACCACGCACGGAAAGCTCTACGCAGGAAGCTGAGCCTCCCCGAATACCACGCTCTGCTCGCCAATACAGATGCAGAATGCCAGAGTTTGTCTACCCCAGATGACCCGCCTGAAACTATGGAATTGCCCGCCAATGACGGACAAACTGTCCGGCATCAATCTAAGTCTGAAGAAGAAAAAAAAGATTTAGATAGCAACCTAGGCCTTGAGACCCTGAAACCAGACTTGCTGACCTCAGTCTGCGATCAGGCGACATCCTTCTCCACAGAAAGACTTAGAAACTGGTTGGACATTGAAAACCATGCTCGAACACTTGCACCCATGATGGGCATTCACCCAGAGACTTTCGAGAAAGCCAAGAATGCTGTAGGAGCTCAGAAAGCGTCATGCGCGATCTTCATCATGCTACAGCTTGGAAAACGCATCAGGGATTTTGGAGCGTATTTTCACAGTATCACCCTGGGTCAAAGGCAAAACCAATTTGAACCATTAGCTTTGCTCAAGCGACTGTCCGAAAACAATGAGCGAACTGTCTAATGTCCACCGCGGTGGACTTCGAACGAGAAGCGGCGCTTGTGGCAACCAAAACTGTCCAAACGCACCTAGCGGCGCGTGGTGGTTCTTCAGTTTATCTCAGACCAGCAGATGTCCACCGCGGTGGACAAGTGACACACGAGCAAGCCTTGATGAAAATCTGGCCGCCCATGGAAGAAATCGGCGGCCAGGCATTACACCCTAAATGCCTAAAGTTATTGTGGGAGGTCACCGTCTCCAAAGAGGTTTGGAAAGAGCCGCTCTCGATAATCCAACGGAAACGCCAACCGAACTGGCGTCTTCGGCGAGACGGAAGTCAGGTATCCGGCGGCGGTCAGTTTACTCAGCGTGTTGCGAGCAGTACGCTCGGACGTCTTGAGCACAATCTGCGCATCGCCTCGTTCCAGTGCCCCATGCCGAAGAACCGCCGAGATTAGTTCCGGCGCTCGCTTGTCATCGATGGTATCTGCAACAAGACGACGATACCGTTGGTCCAGTCCGCCGAGATCGAACAATCTTGCTGAGAAGGTGATCTGGTCGAGCGTCACCTTTAGGAACCATTCACTAAAAGTCTTCAGTGCCGCTTCTGACAGGTTCCCCCGTCCGTCGCGGTCTCCGCGACGTGGACTGTCGGCCAGATCCATCATCCGTTTGTACTCGCCCCGATCGGTTAGCCCGCGGGCCAGCCCACGTGATACGGACCAGAGCCCTTGGCCACCAATCCCTGCTGTGAGGGCCATGGCATGAGACATCAGTCTGCTGACACGGCCGTTACCATCCGGGAAAGGGTGGATGTAGTTGAGCCGGTGATGTGCAGAGGCGATCGCGATGATCCGTCCACTCGAAGACCGCGCCGCAATCTGAAATCGTTTGTCGAAATGGTCCATGAATGCCGCGACCCGCGACGATGAAGGAGGTAGGTGGCGCCCGACCGCAACTTCCCGATCGTCATCCTGGCGCATGCGTCCCGGAACGATGGGCTCTTGTGTGCCGTCGGGATGTTCGATGACCCGAAACTCATCCGGCATCTCGTCGTAAAAGCTCTTATGGACCCACGTCAGGAATTCGGCGGATGTGGGGCGGGGCAGGGTGCCTATGCGATGCATCTCATCGATGGCCCGTTGAACGATGACGTGCGCTCGGGCCTCAAGGGCGAGAGGACGGGCTTCTTCCTCAAGCTCGGCACCAGCCAGCGCCTTTTCAATATCGCGGGGGCGCGTGTTGTGTCCTTCGATCAGGTTGGAGTAATAGCAGTTCATCACACGGACGAGATCGGCAAGCTCAGCTGCGCTGTCAGGATGCAGCCCTTGTCCCAGCCCGGTGGCTTCCCTCTGGATGTCGACCGAAAGGTCTGCCAATTCTGTAGGAATATGCTCCTCGAAGAAGCAGGGTTCGATTCTGGCGGGTGTTTCCAGCATTTTTGCCGATCTTCTATGTTTGCAAAGTAATTGAAAAACATACACATTTCGGAGCCGCAGGCAAGGTTTTGCCGATATACGTTGCCGATCTTGGGTGCCGATCCGGAATTGCTGCATGAAATCAATGGCTTCGGCAGATGTGACGGGCTTTTCGGTTTTGTTGTGTGCCCAAAGGGGCCGGAAAAAGAGAAAGTGTCCTTCGGGTTTTGTGACTGACGGATTAGGGCCTCTGGGGTCCCTCAGATGGGTCCGGGCCGGGTTCCGGTCTGCCGTTCCTGATGAAGGGCATTCCCATGCAAACAGGTGTCTTGCGCGTGCTCCGCGCAACCGCAGCCTCTTGGTGGCGGCATAGAGAGCTGCGCCGAACTGGCCAGACGGCGCTGGCACATCGGCTCGAACGCCAGACCGTCCTGCGTGATCTCGGCTATCTGAAGCAGGCGGCGTCATTGCCAAACGCGCATGTGATCTGCGGAGAGGGCGGGACATTCATCCATCTTGGTTGGACTACCGTTTCGACTCTCGCGCCGATCGAGCGCTTTCCATTGGCCACTCTTGCGGTCGCACGAGGGACCCCGTTCATCGATATCCGACCCGTCACCGATGTGATTGCCTTCGCGAACCTGCCGCGGGTGACGTGGGACGGATCGGACGCCTCTGAACCCTGGGGCCCTGGAAGTTCCGTCTTGCTGACCACCTACATCGACATCGTCGAAGGGCTCGGCGCGAGGATCACCAACGATCCACGCCCCCGTCAGTCAACCTGATTGCCATTCCCTCTCACCACCACACGAAAGGAGGCCAGCCATGGCCCGATCGCGCACGCCCAAATTCGATGCCTCCGAGGTCATCACAAACGAAATCATCCGCATCATCGAGCGCGGCGTCCTGCCCTGGCGCAAGCCCTGGACCGCAGGCGGCAGCGCGCGCCCCCTGCGCGTGTGCGGAGAACCCTACCAGGGAGTGAACAACTTCCTGCTCACCATGCGCACTGTGATGGCGGGCCACAGTTCGCCTTTCTGGATGACCATTCCCCAGGCCAATGCTTTGGATGCAAAGGTCCGCAAGGGCGAAAAATCCTCTGTCGTTGTCTACTACGGTAAAAGCCGGAAAGACGCCGGCGATGAGGATGAGCACAGGGAGAACGATGATCGCTCTGAGGAGGCCCGCGTCTTTCGATTCCAGAAATCCTACCGCGTCTTCAACGCCTGCCAGATCGAGGGCTTGCCCGAGAGCTTCTTCCCCGATCCGGAGCCGGCACCCGAACATCCGCCGTCCGAGCCCATCCCGCATATGCAGGCGTTTTTTGATGCCATCGACATCACGACCGTTTTCACGGGGACGGAAGCATACTACCTGCCGCCCGTGGACAAGGTGTTCATGCCGTCGATCGCGCGTTTCGAGAACCCGCGGAAATTCTACGGGGTCTGGGCGCATGAGCTCGCCCATGCCACCAAGGCGCGCCATCGGCTGAACCGCGACTACGGTCTGTCACGCTTCGGCAACACGGCCTATGCCCGCGAAGAGATCGTCGCCGAGCTGACCTCGGTGTTCCTTGGCCAGACGCTCGGATTTACAGCCCATACGCTCGAAATGAACGCGGCGTATCTCTACAATTGGCTGCGCGTGCTGCGCTCGGACAAGAACGCGATCTTCAAGCACGCGGCCGATGCGCAGCGCGCCTGCGACTATCTGATCGCCAGATCGGAGGTGGGCAGGGCAGGGCGCAGTGCCGAGGCCGCCTGACCACACAGAGAACGGAGACTCGCATGTCACGCAAGGAACCCAAGACGCTGCGGGTGGCCTGCTTTGAAGATGGCCGCCGCAAGATCATCACCTTCAAACGCGGTGCCTATTGGTGGAGCCCATCCGAGGGCGCCTATCCACTCTCGGCAGCGCTCGAGACCATCAAGGAACGGGGTGGCTGGGTCGAGACCATCCCCAACCCGAATTACAGATCCAAGGGGCTGTTCGGGTAGGGCACCTTCTCCTTCGGTCCTGCCGCCAGGCGGAAAAGAAAAAGCAGGCTTTGAGATGGGTGTTTCAACTTCACAGAGGAATGCCCCATGACCATCACCGCACAACCCCAGACAGACCGCCCTGATCCGAGTGTGATCGCAGCGCAGAACGACGCGTTTCGCAAGCTCGCATGCCTCGGAGTGCCGCCCGCGCAGCCCCTCCAGGGCCGGATGCATGTCACCCGCTCGCTTATGGAGGCTGGTGACGGCTTAATGGCCGAGGCGGTGAAGGCCACGGGCATGTTCGAGACCTTCGAGCCCGAGAACGATCCCGAAGGATGGCATGATTTCGGGGCGGTCGAGATCCGAGGCGAGACCGTGTTCTGGAAACTGGATTTGTACGAAGCCGATTCCGACTTCCGCTACGGGGCTGAGGCGCCGGACAACCCCGCCACCACCGTGCGCGTTTTGACCATCATGATGGCGTGCGACTGGTAGGGGAGGGGACACCCCCTTCTGACACCCCAAGAAATTATGGCCCGCTGACCCTGCAAAGGGAGAGTGGGCCTTTTGTCGTTGTGATCCCCGCCCTTGGGGATTGACCGCGCATCTGAATGCGCGGGCCGCATCTAATCCATCGAGAAGGATATCCCATGACCGCAAGTTTCAATCCCGCTTCCGTCGCCATCGGCGATCTGACAGCTCACCCCGCCAATGTGCGCAGCAACTCCCCCGAAACCTATGACCCCGAGAACATCGCCCATCTGAAGGCCAGTATCGCTATTCTGGGCCTGCTCCAGCCTCTCCTGGTCCAGAAGCTCGACGGCAAATACGCTGTCCTCGCCGGTGGCCGGCGCCATGCCGCGCTGAAGGAGCTGATCGCCGACAAGGCCGCCAAGGGGTTCACCGCGAAAACCAAGGTCGACTGCCGCCTTGTCCCTGAGGAGAGCGACGTCACCACGGCGCTGTCGCTCGCCGAGAACATCACCCAGGCGCCCATGAACGCGATTGACGAATTCGAGGCTTTCGCCCGGATGATGGAAGTCGACGGCCAGACGCCCGAGATGATCGCCAAGACATTCGGCACCACGGTTGCCGCCGTCAAAGGCCGGTTGCGCTATGGCCTGATCCACCCCGACATCCGCGCGGCGGCCCGGGCCAAGACGATCACGCTCGATACGATGAAGGCCTTTGCCGAGCATCCCAGCCAGGAGGTTCAGCGCGAGGTTTATGAGGCGCTGACCAAGGAAGACAGCTACCTGCAGGCCTACACCGTCCGTCAGGCGCTCAAATCCCGCGGTGTGCAGGTCAGCGATGATATCGGGGCCTTTGTGCGCGAGGACTACGAAGCGCGGGGTGGGGCCATCGCGGCCGATCTCCTGGAAGAGCATTCCGTGCTGGAAGATGCGGCGCTGGTCGAGACCATCCTGCTCGAGAAACTCGGGGCTGCCGCTGAGCAAGCCCGCGCAAAACTGGGCTTTGCCTGGGCCGATGCGATGGTCCGCTATGATTATGCGACCATGGCTGACTACGGCCGCGTCTATCCCGGCCCGATCGAGCCCAATGAGGCCGCCCAGAAGCGCGTCGACGAGATCACCGCCGAGCTCGAGCAACTCCAGCTCGAGATGGAAGATGAGGGGCTCGAAGACGATGCCTACAATGGGCTCTACGACCGCGTGGACGCTCTGGAAGAAGAAGCCCGCGACCTGCAGGAAGCCTACAGCGCCGAGGACCTGGCCCGTGCAGGCGTGGTCGCGTCCTGGTCGAGTGGTAAGGTGACGCTCCATGTGGGCCTCGTGCGCCCCGAGGACACCGCCAAAGAGGAGGGCGCGCGCGGCTCCTCGGCCAACCCGACGGGGGAGGAGGCCCCGGACGCAGGCGAAATCAGCTACCCGGCCTCACTGGCCGAAGACCTCAAGACCGAGCGCGCCATGGCGCTCGGGGCCGCGATGGCGCTGCATCCGGAAGCCACGCTCGATCTCACGCTCTTCAAGCTGGTCAGTGACGTTCTGGCCAGCGGCATGAGCGTCACGCAGGCCATCAAGATCGATGCCCGCAAGGAATACCGCAACCACGCCAAAATGGACGAGATCGACGAGACCTCCCTCGAGCAGGTGGCCGCGGCGCATGATGTGCTGGACCTCTCGTGGCTCGATGATACCCGCCCGCCCGCCGATCAGTTCGCGGCGTTTCGCGCGCTCGATGCAGGGGAGAAGGCCAAGCTCTTGGCCTATGCGACGGCCAGCACCACGCAGTCCTGCTTCGCGCGGGATCCTCGGCGCGATAGCCTGATGCATGCGTTCGAGATCGAGATCATGCCCGACGTCCGCGCCCACTGGACGCCGAACGCGGCGCTCTTCAACCGCTTCAAGAAGGCCTGGCTCCTGAAAATCCTCGGCGAGGATCTCGGCCTCGCCCAGGAGGCGGTCACGCTGGCCTCGTCGAGCAAGAAGGAGATCGTCGCCTTCTGCGACAAGCTCTTCGCCGAGCCCTTCGCCACGCTCACGGACGTGCAGCGCGCTGCCGTGGCCGCCTGGTGCCCGCCCATGATGCAGACCGCCGGTGTCGCCTTTGATGAGGCGGAGCCCGCTGCGGAAACCCCGGAGCCTGACAACGAGATCGCGCAAGCGGCCTGAGCCGTCACGTGACCCGCGCAAGCCCTTCTGCCTGCGCGGGTCGCCCCTCCCACACCCAACGGAAAGACATCCCCATGGCTATTCTCAAGTTCTCTGCGTCCGCTGTTGCGGCACAGATCGCCCATGCGCGCGCCTGCAAAACCTTCCTGCCCAACTGGAACGGGCCCGTGGACAGGCCCGCCCTGATCCTGATCGTCGGCAATGGTGTGCATCTGCGCTCAAACGGCATCGATGGCACGACCACCCGAATCGTCACCACCGAACAGGCCGATCCCTCTTTCGCCTTCGCCGACGGCATGAACCCGTTTCGGGACACCGACTGGATGGCGCAGCGCCGCATGGCGTTTCGCGATCTGACCGGCCAGTTCTACACCGACATCCTGGATGACATGCAGGTGCTCATCGACCGGGGGCGAGGGGCCATCCGGCTCGCCACCGATGGCCACAGCATCCGCGTCTTCGTGCGCCGGGCCTCGGATTATCTCATCGGCGGGACCTACGAAGTGCCCTCGGGCCTCGGCGGCACCTTCCGGGTCATCCTCAAGGATGCCTGCGACACTTTCGCGATCGTGCAGAACTGCGGCAATTGCGAGGATTTCGACGCCATGCAGCCCTACCGCGTGCCGCTCGATGCGCTGATGGAAATCGATGACCGGAGGGCGGCGTAACGCGCCCTTTCTCAAACACGCATCGCCAATACCCTGCCGGGCCTGCGGCCCTCTCGGGACATTGGCGACAACAATTTTCCCCAACGAGAGAAAGGACTCTGAGATGGGATGGCTTTTCTACACCGACGGCCGCGTCCAGAACTACGCGGATGAGAAAGCGGAAATCGCCCGGCTCTGCACTTTCGAGGGCGACACGCGCAAAACCGAACTGGTCAAAGCCTGCAAGGTGGGTTCGACTTGGTACGCGGCGGCAAGGGTCACCAATCGCGACGGCACCGCTGTCGAGGACACGACCTACGCCACAGATGCGGACGGCTCGATCACCTTCGGGGCTGTCTTCCTCACCCGATACGATGACGGGTGCTGGGGCTACAAGGACATGGAGGAAAGCGCTGGCCCGAACGAGTCTCGTGCGCCGCTTGGGCTAATCGAGCTCCTCTCCGACCTGAAAGACCCGGACAGCTACGCCCAGGACTGGCGTCAGCGCTGCCGGGATTGGGCTGCGATCCCGGACTACGAGGAGGGCGACAAAATCAGGCTCGCCACCCCTGTGACGCTCACCGATGGCAGCACCTGCCAGATCGTCACTGCGACCCACTACAGGCGGGGGCGGCAAAACCGCCGCTGCTACCGGATCGAGGAAACCGGCGGGCTCGTGCGCCTGTCTCGAGCCTCGCTTGCGGGCTCGGAGCTGCTCAGCTCCGCGAAGGGGGCGGCCAGCCCGGTGCTGGCGGAGTTCTTGGCGGGGCAGGATGGCTGAGTTGCCCGCTGAGACAACACCACGGGACCACGCGCGCGCATGCTGCCGACTTGAAATTGTATCTCAAATGAGATACATCATTCCCATCAATTGGAGGACCATCCATGCCTGCCCAAACATCCATGCTTCATGTCCGTGTTGACGATCAGCTGAAAGCACAGGCTTCGGACGCACTTGCGGGCGTCGGTCTGACGCTCTCCGACGCGGTGCGTATTCTTCTGACCCGCGTGGCCGCAGAAGGCGGCTTGCCTGCCGGATTGACCGCTGATCCGGATGCCTATGACGCCTGGTTCAGGGCGAAGGTACAAGAAGCGCTGGACGATCCAAGGCCCACAACGCCCCATGCCAAGGCTATGCAAGACGCCCAGGCATTGATTGACGGGAAGCGCCTTGCCAAATCTTGATGGGCCAAATCTTGAATGGAAAGCCACGGCCATCGCCGACTTGATGGCAATCATTGACTACATCTCTGACGACAACCCGGATGCCGCCCAAGTTCTCAAAGACGAGATTGAACACAAGACGTCCCTCCTTCCAGAACGCCCTCAGATGTACCGCGCGGGCCGTGTGAACGGGACTAGGGAGATGGTTGTTCGGCCGAACTACATCGTGGTTTATGCTGAAAGCCCTGAGATGGTGACTATTTTGCGCGTTCTTCATGCTGCGCAGCAGTGGCCATGATCGGGGTGCAGGCCCCCCGCTAAGAAATTGCCCGCTCTACGCCTTCAAAGTGTAGAGCGGGCTTTTTTCCTTTGGAACTCAGACCCTGATCCAAAGGAATTCCCCATGACCAAGCCCAAACCGGCTCTCTCAGCCTCCCAAGCTGACCTCGCCTCTGCCCTCGCGCAGATCGGCGCGGAGATCGACCGTCAACCCCTGCGCAGCTCAGCGCTTGCGCGCATCATGCGCGAGACGTTCCAAGGCAGCGATGCCATGGGCGCCTGGGACTGGCGCATGGCCTATGACCTGATGCAGGCAGCCGCCATCCAGGTGCTGCTGCGTTGGGACGCCGCGGCTGGTGACATCGCCGCTGCAAAGCTGCTTGCCTCACGGCTCCTGACGGAAACGCGCCGGTCAGAGCAGCAGATCCGGCTGCAGCAGTTTTCCACGCCGCTGCCATTCGCGGCGCTGGTCTTGCGGGCCGCGGCGATCCGCAAGGGCGAGACCGTGCTGGAGCCGTCGGCGGGCACCGGTGCCCTGGCTGCTTTTGCCGCCCGGGCCGGTGGCACGCTTTTGCTCAACGAGATCGACCCCTTTCGCCAGCGTCTCCTGCGCGCGGTTTTCGGCGACGAGGTCACAGGCCATGACGGCGAACATATCGATGATCTACTGCAGACGCCGGTTCTACCCGACGTCGTGGTGATGAACCCGCCCTTCGCCTCCTCGGTCGATCGCTCCCGAGACAAGCACATCGCCGCCAAGCATCTCATCGCGGCTGCAAAGCGCCTGGCACCCGGCGGGCGGCTTGTGGCGATCATGCCGCCGGGATTCACGCCCGAACGCGATGCCGCGCATTGGTCCCGCGCCTGCGGTCTCCTCACGCCGCGCTTGGCACTCACGATGCCGGGGCAAGTCTACCGCAAGCTTGGCACCTCTGTCGAAACCCAGCTGATGGTCTTCGACAAGGTGCAGGAGGACGGCGAGATGATCCGCGTCCCTGTGCGGGATCTGGATGAAGCCTTGGCATATGTCGATGCCGTGGCCGCAACCCGGACCGAGATGCGCCCCGCCCAACGGGTTGAACCGATCCCTCATGCTCGACCGACCGTTGCATCCTCTGCCCCGCGCAAGACCGCCGCTGCGCCTGTCGCCCCCTCCAAATCCCGGGCCAATGCCGTTGTCCCGCTAGTTTTCACGAGACTTGAGACCCCGCGCGACAACACGCCCATCTCGGACATCTATGCGCGCTACCGTCCGCAGCGGATCGAGATCGCGGGTGCGCAGGAACATCCCACCCCGCTCGTCGAAAGCATCGCCATGGCCTCGGTCGCGCCACCCGTACCTTCAGGCGCGGCCAGTTCGGAATTACGCCTGCCCGCGCGATTGATTGAAGAGGGACATCTCTCCGAGGCGCAGCTCGAGACCATCATCATGGCCCATGATGCCCATGGGCGCGACCTGCCCGGTCGGTTTACCATCGATGACGACCAGACCAAGCTGACGCGCGCCGATGATGACCCTAATGCACGGGCCTATCGCCTCGGCTATTTCCTCGGCGACGGCACCGGTTGCGGCAAAGGCCGCGAATGCGCGGGGCTCATCCTTGTCAACTGGCTGGCCGGGCGCCGCAAGGCGATCTGGGTCTCCAAGTCCGCCACGCTTATCGAGGACGCGATCCGCGACTGGGCCGATCTGGGCGGCTCGCCCGCCGACATCCAGCCGCTCTCCAAATGGAAACCGGACCAGCCCATCCCGATGGGCGATGGTATCCTCTTCGTCACCTACGCCACGCTGCGGTCCGCGGGCAAATGCGGCACCACGCGGCTGAGCCAGATATTTGAGTGGATGGGCGGAGATTTCGACGGCGTCCTCGCTTTTGATGAAGCCCATGCCATGCAGAACGCGGCAGGGTCCGAGCAGGGCAGGGGGGTCAAACCCTCCCAGCAAGGCCTTGCTGGCCTGCGTCTGCAACTGGCAGCACCCCGCGCCCGCGTCTTCTACATCTCGGCCACGGGTGCCACGAGCGTGCACAACCTCGCGTATGCCGCGCGGCTGGGGCTCTGGGGGCAGGGCCCCGAATATCCCTTCCCGAGCCGCGAGAGCTTTGTGTCGGCGATGGAAGCCGGCGGCGTTGCCGCCATGGAGGTGGTCGCCCGCGATCTCAAGACGCTCGGCCTCTACACGGCCCGCGCCCTCAGCTTCGACGGCGTGGAGTATGACGTGCTCGAACACGCGCTCACCCTGGCCCAGATCGAGATTTACGACGCCTATGCGGGTGCGTTTCGCACCATCCACCACAATCTCGAAGCCGCGCTGACGGCGACCGGCGTCAACGACGCCTCGGGCGAGACCAATGCCTCGGCCGCTCGCGCCTCGGCCAAGTCCCGCTTCGAGAGCACGAAACAGCGCTTCTTCAACCATCTCCTGATGGGCATGAAGGCTCAAAGCATCATCCGCGCAATCAAGGACGATCTGGCGGCGAGCAAGGCTTGCGTCATCCAGGTGGTCTCGACGGGCGAGAGTCTGCTGAAACGCCGGCTTGAGACGATGGACCCCGAGGATGAACTTGTCGAGGGTGCCTTGACGCCGCGCGATTACGTACTGGCCTACCTCGAACAGGCTTTCCCGATCCATGCGCAAAAGCTGGTCGAGGTCGACGGCAATATGGTGGCGGAACCCATGCGGGATGAGACCGGCGCGCTCGTCGTCTCGCGCGAGGCGCTCACCCTGCGTGATGCGGCCATGATGGAGTTGATGACGCTGGCCCCGATCCCCTCGGCGCTCGATCAGATCCTCTGGGCTTTTGGCGACGAGGCCGTCGCAGAGGTCACGGGTCGGTCCATCCGCCCTTTGAAGGCCGAGGATGGTCATCTCTTCATCGAGAAGCGCGCCGCCAGCAGCAATTCGTCCGAAACCCAGGCCTTCATGGACGGCGAAAAGGATATCCTGATTTTCTCGGATGCGGGCGGCACGGGCCGCTCCTATCACGCAGCGCAAACGGCGAAGAACCAGAAGCGGCGGCGGCACTATCTCTTGGAGCCCGGCTGGCGCGCCGATGCGGCTATCCAGGGGCTCGGGCGCACCCATCGCTCGGCGCAGGTCAGCGCGCCGTTCTTCCGGGTCTGCACCTCTGATGTGCATGGCGAGAAACGCTTCACGTCGACTATAGCCAAACGCCTCGACCAGCTGGGGGCCCTGACCAAGGGTCAGCGCGAGACCGGCTCGCAAGGCATGTTCCGTGAGGGAGACAATCTGGAAAGCCCGCTCGCGCGCGCTGCGCTGCGTGGGTATTTCGCCGATCTTGCCGCCGGGCGGGCCGAGGCGATGAGTTATGAGAGCTTCGCCGACTGGACGGCCCTGCGGCTGATCGACAAGGACGGGGTCTTGCTCGAAGAGCTGCCCCCGATCCAGCGGTTTCTGAACCGGGTGCTTGCCCTTCCCATCCACATGCAGAACGCACTCTTTGCCGAGTTCATGCGCCGGATCGCTGATCAGTCTGAGCGGGCGCGCGCGGCGGGCACGCTCGATTTCGGCGTCGAAACCCTGCGTGGCCAAAAGATCGAACAGGTCTCCACAGAGGATCTCTGGACCTGCCCGAAATCTGGTGCTGTCACACGGATCATCGGGCTCGAGGTGACCGACCCGGTCCACGTCCTTGAGGCCGAAGAGGCCATGCCGCGCAATCCCGACAAGCTACCCATGGTCAACCGCGCCTCTGGCCGCGCGGCGCTCATCTCGGCGCGGCCCATGCAGATGTATGACGAGGACATCGTGACGCTGATGCGTAAGGCGGTGCGGCCCAACGGGTCGAGCTATCTCGAAGAGGCGCGGTTCGAGTCCTCCGCCTGGGAAGAGATCGACAGGCCCGAGTTCACCCGCCTTTGGGATGCCGAGGCTGCGTCCCTGCCCAAGACCACCACGACCAAGCTCTACCTGCTGACCGGGCTGCTGCTGCCGATTTGGAAGGACATTCCGACCACGAATGAACGCATCTACAGGGTCACGCCGGATGGGGCGACCGCGATGATCGGGCGCACGCTGAGCGACGAAGGTGCGGCCGCGCTGCGCGCCCGCTTCCTCGTCTCCAACCCGCAAACGCCGCAAGAAATGCTGACCGCTTCGCTCGGCACCACCGCGCCGGTCGACCTGGGCCGGGGTCTGACCCTGACCCGTCGCCGTGTCGCAGGTGAGATGCGCCTCGAGCTGTCCGGTGCGGATCGGGGCATGATCGATGGCCTCAAGGCAATGGGATGTTTCACAGAGATCATCGCCTTCCAGTTGCGGGTATTTCTGCCGCACGGGGACGGGATCGACACGGTGGATATTTTGGCCCGGATCGTGGGGCAGGCACCAGATGCCGCTTCAATGGCAGCAGAATAGGCAAGGTGGGGGGGGATCATGACACTCGATGAAATCAAGGCCGCCGTCGATGCCGGCCAGACCGTGCACTGGGCCAATACCGGCTACGTTGTCCACAAGGACCGGCTCGGTCAGTACCTCATCACCTATTTGCCGAATGGTAGCTGTATCGGTCTGACCGACCGGGGCGGGCACCGGTTGAACGGAAGAGAGGCGGAGTTCTTCGTCGCGCAATCGAAGGACGCCGCACAAAATCCGGGCAGCCAATCAAGACCAGACGGGCAGAGGAGGGGCGTAGCACCCGGAGGCGCGGGGGCATTCCCACTCGAACGGCAGCTCTGACCCGTGGGTGGGGCTGAAAGGAAAGCAGGCTTTCTGATTTGTGATCCCTCAAGGGGTCGAGAAAGCAATCTCGGATGCGCTGGCAAGGACGTCAGACACCGGCCAATCCAAAAGGAACCATTCCATGTTCGCAGGAACCCTCACCCGCAATGTCGAGACCGCAGCCGCTCAGTACACCGGCATGATCCACTCGACGCGTTTTGACATCGCCATCCAGCTTGAAACCCGCCCGAAGATGTCCGCGCGCAGCCCGGATTTTGACGTGACGGCAGTCAACAAGTCAGGCCGCAAGGTGCGCATCGGCACGGCCTGGAACGAGACCGGCAATACCAGCGGCAACCCCTACATCTCGATGCAGATCGATGTCGGCCTCGGCCCGTTCCGGGTCAACGCGGTGCAGACGAAAGAGGCGCGTGCGGCCCAAAGCGGCGCGTTCGAGATCATCCCACTGGTCTCGAACGGCCTGATGAGATCCGGCTCGATCTCGGGCGAGCTCACCGCCATGGACGCCGACAACGCCTTCACCGGCTACATCGCCAACATGATGTTCGATCTGGAGTTCATGCTGATCGAGAACAGCTACAAATCCGAGGAGACCCACCCCGATTACCGGATCGAGGTCAGCTCGCCCCGGGGCACACCGATCCGCGTCGGCTCGGCCTGGATGGCCAAAAGCAGCCGCACGGGCAATGACTACCTGTCGTTGCTGATCAACACGCCTGATGGCGACCTGCGCGTCAACGCCGTGCAGAACGAAGAACAGCGTGGCGGGCAGACCTTCTCGATCATCCCGTTCATCGACAGTGGCGAGCATCCGCGGGACGCAGGCGCGGGGCTGTCGCTGGTCGCGTGATCAGCGTTTGAGACTGAACAAGCTGAACCGAAAGGGGAGTCGTGGTGACACGGTTCCCCTTTTTCTGTGCTGGTATGCTTGAAGGAACCCAGCGTGCATTGGAGACGTTCGTTTCCTCCGCAGCGAATGCAACCGAAGAGCCCTTTGTGACCGATGCTGCGGCATGCACATTTCGACAGTAAGGGCGGACTCCGGACCTTCTCTGCAAGCGCGAACCAAATAGCCGTGATGTCAGGAGCAGACGTTGAGAAGACCGCGGAACCCTGATTTCTGAGGCACCACGGCCCCGTCTTTCTTGACGAGAATGGTCAGCAGTTACAGACTCTGGGCGCACACCGCGGCATCACGCCCGCAAGGCTGACCGGCGCCGCCGTTCGCCCCAAGACGAGCTTTCGGTCCGCCGGATCGGGCCGACCCAGCCAAGATTCAGCCCAGCTGGGGCCTTGGGCATCGCCACCACAATCCCGAGCCCAGCGCCTCGGTCAGGACACGCCTAACGATCATCATGGCTTATTCTCCAAGTTGAAGGCTTTGATCACCGCCGGCCCTTTCTTCCTGACCAGCAGCAGATGCCCCCGCCGAAAAACCCCACCCGGCGAATGATACTGGAATGGATGTCGCCGGTACGGTTTCAAGAACCAGGGCCGCCAATTCCCGGTTTCAGAGCTTCGTCGTCACCCGTTTCGTCCGACCGCAGGGCGGGTCCAGAACCCCGCGCGAACCGCTGGACTGACACATGATCGATTGCCAATCAGCGTTTGGTCCAACGGCCGCCTCCAAAAAAACAACGCCGGGGCCATTGCCCCGGCGATATCCAGTTTTCGGCTGTCGGCTTCGTCTTACTTGACCTCGACAACCTCGCCCGGCCGCCATTCGCCATCGTACCAGGCCTGTTCGGGGCCATAGATCCGCCACAGCATGTTCCAGCCCTTGCCGGGAATGGTCTGAACCCAGTTGTCCGCGCCCTCCGGTCGTTCCGGACCGAAGTACACATCCCAGGTCCCGTCGTCGTTCTGCACAACGGATTCGTCGATGCTTGTGACGGCCGGGTACGGGTCGTCGACCTGAAGCATAGACCGGGTCATGTTGTCATAGACCGTGATATCCCAGAACCGGCGGGCCGGGACATTGGCGGGCACATGCACGTGATAAGTCTTGGCCCCGTCCAGCGCATTGCCTTCCGAATCGCGCAGGCCAATCACGTATTGCGACCCGGCGCCGACCGGAGGTTTCACCATCGCCGGTGTGATGCCGGTTGCATAGAAGTGGAACCGAGCGCGCGAGTTGATCAGGCTGACGCTGTCATTCAGGAATTCGTAGCTGCCTCCGGCAAAGCCCTTTTCCCAGCTCTTGCTATCGGGCCAGATGATGCGGTTTTCGTCGCGGTTGGCCCAGATGATCGAGCGTTGCGCCGCGGTGCCGACCGCGGCTGCCTCGGCAAGAATTTTCTGCATCCGTTCATCCGGGGCAAAGGGTTTGCCTTTTTCGATGCCAATCGACCGCAGCAGGCCCAGCATCTCCGCGTCCTGCGCCGCATTCGGCTCTTCCTGAACAATCTCATTGACCTCTTCAAAGAAGGTCGCGTCCTGCGCGTGCAGGGTATTGAGTTCTTTCAGGGCCACATCGACCCAGTTCACCTCTTTGGGTTCCTCCCCCATGGGGTACAGGCGGAAATGGGATTTCATGTTGTCGACCACCGGGTCGGCTTCGAAATTCGTCATGAACCCCCGGATAGCAAGCCAGTGACCGTACGTGTCGGAGTGACGCACGATATACCCTTCGGGGAGGTCTCCCTGGTATCCTGGAGGCACCAGCAAGTACTTGCCGCCCTTTCCCTTGTCCGGGCCGGCGTTGCCGAAATCGGTCACATAGTGGAACCAGGCGTTGTCGATGATGCCGAGAACGTTGGGCGGCGTTTCCATGATCATTGGCCCGTCTTTCAGGTCGATCCACATGAATCCGTAGACCACGGTGGTGTTGCCGGTCAGCAGCAACCCCTTGGAGTCCAGTCGGCCATGCCAGTACATCATGGTTTCATTGTCAGGGCCGAATTCGCGGATGCCCCTGCGGAACCCGGCCAGAGATGCGGCGGGCGTGGTCATGATCATCGCCTCAACCGCGCGGCTGAAATCAAGGTGATCCCACAGCGCCTGCGACGTTTCCGGGGTTGGAACGCCGTCGACGAATTCCAGCGTCCCGATCCGGGTTTCGGATCTGTCAGGCGTGACGACATTGGCCGGAATATCGGTGGTGTTCGCATACGTAGGCGACTCTGCCAATGCGGATGTCGCCAGAAGGCCCAAGCCCGCTGTGGCCGACAGTAAAATTTTCATTTCAGTTCTCCTATGAGATGGCTTTTTTGGTATGTTCCCGGACCCACACGAGGCTTTTGCGCCCGGGAACTATGCGTTTTGCAGGCGTTGAGACTGCCGCACTGTGTTGAATGTCTGGGTTCGAGGTCACTCGACCGGCTCAATTCAGCTCCGTCACCAGACGTCGCAGTTTCTGACGGTTTCATTACCTTGATGGGTCGCCTTGCCATCACGATCTCCCCGGACATCCGATTTCGCACAGACCCGGATCGAATTGCTCTGTGCTTGGTTTGATCCTAGATTCGTCGTCGCGCGCAATTTGGTCCGATCGCGCCACTGCGGAACGCGGCGATGCGGATCAAAGTGGGAAACTCAGGGTAAACATCACGCCACCGCCTTCGACCCTGTTTTCGACACCGAATTCCTTGTAGCCGCGCAGGTTTGCGAATACCTCGGTTCCATTGGCCTCGAACCCCCAGCTGATTTGCGGCCCGATGCCATAGGTCTGCCCCTTGAAGTCATCCAAAATCGCGGGCTGACCGCGATCCGCTGTCAATTGGCGGTAGGCGAACCCAACCAACCCAACCGACACGGTGTCAGAGACGAATTTGGACACCCCAAAATCAAGATGCGCGTCGATGCCGTTCTGATAGCCTGTATCGGAGTTCTCGAAATTGTAAGTCAGCCCGGCGGTAACAGAGAATTCCCAACCGGTTTCCGGGTTGAAGTAGGTGTAAGCCCCCCCGACATCGATGGCCGCGTGGCCAAGCCCCAGATTGGAGAGGCGCGTCGGATCGTAGTTGCCAACCGGAATGTTGCCGGTGACATAGGCCATGTAGTTATGGACCCCTTGGTTCCAGAAAAGTTGTGCCGTCGGGTAAAGGTCGCTTATGCTGGTGACGTCATCTGACGCAGAAGTTGATATGCCTCCGACTGACACGTCTGCGGACACGCTATTGCGCGCCGGAATGAACGCGATCGAAAAACTTGGACGGCCGCCAAGAATTGTCGTGTCGGGTGTATAGGCGGGGACGAAAAACTGGCCGAAATAGTCGGCATCGACGCCAAGCTTCACATCGCCGCCGAATTCCAGAGGCTGATTGGCATTCGCCTGTGCGGAATACCAGTACGAAACCAAAGCCAGAGACATACCCGGGTCCGGTGCCACGGCGGCAAAGCTGCCGTATTGTCCGGGAAGCCAGAAACTTGTTCCACCCTCATCAGCCCGGGTCGGCGCTCCAACTGTTGTAGCGAGCAACAATGCTGCAGCTACGACGTTGCGGCCGGTAGACGATAGAAAAGTAAACTTAAAATCGGATTTCTTTCGGAGCATTTGCTTGGTGCCTGGGCTTGGAGTGGGTGTTGTGAAGCTGCAAGACACCTTTGTTGTGACCGATTTCGTCACTTGCGTTTGGTCCTATCGCGCCACGGTCTCAGCATTCAGGGTTCGCAGTGGGACCGCGCTCAACCTGATCTGAGGGGCCACGGGTCCAAATACGGAGCCGCGGCTCCGCCCCACTTCCTGTACCCTCTTCTGTGGGAAACCAATTGTTCAGTCGCTTGTGATTTCTCTGACTGCGTCCTCGTCAATCTCGGTCAGAACCCTGACACGCATACCCGGCCTGAGAATATGTTGGGGGTTGTCGAATTCAGCCCACAGTGTGACCGTTCCCTTATCTTCGTTCAGAATGCTGCTGGCATGGGTCGGCTTGGACGGGATCGGATAGATCAGAGTGTCCGTCAGCATCAGCCTGATATTCAGGAGACCGAGAAACTCATCCGGAGAGTTCAGCGCGGTGGAATGGAACAATTCAACCTGTTCTGCGTAGGGCTCTTCATAGGCCACCAGAACAGGGTCAAGCTGAACAATCCGCGCCAATGGAGCGCCGGTTTCGGCTTCGACATAGGCGCCAACGGATACATTCGGAGGGCCGACGATTCCCGAAATGGGTGCCCGGATCACTGTGCTTTCAAGGTCGATCCGTGCCCCGTCAAGGGCAACTTCTGCCAGAGCCAAGGCAGCTTGCGCGCCAGCCAGTTCGGCTTTCGCTTTTTGCAACTGTGGTTTTGTCACGGTACCACGCTCAAAAAGTGTCTGGGCACGGAGGTAGTTCTCATTGGCCAGTTCGGTGTCAGCCTGGGCCCCAAGAAGGCTCGCTTGAGCGGTTCTGACGCGCAGTTTGAATTCCGTGGGATCCAAAGTGAACAGCGGATCGCCCGCTTCCACGCTCTGCTCCGCTGAAAAATGGATCTGTGCAACCACGCTATCAAGCGTGCTTGCGATATCGGTCTGGTTGGCCGCGACGACGCGCCCGTCAAAACTCACATCCTTGGCCGCGCTTCGGAGCAGATCAATCAGATCTGACGCGTCCTGATTCGTAGTTTGCGCAACGACGCTACCACCAATGAGAACCTGCAAAAGCAGCGTAACCAGGGCCACATGCACTTGCGCCCTGGCTCTGGCCGCCGCCAGCACGCGCTGTATCGCGTATGACGCGTGTCCACGTGTGTTATCCGGTGTGGCGTTTCGGATTTCTGGTTCGGTCATCGCATCCATCCCGTGGCTGTTCTGCGGCCGGTTCTGCAACCGGCCGCAGATTTTCTACTCACTGCACCAGTTCAATCTCTCCGGGTTGCCAACTGCCATCCAGCCAGGGCTTGAGCGGGCCGTACATCCGCAGCGCGATGAACCACCCCTTGCCGGGAACGGTTTGAAGCCAGTTGCCCTTTTTGCCGGCGGGGGCCTCCGGCGAGAAGTAGATGTCATACGAGCCGTCTGCGTTGGCTTCGAACCCTTCGGTCTGACTGCCCAGCGTCGGAAACTGCTGGTCGGTCTGCAACTGGGACCGGGTCTGGGTGTCGTACATCGTAACCGCCCAGAAATCCTTGACCGGCACATTTGCGGGCATCGTCAGCTTGTAGGTCTTCGACCCATCGAGGGGGCGCTTTTCGCTGTCCAGCATCGCCATGGTGTAATCCGACCCCTTGCCGGCGGTCCGGATCGCCATGGCCGGCGAGACCACGATATAACCGTAGTGATAGGTCGTCCGCCCATCCAGGTTGCGGCCCTTACCCCGCATGAAGAACGTGTTGCGGTCGGGATAGGCCAGCACCCAGGCGCTGTCCGCTCCAAAGGCCTGCACGCCGGTATCGCGCGGGAAATAGGTGTAGTTGCGTGCGATGCCTTCGCCGATCTTCGCCGCATCCTGCAGGATCGCCTGCATCCGTTCATCGGGGGCGAAATCCTTGCCCTTCTCGATGCCGATCGCTGCGATCTGGCCGGTCCGCTCAACGCCCAGGAAGCCTTCGGGCTCTTGCTGGATCACCTCGTTCAGCCCGGAATAGAAACTGGCATCGGTGGCAACAACCGTGTTCATCTCCTCGCCGGACACGTTCACGAATTCCATTGCCGGCGGGGTGTCCGCCTGCGACAGCGGATACACCTTCAGGTTGTCGCGGATGTTCCTCGACGCGGTAAAGATCGCCTTGTCGATGGGCAGGCTGTTGTCGAGATAGCCGCGCATGAAGTTCCACACGCCAGAGGTATTGGACTTAACAACGAAATACCCGTCTGGAACATCGCCATCATAGCCCGGTGGCAGCACAAGGTATTTGCCGCCCTTACCCTTGTCAGGGCCAGCCGCGCCTAGGTCGGTCATGTACTCGAACGCCATGTCGTCAAGCACGCCAAGCATGCCTGGCGGAAGTTCGATCACAGTCGGACCGTCCCGTCCGAGATCGAGGAAACCGATGGCATACATCGTCGACGTGTTCCCCGTGAGAAACAGCGACGTTGAATCCATGAGCGTGTCAAAAATGCAGATCTGATGCGCCGCGTCGGCACAACCCGCAGCGCGTTGGCCTTCGCGCAGGGCATAGGCCGACATGGTCGGCATCGTGTTCAGCATCACGTCGACCGCGCGGGACCTGTCGAGATAATCATAGAGCGTCTCGACGGTTGCACCGGTTGGAACCCCGTCACGATAGGTCAGCTTCCCAAGGGATGTGTCCACGCTGTCCGGCGTGGTGATCGAGTCCGGCAGCTCGGTGGTCATCTGCATGTTCGGGGCGTCGGCAAGCGCCGAAGCAGCGCCCAGCGCAAGCAGACTGGTGCTCAGAATTGCCGATATGTGTGTGAATGGTCGCATTTCTTTCTCCCGCGGGTGTGCCGGCCCGAACGACTTGGGCCGCAATTGAACTGACCCAGATATCGTCGATTCGCTTCGGGCGTTTTGGTCATGTCGCGCCAGGGGAATGGCCGCGCGCTGTCACAAGGCGCAGCGATTTCGGGTCACGGCCCCGCATTGACGCAGGACATGGGCAGGACCGGGCCGGGTCTGCGACAATGCGGCCAGACCAGACGGGTACTCTGTTTCCTTTGCAGGCTTCGAAGAACCATCTCGTTGCAGTTACCCTGTTCCACCGATCTGTCGGACCGCTTTCACCGAGGAGAAGCCAACAATCGGCTTTTTTTCTGCCGCCTTGTGAATACGTAGGAATGCCGCCAATCGTTTTCTGGTCATTTCACGCCACCCTCAGAAAGTAATCCTCACCCGCAACCCGGCGACCCATTCACTGTCAACACCCGGTGCAAAGGCCGGATTGGCGAGATACTGGATATCTGGTGTGATCTGCACGTTGGGCAGTGGTTGATAGCGATAGAATGCCTCGGCAGTGTATTGATCGCGCGATTGCCCACTTGTTGTTCCTTGCGGCGCTTTGCTCCAATTCAGGCCGATGCCCAACTGATCCCGACCATTGAACAAGGAGTACCCCGTACCGATGCTGATACTGCGATCGACCAGCGCACCGCCTCCGTCGGCATAGCCAGCCCTGAAAAACGGTGTCCAGCGCTCTGCCACCGTCCGGCCGCCATGTACCGCGACGCCCCACCCGCTGCCGATTCCGGCCGCGCTGCGTGCATCTATTTGCCAGGCACTCAGGTGGAAATTGTCGCTGAAACGGTTGGCCCATGTGTCGTACCACCCGATTTCGACGTGCTTGAAGGTCTCACCTGTATCGAAAAGGTTCTTTATGCCCTGAACCGGATCATCGGGCTGGCCATTTGCGTCCGCAATCCCCGCCGTGAAGTAATAGTTAACGCCAAACCGCCACCGAATTGCTGCGCCGAGTCCCTGATTTGGGGCCGGGATGGTCGGGTTGGTCGAAAAGGCGAGATTGCTGAAGCCGGTCCACGGACTGCCCAAACCATATACATCCACATAGTCGGTGGTATCCACGATGCCGGCAACAAAGGCGACGCGGTTGTTGTCAAAGGACTGCTGCCAGAACAGGTTGGTCAGTATCTGGCCTGCATCGCTGAAGGTGATCGACGTCAGACCGGCGTATCCGATCGACGGCCCCAACCCCTGCGGCGCGATTGACGTGCCAAGCCGGTGCCGGCTTTCGACCTTGAAATGCACAGCGCCGGTGTCCGCCGTACCATTTCCGACCAGGGTCCAGGTCCCATAAAGGCGGAACACACCACCGACGGCATCCCGGGTGCCCACCCCGCTCCCGTTGGCGGATTGCGCCATCAGGTTGATATCGCCACCAAATGTCAGGCCCTGGGCCGATCCCAATGGTGCGTTGGATGCAGGCGCTTTCTGTTTCTTGTCAGACTTGAGCTGATACTCAACACTGGAAGGCCCCCCAAAAACGGAGGGATTGGATTTCACGGTATCCGCATTGGCTACCGACAGTTGGATGCTTATCAAGGCGGCCAAAACCATTGCCCAGATATTACGGCTTGGGTGCAGGCCTCTGTATGTCATCTTAATTTGAAGCTCGATCCATAAAGTTCAATTGCCCGCTCCTACAGACACTTCGTTGTATATCGTTAGCCCGCCAAACCCGGAGGCCGCGCTGGATACCGGTTCATCAGTCCCATTGCTGGGTTCCTGGGACGCTGCAGCCATCGACACCAGACTCAGAGCAATCAGGGGAATGTGTTGGCGCAGGTGTCGGAGTAAGGCGCAGATTCGGTCCATGAAAATGTCCCATCCGCTGCAGCCGCCGCAGGTCGGCGACAGCTGCAGCGTGCAGCGCTATCTACAGCGCGTTCTTGTAAACCTTGCCGTCCTTCATAATGAACGCGAGGTTATTTTCATAGTCCTCCACGATTGACACGTCCTCCAGAGGATTACGGGTATAGATCAGAATGTCCGCCATGGCGTCTTCTTCGATGACGCCTATTTTGCCGTACGGATTTCGTTGGCCAGTCATGCCGACGATCTTGCCGCCGTTACCGGTCGCCTGGACCATGATCTCGGCTGACGTAAACCACTCCTTTCTGAGCCCGAGGTCCTTCAGCTGGTCTTTGCGGCCCTCGTAGCTGAACAGGAGGTCGGTTCCGAAGCCGATAAGCAAACCGTATTTCTTTGCTAACTTCATAGCTTCGCTCGTGCCCTCCATCGCCTTCTGCAACTTCGCCTTGCGAATCGGGTCCGTATAAAGCGGTTTCAGCTGAGCCAGAACCTGTACCGACGGCACATAGACGACGTCATTCTTCGCCATGAGTTGTGCGGCTTCTTCATTGAGCAGTGATCCATGCTCGATGCTTCTTACACCGTTCTCCACGGCCCGGATGACACCATCAGGCGAGTGACTGTGCGCCATAACGTAGGTCCCGTAGTCTGCAGCTGCATCAACCGCAGCCCGAATTTCCTCGGGCCGGAATTCGACGACGTAGAGCGGGTCGGTGAAAGAAGACACGCCGCCTGCGACCGCAATCTTGATCTGGGTGGCACCGAGAAACAGTTGTTGACGCGTCGCCGCTGTCATTTCATCTACGCCATTGGCAAGCAAAACATGCCCGGAAACCTCGCCCGGCCCCAGAGGGCCGCCCCATTTCTTGGGCAGAGCATTCGGGTTCTGGGGTCGAAAGTCACCATGACCGGAGTATTGCGATATCATCGCGCCTGCCGGGTAGATGCGTGGTCCGGGTACCAAACCCTGGTCGATCATGCGCTTCAACCCGAACGCATTGCCTGCGGCATCCCGCATCGTGGTGACACCACGCAACAGCATCTCGCCCATCTCCATGGCCGAGTGAATCTGAACATAGGCCTGGTCACCTTCCATGTATTCATCTTCCTCGACACCCATCGTGGCGTGCGAATGCGTGTCGATCAGACCAGGTGTCAGGAAACCGCCCTTGCCGTCGATGACCTCCGCGTAACCCTGCTCAGAACCACCGGAATCGACGATAGCGGAGATTGTATTATCGGTTACAACGACGTCTTTTCCGGAAATCAGCGTGCTGTTCTCTCCGTCAAAAATCTGGACGTTCTTTATAAGGATGTCCTGAGCCATTGCTGCCGACACGCTGAACGAAAGGATCAGCAACATGGCCATGGACTGTCGAAGCATTATGCTCCAAACGCTGTGTTTCATTTCTAACCTCCCTAAGAGTTGCTATGCGAATTAATGAGGGCTGACCTAGTCAGGGTATAGTAAGTGTAAACACCCTCTTCCTTCTGATTCATATTCGTACGATACGCTCGGTCCGGGGCTGGTTTTGGTCATCTCGCGCCAGGGGAATGGCCGCGCGCTGTCACAAGGCGCAGCGATTTCGGGTCACGGCCCCGCATCGACGCAGGACATGGGCGGGACCGGGCCGGGTCTGCGACAATGCGCCAAATGCAGAGGGGCCGGGGAGACCCCCGGCCCGCCGATGCTTGTCCAATAGTTGGGTCTATTCGACCATCACCACATCATTGGGCACCCAGGTCTTGTCGTTGAAGGCCTTGAGCGGTCCGTAGTAGCGGATGTAGGCAAAGAACCCTTGGTCCGGCAGCGTTGGGACCCAGTTTTGCTCCGGGACGTCGGCAGGTTTCTCGGCGGCAAAGTACAGGTCCACCGACCCGTCCGCGTTGGCCTCGGGGGCAGGTGTCTGCTGGCTGCTGATGCTCGGGTACGGCCGGCTCTGCAACTCGGACCGCGTCCAGGGGTCGTAGAGCGTGACCGCCCAGAACAGCGCCACCGGCACGTTCGGCGGCATCGTCAGCTTGTAGGTCTTGGACCCGTCCAGATAATCCCCCGACGCATCCTTGTAGGTCGTCTGATACCGTGACCCCGTGCCTTCGGGCATCTGCATCGCCATGGCGGGGGTGATCCCGTCGGCGGTGAAGTGGAACGTGGTCCGGGCCTCGAGATTGAAGTAACCCTCAGGGTCGAAAGTCGAGCTGTCTCCGATGAAAGGGCTTTCCCATTTCAGGCCGGGGTAAACCACGGCGTCCGGCTGGCGGCTTTCGAACGCGATCACGCGGGACATGGCCACGCCCTCTTGCGCGGCTTGCTCAAGGATCTTCTGCATGCGCGCATCGGGCTCGAACGGCTCGTTTTGCTTGATGCCCAGAGACGCCAGTCTGCCGAGCAACTCCTTGCCGAAGGCGTCGGCCGGTTCGTAGCTAATGATCTCATGCATCCACTCGAACGCCGAGGCATCCTCGGGCACCAGCGAATTCCAGGCAACATTGGTGGCGTTCTCGACAACCGGCGGGCGGGGGCCGTCCTTCAGCGGATAGATCTTGGCCCCGTCCTGGAAATACGCGATGGCTTTGTCGCCCAAGCCGACCTTGGCCGCATTCGCCCGGATGAACGAGAAGTTCATGTAGGTTTTTGAGCGCACGACGAAATAGCCGTCGGGCACCTCACCATCATAACCCGGCGGCAAAATCAGGTACTTTCCGCCCTGACCCTTGTCCATCCCGGTCGGGCCGATGTCGGCGCCAAACAGGAAGCTGTGATCGTCCAGCGGCCCCATGACCCCCGCCGGCACTTCGAACACTGTCGGGCCGTCCCGTTTCAGGTCGAAAACGGCAAAGGCATACAGGCTCTCGGTGTTCCCGGTCAGGACCAGCGCACTGGAATCGAGCCGGTCCGCGGTCACCCGGATGTGAGAGCTGTCTTCCATCCCGAGGTCGCGAACCCATCCCTTCATCAGGCCATGCGCCGACAGTGCCGGGTACATGTCGAGGTAAAGTTGCGTGGCGCGTTGAAGGTCGAGTTCATCGAAGACCTTTTGTGCGGTCTCTTCGGTGGGATAGCCGCCGGGGAACTCAAGCTTTCCGAAGCGTGTGCTAATGGTCTCGGGGGCGGGCTTGAAATCCCCCGGAGCGTAAATCGGTTCCGACTTGGCCATGTCGAAAAATCCTGGTGCCTGTTCGGCCAGCATCGGGCCAGCCACCAGTGTGGCAATCAGCCCCGCGACCGTCGAGTTCAAAAGTGGTAACGTTTTCATTCGTGTGTTCCCTTCTTGCTGAGGAAAGGAGGACCCCCCCTTTCCTTCTGACCCGTACGATACGCCCGGTTCGGGGCCGGGTTTGGTCATCTCGCGCCAAATGAGAACGGGCCGGAACGCCTGTTCCAGCCCGTCCTTTCGATCACTCGATGCGTTTGACTTCAGCCCCGTCGTCTCGTCGATCCCGGCAACTGAACCGCAAAATAAATCCGACGACGATACCGCATTCCAACACTCCTTCTTTGCTTTCAAAGTGAAGTGTTACGTCGATCTATTGGGGCCGCCGCCCTAAGCAGACTTTTAAGCCGCTAGTTGTTCGCGGTTACAACGCGCACAGGCAGGTCTCCAATGACTTGCTCCAAAACAGTTTGCTGTCGCGATCCATAACCCGGAGCATTGTTCAGCCCACGCCCAATGAGCTGGACCACTTGAGGAGATCCGGAGAACTTCGAGTGACTTCCCGTTCTCGAGTCCTCGACCTGCGAGAGATCGATCGCCGTCACTCCAAGCTTGCTGAGCTCTTCTGCGTCAGAAGCCCCTACTCGAGGGACGCCGCCTGCGATCCGGCGCGAAGCAAGCAATGCAGAGTCATCTTTGGACAGTAGAACAAAGAAGCGATCAAAAGTTGTGTTGATCTCGCCCATTTGCGACCGGAACAAATCAATATCAATATCCGGCGACGCAAGCACCACATTTTGGAGCCGACCCGTTCGATTGAACTGACCCTTCTGTGCAACGTCAACAATTGCTTCCATAGTCAAAAATCCACCCATTGAATGGGCGAAAACGTGATATTTCGTAGCAATGCTTCGGCTTAAAATCTCGGCAGCGTCAATCAAAAGTGGTCGCGCTACAAGGGCGCTATTGAGGTCATAGACGTATCGGGAGAGGCGACCTGCCGAAGCCCATGTGAACAGAACTGGCACACCATTAAATCCACTATCCTCAACGAATTGGCCCACCTGCAGAATGGCATCGCTTGTCGTCATGTTGTACCCATGAACGAACAGCAGTAGTTCACGTTGTGATGCAGAGCGGGATCTGAGCTCCGTGTTTAGAGAAGATAGAAACGCGTTTTGTGAAGCGTATGTGGAAGGCTCAATTACGGCAAACTCGGTTCGAGGATCAGGTGGCAAAGATTTTGGACGCTTCAACTGACCTGCTACATGGGTTGGGGGTACTGACACTTCGACCGAAGCCATGCCCAATTCATCCGCTCTGAGTTCGGAAAAGAGAGCCCCAATGACCTCTGTGTCTTCGCGTGTTGTGACGATGAACACCTTGTGTTTTGTGGCTTCAACAACTGATCTGGTGGGTATTTCGGGATTGTCGATCCCGATGAGCTCTGGCGCACGGGCACAAGCGGTAACCGTCAGAATTAAAACGAGCGCCAAGAGACGTATTGAGATCATAGTGAAATCCTAATCCGGAGAGCATGAGTTACTGAAATGCAACGCTGCGAAACCAACCTGCTCCGCTCAAATAAAGTCATTCTGACAAGACCCATCCGATGAATAGATCGGCTCCGACTTGGCCATGTCGAAGAAACCCTGCGATTGCTGGGCCTGCACCGGGATTGCCAGCGCCGTGACAAGAAATCCTGCGGTCGTTGTGCCGAAGAGTGGAAACGCATTTATGTGGGTTTCCCTTGCAGTTGATGAGGCGCGTGCGGCCCCCTTGTGTCTGACATGAAGGTAGCATTGTGCAGGGCGCGAATTTGGTCATTTCGCGCCAAGTGGCGCGGGGCCGAAACATGTGCCGCGGCCCCGGTTCTTTCGGTTACTCGACCAGTTCGATTTCGCCTGGGCGCCAGCTCTTGTTGAGCCAAGGCTCAAGCGGGCCGTAGGCGCGGAAGATGATGAACCAGCTCTTGCCGGGGATCGTCTGTATCCAGTTTCGCTCGTCCACGCCTTCGGGTAGCTCAGGCGCAAAGATCACGTCATAGGAGCCGTCTGCATTTTGTTGCAGCCCCTCGCCAAGGCTGTTGACGCCAGCAAACTTTTGATCAGTCTGCAGCATGGACCGGGTCTGGGTATCGTAGATCGTCACCGACCAATTATTCTTGACCGGGACCTCTGGTGGCACATGCAGACTGTAAGTCTTCGCGCCATCCAGATCCTGGTGTTTCGAGTCGAGGCCGGCGATCAGGTAGTCCGAGCCTGCACCGGGTTTCGTAAGAGCCATGGCAGGGGTCACGACGACCGCGTTGTAATGCATCCACAAGCGGGAGTCGAAACGGCGTGCACCGTCCTTCAGGAAGTAGGTGTCCTTGTCCGCGAAAGCCATCACCCACTCACTGTCCGCCCCTTTGAAAACGCGATGACCGGGGTCGCGCGGGTACACAGTGTTGGCGCGCGCATAGGCGTTGGCGATGGCCACCGCATCGGTCAGGATATTTTTCATCCTGGCGTCGGGCTCGAATGGCTGGCCCTTGACGATGCCAATTGAGGCGACCAAGCCAGTCGTCACCGGATCAAGCCAGCCGACCGGTTCTTCCTGTATCAGTCTGTTCAGGTCTTCATAGAAGCTGTAGTCGTTTGGGGGGATTGTCTTGTATTCTGCCAGTCCCGACATATTGGTGAACGCCATCGGGGGTGGATTGTCCCGCTTGGCCAGCGGGTAGACCTTCAGGTTGGCCTTGATCCGGTCGGTCGCTTCCTCGACGCCTTTCTCCACATAGCCGCGCATGAAGTTCCACACGCCATAGGTCTTTGACCTGACGACGAAATAGCCTTTGGGTACGTCACCCTCGTAGTTCGGGGGCAACACCAGATACTTGCCGCCCTGGCCCTTGTCAGCGCCGGCGGCGCCGATGTCGGCGATGTAGCGGAAGTACATGTCGTTGAACACGCCCAGAACGCCTGGTGGTACCTCGACCACCGTTGGCCCGTCCGTTGCCAGATCGAGGAAGCCCCAAGTATAAAGTGAGGTGTTGTTCCAGGTCAGAACCAGTGGTTTTGAATCCCCCAGTTCCTCGGCGATCACAATCTGGTTGGAGCCGGTGAGGCCGATATCCCGCATGCCCTGACGCAGATGGTACATCGAGACCGCGGGGATCATGTTGATGAAGACCTCGACGGCCCGCGCGCGATCGACATAGTCGTAGACCGTCGAAACCGTGGCATTGTCCGGGACGCCGTCAAAGAAGTTCAGCGTTCCGATCGATGTCTCCACGCTGTCCGGCGTGGTGATCTGGGGTGGAATATCCGTGGTCATGCCGTAGGTCGGTGTTTCTGCTGACCCGACCGTGCATGTCAGCGCCAGCATGCCGGCGCCCAATATCGTGGTTCTGAGGTCGGTAGGTATCATGAGTGTTCTCCAGGACAATTTGAATGGAAACGATTGGCAATTGGGCCTTTGCGAGTCGTAGTCTAATGATCGGAGAGGCGGGTTTTGGTCATGATGCGCCAAAAACGGAAACGGGCCGGGGCATGTGCACCGGCCCGAGAATTTTGGGTCATGGGATTGGCGGCGATGTCAGCCGTCGAGCTTTTCAAAATCGTTCAGAACCCAGGTTTTCTCGATATAACCCTCGGTCGGGCCATAGAAGCGGAAGACCACAAAGAACCCTTTGCCGGGGTCCGTGGTGATCAGGTTCCGCTCGAACCCTTCCGGTGCCGATTGGCCAAAATAGAGATCGACGGAACCGTCTGCATTCACAACCGGGTCGGTATCGCTGCCCACCGTAATCTCGCCTTCGGAGCCGAGCAGACCACGGGTTGCCGGGTCATAGGCGGTCACGGCCCAGAAGCGTTTGACGGGCGGGGCCGCAGGCACGGTCAGCTTGTAGGACGCGTCGCCCATCAGCACGCTGTCATTGGCGTCGCGAAACGCGGTCAGGTAGGACGTGCCGACACCCGGCGTCGTGCTGAGCAGGTTGGGCGAGACGACGATGGCCGGGTAGTGCCAGAGCGTGCGGGCATCGATATCCGCCGCGCCGTTGGGCCAGACGAACTCGGTATTGCGGACGAACATCTTCTCCCATTTGCGGTCCGGCCAGTAGTGGATGTCCGGATCGCGCGAGGCATAAACGATTGTGCGCGCCATCGCCGTGCCCTGCTGTGCGGCCCTGTCGAAGATGCCCTGCATCCGTGCGTCGGGCGCGAACGGTTTGCCTTTCTCAATCCCGAGCGTGGCAAGTCGGCCCAGCAGTTCCGCATCGAAGAGCGATGTCGGCTCGTGCTGGATGATCTGGTCGAGCATCGCGAAGAACGACCCGTTTTCCGGCGGCAGCGGGTTCATGCCAACCGCACTGACATTGATGTATTTGCCGGTCCGGTCGGGGGTGTCGAGCGGATAGACCTTCAGGCGCTGGCTGAACCAGTCGACGGCCTGATCACCGGTACCGACATCAACGAAGGCGCGCATCATCGCCCAGATACGGTAGCTGTTTGAGCGCAGCACGAAATACCCGTCGGGCACATCGCCGTCATAGCCGGGCGGAAGGAACAGGTATTTGCCGCCTTTGCCCTTGTCGGGACCGGTCGCACCGAAATCCGTCAGATACTTGAAGGCCGCGTCGTTGGCCGTGCCGTACATGCCGGGTGGGATTTCGACCACCGTTGGCCCGTCTTCCTTCAGGTCGATCGAGGCGACGGCGTAGATGGTCGAATTGTTGCCGGTCAGGTAAGGCTGGTTGGTGTTCATGTAATCCGCCATCACGCCGATATCCGAGGCAGTCTTGAAGCCAAGATCCCGCGCCTGTGAGCGCAGGATGGCGTAAAGCGACATGTGCGGAAAGAAATCCATGAAGGCCTGCGTCGCCCGCTGCAGGTCCATTTCGTCATAGACACGTTGAGCGGTCTCGGGCGTCGGGAACCCGCCGCCATCGAATTGCAGCGCACCAAAGCGCGTTTCCATCGTGGCGGGGGCTGAGATGAAGTCAGCTTTGGTCTGTGCGCCGTCCGGATTGTCGAAGAGCGAGGTTGAGAGTCCTGCGTCTTGTGCGAAAGCGGGGGCTGCGAAGGCTACGGCAGCCGTAAGAGTAAGAAAGCCAGCGCGTGTCATCTCATGTCCATTTCATCAATTCAGGTTGTTAGGTTGCCTGTAAATGCATGCAAGCTTTGATTCGTCGCGTTATCTTTATGGTTTACGGCGGAGAGTCGGTTTGGTCAGATCGCGCCATCCAGACTGGTGTGGTTCTGACAGACAGAATTCTGTTCCACCTTGCGCCGGGCAAGTTTGACGCTGAGATTGAGTGCGGTGACCGGCGAATGATCTGCTGACTGGCGGACGGCTGTGGTCGTTCAGAAGGTGAAACTCAGGCCTGCCATCAGGCCCTTCATCTCCACATCGTAAACAAAGCTGCCGTTCTGGCGATCGACTGACATCCAGCGATACCCAATCACAGCGGAAGTCACAGGCGTGAACTGATACCCGACTGCCCCGAATAGATCGAACATGCTCTCGGACCCGGCTACAAACCCGCCTGTATAGGCCCAGCCGGTCAGGTAGACGGTATCTGACATATCCACGCGTCCGCGCAGGCCAATCACCGGATCAAACCAGCTGTCTTTGCCAGACGCGGACACAGCAGGAACGACTCCAGCAGCAAGGTTCAAGGAGGTATCAACGCTCCAGTATCTCAAGCCGGCACTGCCCCAGACCTCACTGTTTTCGTCGTTGGTCAACAAGTATTCTGCAGAGAGACTGTAGACCTTGTTTGTTGCTTTGACGGTTGCCGTCCCAAAGGCAGGTGCCAATGCGTCCGTTGCGTTCTCAAGCTTGATGTATTGCAAGTCGCCCGTGATGCCCCAACGACCCTTCCGTGCGTTTCCGACAATCATCCCAGCAGCTTCAAGGTTATCCAAGATATCGCTAAAGCTGGCATCCGCTTCGACCGGAGGTAACCCGGGTATGGTTGCGACTGTTCCAGCCAGGCTTGACCCCCATAAGTAAGGTGCAATCGTGAAGGTCCAGTCGTCTTGCGTCTGATCGTCAGTCGCCTGCGCGGGATTTGCCAGGCAGGTGGTCGAAAGGAGGATTGCGGCCAGTCGATACAAGCATCCCTTGTGGTCGCGATCTTTTTGTTTGTCATACATAGCGCGTGAGTTCCTTTTCTCGGCACCCATCAGTTTGACGCGCTCAGGAGAGTTGGTTTGGTCCGATCGCGCCAGATCAGGCGGCAAGATCCTGACAGAGCATCTCGCGGCGGTACTTGCCGGGGCTTATCCCCGCGATACGCCGAAAACTGCGCCCGAAATTGGACTGGTTTTCATAGCCAAGCGTCATTGCCACGTCGATCAGCTGAATCTCGGGATCCCTCAACATCTCGGTCGCCATTTCGAAACGGGTAGTTTCGACCAACTGTGAATAGCTGACGCCGGATTGCTTGAGTTTGCGTTGCAGCGTTCGTTGGCTGGTGCCGGCAATTTCGGCAAGGACATCAATCTTGGGCGCCGTCTGGCGCAGATAGGGACGCAACAGGCGTTTGAGATTGCCCACGGTATCGAGCGCGCAGGGCAGGATGAGCGCGGTCTCGGGCGATGATGACAGGGCATAAACCGGTTTGCTCATCGCCAGAACCGACGTGGGCACGACGATCGAGGTGTGGTTCGATTTCTTGATGAAGCGCGTTCTGGGATTGGCCTGTTGCGCGGCATCGCAAACGTCGAAATCTGATTTGAACCGAATCTCGTCCGGGACCCATGTTCTGCCAGTGATACTGCGCACTGTCTCGATCAGCACCATGACCTGGGTCCATTCCGAGATGGAGACGCCGCCCAACCCTTCGGGCGGGGCGCCGTCGCAGAAAATCTCGGTCGTGCCATTGGATTTGATCACGCCAACCCGCGTGTCGGTATCTTCCAGTCTGATCAGCTTGGCCAGACCATCGAGTCGCGCGTTGACGGTGGGCATTGGATGCAGTGCCTCGGTCAGTTCGTCACTGAAGGTCGACGCCGAAAAATGTTGCGCCCACAGCCAGCCAAGATCATCGATACCCTCGCGACGCGCATTTCGGTCAAGGAACTCCATGGCGAGGATATTGCCGATGAAATCCTGTGGAGTCTCCTCCACCTGAACGGGCAGTTTTCCCATCTCGAGTTCCCGTTCGACCGGTGCGCCGATGTCGCGCAAAACCTCGATGAACGGGATCAGATAGGCCGCTCTGCATACCGAGATGTTTTCCATCGTCCCCCCTTTGCCCCAAAGCCGATGATATCGCGATTATGGAATGGGTCCACATTTATCACTCTTTTTGACCGGCTTTGGTCATTTCGCGCCAACCCGGAACAGCACCCCGGATGGCGCAGACGGACCAAAAAACCATGTGTCATCGTGCGAGTCTGGCGGCATCAGTGACAGTTTCCCAAAGGCACCACTTTGATCCAGCGCAAGAACTCTCAAGAAAATATACAGGCGATTGAGCGCGCCATACGATGCGCGGCGCTCACCGGCTGTCCCAATCTGAACGATGTCGCCCGAACACTGCGCGTCAGCCCCAGATCGCTGCAGCGGTCTCTGATGGAAAACGACACAACATTTTCGCGGATCGTTGAACGATACAGGCGACAGATGGCGTTCCAGTTGCTGTTGCGCGAAGACATGAGCATTTCCGAAATCGCGGAGCGCGTCGGGTACACCGACACCAGCAATTTCGGTCGTGCCTTTCGGAAGTGGACCGGGCAGTCGCCTCGGAAGTGGCGGGAAAATCTGTCAGGGGACCTGAGCTGCGGCTCCGCGAACCGACGAACCCGCGACTAACCACCGCAAAAAGGCAATCAGGCGCAGAACGGGATTTCGGTTCGTTTCCTGTCGCACGCGCGGCCTGAACTGCCATGGTCAATGCAATCCGGCATGTTGGCGCCAAATGACCAAAACGGACGCTGTGCATCTTTATTCATGGTGGCGAAGGTCCGGCGCCGTCTGCGGGTATGTGCAAATCAAACTTCAACGCGGACGACTTGGGCCCGACAAATGCGTTTCTGATCCGACGGAGAAAACATGGCTATCTTCAGGTCCCTGCTCGTGGCTTTGGTTTCGTTGTTCTGCGCATCTCAGGTTTTGGCGCAAACGGCGAACCGTGAAATCGAGACCAGTGAGCCAGGGTTGGCGATCCACGCGACCGAAGCTGTGGGAATCGCCCCAATCCGGACGGAGAGCCCACGCAGCACTTTGCAATCATTGTACCGGTTGCGCGACGACCTGGAAACCGCCCTGGCGACATACTGGAAGCAACAGAACAGGGCGAACGCGGCTCAGATCACTTTTGTGATGGGACAGATCAGAGCCTTGATCGATCTGTCTCGATTGCCAGGGTCGTCGCGTCGCGAGGTCGGGACGGAAACGGCCTTGTATCTTCTTGACATCCTCGGGAGGGTCAAAACCATCGACGCTGCGGTCCTTCCCGGGACTGACGACCTTGATGATCAGCCCACCACCGGCTTTCGTCTGCCCGGCACACCACTTCGCATCATTGAAATCGTGGAAAGCGACCGCGCTGGCGAGTACCTGTTTTCCGCGGACACAGTCCGGAGCGCCCCCAGGTTCCTTGCTGGCTTGAGGTCGCTTCCACTTCGGTCATCCCTTCCCATTGACTCCTGGGACACCACGGGGCGGCAGATTGCCGGACCATGGATCCCGCTCGCCGTGATCGCGAAACTGCCAGACTTCACAAAACGTTCGCTTCTTGACACTCCGGTCTGGAAGACTCTTGTCGTCACCTTGTTGACGATTGCGACAGGCTTTGTCTTGCGCTTCTGGCACCGACTTTTGGTCAATCGGCTGACAAACGACCCGGTTTACATTGTCCGTCTCAGGATCCTGAGCCCAATCGCCATCATGATCAGCGCTCTCTGGCTTCAGCACGTGTTTTCCTTTCAGGTCAACACATACGGGCGGTTCTTCGATCTGACTGAATCCTTCTTGATCTTGGTGTTCTACGTTGCGGCGACATGGGCTTTCTGGGGAGTATCCAGAGCTTTTTTCGAAACCATCATGGTTGATCCCAGACTCGCGAACCAAAGCCTCGACCACAGCTTCGTCAGGCTGGTGGGGCAGATTATTGGCGTTATTGGCGGCGTCCTGATCCTGGGGCTTGGAGGACATGAACTGGGCTTGCCTGTCTTCAGCATGGTCGCAGGCCTTGGGATCGGTGGCGTTGCCGTGGCTCTTGCCGTCAGGCCGACGCTGGAGAACCTGATTGGCGGTTTCATTCTGTTCATCGACAAACCGGTCCGGGTCGGCGACTACTGCACGTTCGGAGGTCAGAGCGGAACCGTTGAAAGCATTGGCGTGCGTTCGACCCAACTGCGCGCGATAGATCGCACACAGATTTCAATTCCAAATGCTCAGTTTGCCGACATGCAGATCGTCAACTGGGCCAAATGCGATACGATGCTAATCCGGGAAACGCTGGGTCTGCGCTTTGAGACGGACGCAGAGCAATTGCGGTATGTTCTCGCCAAGATCCGCGAAATGCTACACTCCCACCCTCGGATTGAGCCGGAAACGATCCGTGTCCGATTTATCGGCTATGGGGACTCATCCTTGAATGTCGACCTGCGCATCTATGCCAAAACACGGGAGTGGAACGATTTCTACGCGATCCGCGAGGATGTTCTCCTGCGGATCGGCGACATCGTGGACGGGTCCGGAACTGGCTTTGCCTTCCCGTCGCAGACACTCTATTTGAGCCGCGATCCCGGCCTGAATGCCGAACGCACGGAAAAAGCGCATCAGGAAGTCGCGAGCTGGCGCAGGCGGCGGGAACTGCCATTTCCACGCTTTTCCAGCACGGCGCTTGAAGGTCTGTCCGGCAAGTTGAAATATCCGCCACCAGGGTCTCCGGACTATTTTGCCACCGATGAGGAACTCGCCGAAGGCGGCGAAACATTGTCTGCGGATGAGACTGAAGATCCCGTGACAGAAGGTGCCGGGGTCGAGAAGCCCGATAAATCCGGCACTTGAAGTGCCCGGACCCAGGCCCGCCACGCCAAAGAACGCCCTTCTTTTTCAGGTTCGTCCGCTTCCGTCTGCGGCATTTGCATCGCATCTGTTCCACCGAAAGAAACAGCCGGCCGACGAGAAGCACGATGCAAGTCCTCACCCCTGTGCTCCCCGCTCGACGGTTTAGATCAAGTGTACAATACCCCCATCCCGAGAATTCAATTTGCCGCGCTGTTAACGAATGGCCACAATGCGGAAGCGACACTGCAGCACAAGCTGCGGTCGCCAAGGTCGACACTGGGCCATTCGGCGCCGTTAGAGCTCAGGGAGCGCATGACCGGTCTGTCCGCAATTCGGTCATCGAATCCAAATATTGCATGGTCTGGTATCCCAATGAGCGGCCGTTGGCGCCTCAACGTTCGGAACCCGTTTTGAGATGACGGACGGCTGCTGCCGTCCGCCAAAACCGTCAGATGTCAATCTTCTCGGCAATGCTCAACGCGTCGTCGAGCTCGACCCCAAGGTATCTGACCGTGCTATCAACCTTGGTGTGTCCAAGCAGGAGTTGGACGGCCCGAAGATTGCCCGTCTTCCGGTAGATCAGCGCAGCCTTAGTACGTCGAAGAGAATGCGTCCCGTACCCGCAAGGATAAGGGCCTCTATTGTCTGCCCAGAGGCGCGGAGTTCATCGACGGTCTTTCCGGCACAGTCGCCCTCCACCCGAAGCTCGGTGCGTTCGATCATGCCGTTAGCGTCCACTCTCGCGACCAAGTTGCGTGAACTCTGGTAGGTGGCGCTTCCGTCGGGTTGAAATTCCACTAGATAGCCGACCTTGCTATTGCCCTTCGGACCCGTACAGATCAGCGCGACTGGCAAGCCCTGCAGCTCGGCCGCCACACCTGGCACGCCATTGAATGACAGCATTGCAGCGATGATTGCCGCGGATAGGGTTTGGTAGTTCATTGACGCCGTCTTTCGCCGCGCATTCCCAACACCAGATCCAAGATCAACCCGAGGGTCGGAGACAAGCGCGCCAACCGGCGCATTCTGGGATCGGTGTTCCATGCTCCCTTACCGCCTCGGAATGACGACCTGCGCCTGCAGGCGGAAGCGCCAGCCTTCCGGTCCGCCTGCGGGCGACTCGGCCCAGTAGCCAACGCCCGCCTGCCAATTCACCGGGACCTTCCCGACCGGGGCGAGCTTTGAGATGCCAAAATTGACCGGCACGGACCACTGCTCGGCGTTCCAGTCGTAAGAGCTCTCGGAGCTCAGAGAAAACGTCCACGCATTGGCCGTCGAATAGGAAACAAACGGTTGGAGGAACGTGGTGCTAGTCGGCGTGGTCGGATTATCCTCGATATCCCAAAGGTGGTTGGTAAGGGCGCCGACGGTCCAGGGACCGTTGACCTTCAAGGCAATCGCGGTAGGACCCACGGCCCAGGTGTCCGTCGAGACATCAGTGTAGGTCGGCACCCGAACGACCGGGCCGACCCCCCCAGGTCAGCCCACCCGCTGTCGTGTCCGAATACCAAGCCGTCAAAAGGATATCGCCCAAGCCACTTTGCGAAGTTCCGGGAACAACATCCTCCTGCCAGACGTAAGGTATGATGGTGCGCGTGACGATGTTCGCACCGTTGTCGAGCGAGAACGGAATGACCGGCTGAAAGTTGAGCGTGGTGCGGTGGCCGGTGTCGGCCAGGCCCAGATTGGCGTCGTAGTTTAGCTGGAACGGCACCGAGATGATCGCCGCGATCGGGTTGGCCAATTGCTGGGCCAGGTCCGCGCCGTCTTGGGCCATGGCAGTGCTTGCAGCGACAGCAGCCGTAATTGTCGCTATCGCAAGTATTTTCATGTCAGGTTCCTTATTCATGGCAAGCACCTACACTCGGGCGGTTGGACGCGCTCGACGCCCGGAAAACGCCTCGAACCATGCGTTTCAGCCCCTTCGTGTCTCCCTCCCGTGAGTGGTGACGAAGAAACATGGCGCTTACCGGCCCCTCATCGGGTGCCAAATCCACATGATACCGGCGAGGATGATGGTCAGCGGGACGTCTGACCAGAGATGGGCATGTTCGTTCGGGTATATGAAGGCCTGCGGAATCATCACGATGCAGTGCAGCAAATTGGCGAGAATACCCCAATCAAACAGGGCGACGTTCCTTTCGGGATCATCGGCCCCGCGGACCAGAAGAATAGCCCATCCCACATAGAGGGCGACCAGCATGAACACGTAGGGGTGCATTCCGTCATAGGGCGATTCCGGATGCGCCGGACCGATCTGGAGCACTTCGGGAAGCACCCCCCAGGCAAATCCCGGGGAGTATCCGACGAACCCCAGAAGCAGGACGGGCACCAGGCCCCAGCCGACAACTCGCATGGCCAGGGAGGATTTCCGAAGATGGGCGTCCTGTGGGCTGCTCATGTCCAGTCTCCTATCCAAGCCGGATCAAGGCGTGTACCAGATCGGCGAGGTATAGGCGCGGTCCTGGGTCGTCATCGGCACCTCGCTGGGCATCGTGACCCCAAACCGCTTCGCGTCATAGGCCGTCCAGCGCGGTGTTGGGATCTCGATAACACGCACGTAGTAGAAAGCTCTCTGGCTTGGGTCGAAATCCGGGTCCTCCCAGTGAGCCATCAACATGGCTTCCCCGATCGAGTTGGTGTAGCTCGCATCGGCGACGTCGACGGTGCTGCCGACGGCTCCATCGCAACGGCGATTCTCAATGGATCGATCGTCGGAACAGGCGACGTCGTAGATCCGTTCTTCGGTGCTGCCATCGGCATTGAGCCAGCCCTTGATGATCTGGATGCGGTCGAGATTAGCACCATCGGGATCGCGCAAGGCGCGGATCATGAACGTGGGCGCCTTGCCTTCAGGGGCGCTTGTCAAGTTACCGCCCATCGGCACGCCGCGTGCGTAGCCCTGCGCGGCAAAATCGGGTCGCTGGACTTCATCGGGCTGGAAATCCCAGCCGCCGAATAGCCGCACCGTCAGGCGGGTACCGGTGCTGGCATAAACTTCCTTGCGGGCCATGGCGTCGAAAATCTCTTCGCGCGTGTTCTCTCTCGCCCAGACTGCGACCAGCCCCGACGCGACCAGTTGCCAGTCGTAGACAAGCACGTCGCCGGTTTTGGAGTCTTTCAGGAACACACCTTTATACCTGTCTGGCGAGGGGTCCTCACTCGGAAGCTTGCCAAAGTAGTTCTCCTCGCGTGTAGTGGTCATGCTGACGTGGTTATCGGTGCTGCCGATCATCCCGGCTTTGAAGGGATTGACCCCCAGCTTGTCCTCCAGCCGGAGCCCATTCTTCAGTGTCGACCGGGCGTATTCGTATTGCAGCATCCAGTCTTCCTTGGGGTTCCCAAAGGAATCGCCAAAGTCCCAGGTCCCGTAGTCCGCGAACTCGTCGTTGGGCGACAGGAAAGGGTGCGCTTCGCCGTCGCCCTTCTCCTGGGTCACCTCCATCAGGGGTTCCCAGCGCGCGCGCCGCTCGGCGTAGTCAGCGGTCATATCGCTGCCCTTGATGACCTCCGCGTACATCTGGCCGTTGCTGAGGTTGCCGTTGTGAGGGATCGCAAGGACCTGGCCGCCGGTATCCTCCTCGTATGCGGCCATGAATTCCCAAAGCTTCTCGGGATCCCCGCTATCGAAGGCGCTGAAGGGAAGGATCTGCTTGACCCGATCGGGTCCGTCGCGAAAGATCACGACCCGGTGCAGGTTGGCACCTGGAGGGCCAGAGCCTTCTCTTCCATTGCTGACCGTTGACCATTCGTACCCGTTGAGTGCGGTGAAGGTGCCGGGCTGGTTGTACTTGGAGGCAATGTCAACGACTTCGTCCCAGACGGAACGGCTGACCTTGGGGTCATCGAACCGCGGTACGCCGGACGTGAAGTCATTCTGCATGGAAACAACGGCTTGCCATGCTTCCTGCGGGCTCCCGTTCATTTGTGCGTACCACTCCTGACCGACGTCGGTTGCCAGCAAAGCGGGGTCTGCCTCGTTGAGCAGCTTGGCAATGCCGAGGTATTCCGCGTGGTCCGTTACCACCAGAAAGTCCAGCGGCCGGACCAGTTTTACCCGCAGGCCGGAGTTGGACGTGACCTCCTCGCCGCGGGCCAACCGGAAGCTCGTATCCGGGGTGTTGCTGTTCCCGATCAGGCCGCTGTCCACCGACAACGACGTATGGTGGTGGGCGTCGCCCCATAGCACCCGCTGCGGGAAGTGTTGATCCACATATGGCGAATAGGGTTCCGGCTGTTCGACCACGCGTCCCGGATCAGGCGTTCCTGTATCTTGTGCGTTGGCGCTGATGCTCATCGCTGAGACAAGGGCGGTGCTGGCCGCGAGTGCAAGACTGATTGACTTCATGAGGTTTCTCCTCTCGAACAAAGGTTTCCCGTACCACCAGGTGGCCGCACCGTTTGTCCGAGCGGATTACCTGCCGTCTCGCTTAGGTTGACAAATGCGATAAGGGTTTGCTTAGCATTCTGGGCCAAGGTTTATTACATTAGCCAGGGGGTGGCTTTGAGCGACCGAACGGTGTCCGCCCTCTTGTTGAGAGGTCTCTTGGATGTTTGCGAGAGCGATGGCATCTCTTCAGAGGACGTTCTCGCCGCCTGCGGCACGGATTTGGCCCATTTCGACGTTCCGGACGTTCGAATACTCCGAAGCCAGGCCGTCGCCATCATCGCGACACTCGCAAAGTCGTCGCCCGAACCCGGTGCAGCGTTCCGCCTCGGCCTGGCGTGCCCCATCGAGGCGTCGGCGGAACTTTTGCGCCTGTTCACCGAGGCGCCTGACTTGGCCGCCTTGATCGCGCCACTGAATGCGTTGCTCGGCGGCGTCTGCGGCGGCGAGATGATATTGCGGGTGAATTCCGGCTACGCACAATTGTCGTTTGGGTTTCCGTCGTGGAATCTTGAATTGGAAGAGCCTTTCCAGGAAGCCGCCGCAGGCATTCTGACCGCCGCTCTGCGGTTGCGTTTCGGTCGGCAGTGGCGTCCGGTCCGTGTCTTGGTCGGGCATCGGCGAAAAATCCCGGAATCCATGGAAAGTGCTGGAATCCGGATTGTGCGCGGCGCGCCCGCAAATGCTCTGGTGTTGGATCTGAAAGATGTGCATGCGACGCCGCGTTTGCGCAGATCGAACGAGGGCATGGTCGGGGAGCAGGACGATGTCCTGCCATACCGGGCCGATTTGTCCCAGACGGACCAGGTTCGGCTGGTGGTTCATGGCCGATTGTCACTATCGATGGATACCGACCTCTCTGACGTGTCAAAGGTCTTCGGAATTTCCGCCCGTACGTTAAAGCGCCGTCTCGCCGCAGACGGCGATACGGTCAGTTCGATTGTCGAAGATGTCAAAACCGTCGAAGCGAAACGCCTGCTGGCAGACAGCGCGCTTTCTATAACGGAGATCGCTCTCGCACTGAACTATGAGCACCCGCCGAGCTTCACCAGAGCCTTCAAACGCTCCACAGGTGCCTCTCCGTCCGAATTCCGGCGATCGAGCGGGTGAGATCGGGGCGGTTGCACGGGCTTGCGACCGGAAGAAGTCGCCGGAAGGCAATGGTACCTTGGGCCGAGCGGAAACGGTCTCCGCCCGCCGTTAAAACGCCGATACCCGATCGATGAACCAATAGGCCGACGTGCCGCCAATGGCGTACGCCCCGACAATCGCCGAGCGGGTGCCCGCGGCGAGATAGGTTTGCGCGGCCGGCAAGGCCCCTCGCAGCGCGAAACCGGCGGCGAGGATCGCGGCGACGAACAGCAGCTGCCCGATCTCGACGCCGAGATTGAAGGACAACAGCGCCAGTGGCACGTCCGTCGGCGGCAGGCCGATCTCGCGCAGTGCTCCGGCAAAGCCGAAGCCGTGCAGTAGCCCGAAGGTGAACGACACCGACCAGGGGTAACGCTCGGACAGCCTTTCCTGCGCGCCATCCCGCAGCACAAGTTCAGAGGCCACGAACATGATCGACAACGCGATGACGGCCTCGACCGGCGGGCCGGGCAGCGTCAACCAGCCCAGCGTCGCCGCCGCCATGGTGATGCTGTGCGCCACCGTGAACGCGGTAATGGCGCCGACCAGGCGCCAGCGGTCGGGTATCAGCAGCAGCAAGGCAAAGACGAACAGCAGGTGGTCGACACCGGCCAGAATGTGCTCGACGCCCAGGGGAAGATAGGTTCGCAGGACGTCGAAGGCTTGCGGATCGGCGGGAACGGTGAAGGCTGGGCGGTCCGGTGTCAGTCGTTCCGACCGGGTCTCGGCATCGGGCATCGCATAGCGCACGAGCACGTCGGTTTGCTGTTGCTTCAGCCCCTCGATGACGATCCAGCCGCCGCGCAGACCACCGGGACACTCCGCTACCCAGACCGCCACCCAGGCGGTCCCGTCCGATTGCGCCGCCGGGCCCGCCGCTGGATCACAACCGTCGGGCAGGCGCGGCTTGATCGCCATCGGCCGGCCCTGCACGTCGGGCTTGCGCCAAAACACGCGGTAGCTGTCGCCCGCAATCGCGGTGATTTCCAGGAACCCCGGCTGCAACGCATGCGCGCCCGCGCCGGACGGCAAGGTCGCCAGAAGGCCTGCCAGCATGAAAAGAACGCGTACGAGGGTCACTGCAGCAGCCCCTGTAACTCGTCCTCGCTGGGCATGGTGATGACATAGGAGTCGCGCATCTCGGCATAGACGTCCGCTAAAAGGTCCTCGGCAATGGCATCCCTCCAGTTCGTCTCGACACGGTCCCGAACCGTCTCGAAGTCAGGCACGGCGCCGGGCTGACGTGCGGTCATGCGCACCAGGTGAAGCCCAAAGCCGGACGCGACCGGCCCGACCCATGCCCCGTCCTCGACGTCTGCCAGCGCGTCGAAGAAACCGCGCCCGAAAGCACCCTCGACGGCGCGCCTACTGGACAGGCCCAGTGACGGCGGCAGCAAGGTTTGTTCTCCATAAGCTTCTGGGCCGGCGCCACCGTTCAGGGCTGCCAGCGCCACCGCCACCGCGTCGGGCTCCGGCCGTGCCCCAAGAAAGACCTGATCAAAGGCGATCAGTGCGTCGGTCGCATAATCTTCTTGGTTCTCGTCGAAATACGCCCGCAACGCGTCCTCTGTAGGTGCCTGGGCTGCCGCCGCGGACTCGATGAGGAATTCCATTTTCTGCGACAGGCGTCGCCGGATCACCGAATCCCGGGCATCCATCGACAGCGCGAGCGCCTCCTGGACAAGGATGTCTTCCCGGATGGTGTTCTGGATCAGACCGTCAAGCTCGTCCCGCGTCGGCGGTCGGCGCCAGGTTTCGCGGAAGCGTACCCCGATCTGCTCTGCCTGCGCCGCCGTGACGGTCACAGTCTTCGCCTCTTGCACCTCGCTTTCCGAGACGTCTGTCGCCGCGAAAGCCAAAAAAACGAGCACACCGATTACCAAAAAGTGCAAAAGCGGTTCGCGTACAATTCTTTGGATATGCACCATTTCCACCTTGGGTGAAATGCGCTGACTTACAGTGAGTTCCATAAAGTGGACGCCCCGTGAAGAAGAGTTCGAGAGTTGTGAGTTGTGTTGACACAGGCAAGTCGGGCCTGCTTAGCATTTTGGGCCAAGACGTAATTGGTGCTGTCGGACCAATTCGAACTCGTCTCTGCAAGGGCAGTGAGGCTGTCCCTTTTGCCGCGCAGTGCCCGCGCCACTCGGCGAAGGTCAATACGTATAGAGAGGAATCTGGACGACAACGAAGTAGGAGCAAGAAGGTGGCTTCATTGGTTCCGGGACCTGCGCGTGGGTCGGCTGCTTTGGAGAAATTATGCTGCGCCACCGCTGCCGTCACGAGCGTTTTTGGGGGGTGAGGAGCAGAATTCTTTCCTGCGTGTGCGTTGGGCAGGAATTGTCTCATACTGTTCGATTCTGTCCGCCGCGCAGCGAACGAAAGGACTGAATCTCGCCATATAGAGCGCGGGTGAATGACCGTTCTGCCGAAACACGCTGCCTTGCAGCAAACCCGTTCCCGTGCTGGTAGCAATGGATATGACGCCACTCTCCAGATTCCGCTGCAGCCGCATCAGGCTCCTTCGTCCGCATCTTACCAGTTCACTCACGGTGCAGCGAATTTCCGCTTTTTGACCTCGGCGACGGAGTCCCACGGATTTCCGGTGCTATTGGGATATCTCGTTCCGAGACGATTATTGTGCTCGACGAAAACTGAAGACATAGCCTTGCGGCCTCCCCAGCTCGGCTTCGCGTGTCGCAGGGGAGAACGGCCCTTCGGACCGTCGCGCATTCGGCCATGCGGCCTCACCGCGGCGTCGCACCTAGGCCCCCGGTTTGCCCGCCTCGCGAGCACGTCCCTCCCCGGCCGCTCCGCCGGATTGCGCTCTATTCTGTTTTGCTTGAGCGCAAAACGATCCCGCCACTTCATCCGTCTCCCGCGTCCGGTCGGCCCGTTTGCCTGCTCGGGTCGGGCAAACCTACCGTCAAAACACACACACATGAGCGCGGAAGCATATCCTCCGGATGGCCCCCAAATCAGCCCGCCTCAAGGATCGCAAAACTTTTCGGCGAGGGCGGGGCATGTGGCGCGGGATGGTCCCGTGCGTGAGGGCGCGCATGTGTCCGGTGCTGCGCGCAGAAAACTTTTGCGCCCGGCAAGCCGGCGGCTGCGCCGTCCCTGACCCGGGCAGATTCGGAAACCAGACATTCGGCCATGCCACCACACTCACGTGGTGGTCGAACCCAATATCTGGAGAAAGAACATGGCTTACGACACCGCTAACACCTACGAGACCATCGAGCTTTTCGGGCTGACCGAGAAGGACGCGCAGCTGCCGATCCCGGAGGATCACGTCCTGACTGACCGCATCATCCGCGAGAGCTTCGAGGCTCTGCTTGGCTCGCTGCGCGGGACTGGGCTCGAGGCAGAAATAGAACCGTTGGCGCACGGGCTCGCGACGATCCTGCAGCGCCGCAAGGTAGCACTCGGCAAGGAGGTCGACCGCACCGCCGACAAGATAGGCGCGCTGGCAAAATCCCACGACGGATCGGAGATCGCTGAGACCGCGCTCGAAGTGGCGCAGGCGCGCTTTCTGCAGCTGCGCGAGATTGTCGGCGCCATCGAGGTGATGAGTGAGGCGGCGGCGGAATGCTACGAGGTCGAAACGGGCCACGCCTTCATCCCGGCAGCCGGGTCGCGCGCAAGCGTCCGGGCGCAGGAGACCGGGGCGGTCTTCGAGGCGCGGCAGCTCCTGGAGCAGCACGACCGTGAAACCGCCGAGAAATCGAAAGTCGAGGGGGTTCCCCTGATCGTCTCAGGCGCCACTGACTGGACCGATGTCGATGTGATCTTCAACACACTCGACAAGGTTCGCGAACGGATCAAGCAGAACCGGAACCAGGAGATCTTCCTCTGCCACAAGGGTGGCAAGCACGGGGCGGAGATGATCGCGGCCCGCTGGGCCCGGGCACGCGGGATAGCACAAGCGCGCTTCGATCCGCGCTGGTCCGCGCACGGGCGGGCGGCACCGTTCAAATGCAACGACGAAATGCTGGACGACAAGTTCGCGGCGACGGGGGTTGTACTCTTCGGCGGCAACGGGGTCGCGCTGAACCTCGGGCAGAAGGCGGAAGCGAAAGGTCTGACGGTCATGCGGGTTGCGGACCCGGCGAAGAAGACTTCGGAGACGTGAGTTGCGAGGGTCGCCTCCGGGCGGCCCTTTCGTCGTTTCTCATGGACGTGGTGGTCGGTTACGCAAGATCGACAGGCTGCGGCGGCCGGCACTGTCATCGCTCTTCCCGGTCCGTCAGTGTTCGGTCCATCCACATCGGTATGGGCCGGGGATAGTGCGCACCTCGCACGTCGTCAGCAGCGCAAGACTGAGGGGTCGAGACGTCGCACATGAGCCTGAAGACTTGCGCGTCCCTCGGGTGGTGTTTCGGAATTTCGCATCCACGCAGGCGCGCTTCGTCTGCACCCCGGCCAGGCTTGGCGGGACGCGGATGGTGGCGTCGGCGTGATGGCAGGGGTCATCCGGATCACTCCTTTTTGCTCATAGATGTGGATCGCACGGGGTCGGCCCAATCGTACCCTGCGCTTCGCTCCGGCAAGCACAAATACGGCTTCCACGGCAGGGCCGCGGACCCTCCGCATTTGCGCTTGCGACCGGTCCTCTTGCCCCCGTGCTGGGTGATCCTCATCGCAACAAGGAGTAACCCAAATGACCAACCACTACGTCGCCACCGTCCCCGTCAAGTTCACCGATACCGATGGCCAGGAGCGCACCCGCTTTCAACGCGTGGGTGCGATGTTCCGCAACACCCGCAACGGGGATGGATCGGAGTTCTTCAGCCTCAAGCTCGACTTCCCGGTCGCGGTCTCGGAGCTGGTGATGTTTCCGCCGAGCGCGAAGGATCCCCAGGACTAAATCCCCTGACGAGAATGGGCCGCCCAAGGACGATCTTGGGGCGGCCTGATCCCTGTTCCAGGGATGCCGTCAACGGCGCGTGTGATCGCCTACAGCGACCTCCTCTTGGTGCCGATAGCCGCGCACTCAAAGGACGATCGCAGCACGGAATGATCATGCCGCGACAGACCGGCCAGTCAGCCTCAAGGGGGCCATCCACAAAAACCTATCGGCCAGGGCCTCCCGGTTTTTGCGGAAGAGATTTGGCAAGCCAAATCTGGTCCTCCTTGACCCTGCCTGTCCGCCCTGTCGGTGGGGTTTGCGCCCGCCCGCGGTTCCGTCCGAACACATGCGTGTCCGGCCAGACCCGCGGGCGGGGCTGGGGAAGGGGACCCATTGGACAGGTGGGTCGCCCGGTGGTGAGGGCGGCAGAGCCGCGTCCCTGCGGGCCGCGGCGTGAAGCGGACACCAAGGCTGCCTGAGCCTGAATGCGACGTAAGTATAATATTGACAGAGTGGTATATTATCGTAAGGTAGGGGCAGCCTTGGTGGAAGGTGGCAGGAAATAGGGGGTCTTTCTTCCGCATGTCCCGAACAAAACGCCTGACAGAGATCGAGAAGATGCAGATCGTCCGCGAGGCCGCGGAGGGTGTGTCGACGTCCGAGCTGGCTGAGCGTTTCGAGGTCACATCGCGGGCCGTGCGCTACGTCCTGAAAGCCGATGCCGAGCGCCAGACGGATGCCGCGATCCCAGTATCCGCGGTCAGTGTGAAGGTCACCGCTGCGGAGCTTGCGGCGCTCGACGAGGTGTTGGCGAAGGCCGGGATCGAGAGCCGGGCCGAGGGGCTACGGCGGCTCATTCAGGCGGCAGGCGGGGTGTTCGTTCCGGACGCGCAGATGGCGGCGGAGATGGCGCGCTACAGGGCCTCTTTGCACGAGGTCGGCAATGGGGTCGCGCAGATCGCCAAGCAGATGACGCAGGCCAACCGGCAGGGGCAGGAGGCCGTGGGGGGCACGAGTGCCGAGTTCTCCGAATTGCGCCTTGCGCAGATGCGCGGGCTGGCGCGGTTCATCCTGGATTCAGCGGATGAGATTGATCTGCTTCTGCGCCGCCGTCGGGATGCGATACAGTTGGAGGCCACGGCCGCGCTGAGGGAGTTTGCCCATGCGGCTGAATGATGCCGTCGATGCCGTCACGGGCGAGGTGTTCCGGGATGGCTGGAGCCGTATCCGAGGCTCGACGCAGGGGCTGCATGTCGCCAAGCAGAGCCAGCTTGTACGCGCGGCGGCAGGGCACCGCCCGGCAGTCTTCAAGGCGATCCGGGGCGGGGGGACGCATACGAAATCGCAGCTGATGAATCAGCTTGATTACCTCACCACCAAGTCCACCCATATCGTGGACAGTAGCGGGTTCCTCGATGGCAAGGCGAAGCTCGAGGCGAAGGACATCAAGGACCTCACCGAGCGCTTTGCCAAGCGGTGGGATGCGGGCTTCAAACCCAAGCTTGGTCAGACCACCCACATGCTCATGTCCTTCCCCATCGGCACGCGGGGCGAGGATGTGCGCGACATCGCGACGGATGTGGCGGAGCGGTTCTTCCAGACCGATGAGGGGCATTTCGATTACATCATTGCTGTGCACGAGGACCGCGATCACCCCCATGCGCATCTGGTGCTGAACCGCCGCTCGCAGGAAGGCGAGTTCTTCTTTCTGGGGCGGAACCACCGCTTCAACTATGACGACTTCCGTCTCGCCATGGTCGAGGAGGCTGAAAAGTATGGCGTACGCCTCGAAGCCACGCGCCGGGTGGATCGCGGGGTCGTGCATTACCCGGCCCGCACAAGTGAGATCTACGCCGCGAAAGAAGAGGGTCGCGCGCCTGTTGAGCGGGAACGCGTTGGGCAGGACCTGACCCGGACGCTGGCGGAGATCGCCAATACCAGAACCGTCTACCATTCGCTTGCCGCGGAAGCCTCCCGGGAGGCCCGCGAGGATATTGCGGCGGCGCTGTTCCGCGCGGGCGAGGTGTTAGCGCGCGGCGGGCAGGTGGACCGAACAGGAGATGTCTATATGGCCGAGGATCAAAGCTTCGAGGATCTGAGAAGCCTCTATGCGGAGAAGCTTGCGCGGGTGCAGGGCATGATCGCCGAGAAGTCCGACGCGGAACGTCCCCTTCTGGAAAAACGCCTCATTGAGATCCAGACGCAGGTCCAGCACATGCAACCGCTCGGTTTGCGTTCGAGCACATTGTCTGAGGCGCCGTCGGAGGGTGGGGTGTACTCGGAGGCAAACATACAGGAGAGCCAGCTCGAACGCCTCACTGAGCCGCGCCTGCGGTCGCGGATCGACGCGGCCCTGCGCGGCACCGGGATCAGCATATCAGAAGTGGTGGCCCGGATCGAGACGGGCGCGTCAAATGCAGCACTCGAGCATCAATGGATCGCCGATGATCTCTCGAAGGTGGCCGAGGCGCGCGATCTGAACCTCGAACGCCGCGCCGATCTGGAACAGGCGTGCGACATCCTGAATGACGTGCATGTGGAAATTGGAACGCTGTTGGAGCGCGAGAACGTGCTGCGCCGGGATGGCGTCATGGAAGCGAAACCGATCAGCGAGCGGTTCCATTATCACCGGGACGCGGTCCGGGCGATGGAAGGGACAATCCGTCAGGAGATGCGCGCAGACGGCCTGACCGCGCAGCAGATCGAGGACCGGGACTGGGAGGTTGTCTCACGGGCGGAGCGCCGCATCGAGGCGGAGCAGCGTGCATATCTCGAGGCACACCCGGATCTGCTCGCACGCCCGGGCGATGTTATCGACCGGTCTGAGCCCTACAGGGAGACCGTCACAGATGCGGCCCGCGCCAGCGAGATCACCCGCGAGGTCGACCGGATCATGGAGGCACGCGACCTACGCACGTCCGTTGCGGATGCTGTCACGGATGACTTGCGCGCGCGCTATCCGGACATGCCGTCGCACCTCGCCCGTGGGCTCGGTGCGACCTATGCGGCCGTCGTGGAGATACGGGACACGGAGGCCATCAATCAGGTCCGCCGCGAAACCGAGTTGCGCGAGGGGCTTGGGGTTGGCACCCGAGAAGAAGCTCTCGCAACCCGCGTTCAAACTGCACCGCAGTTTGACCGTGCCGACCGCCTTGCAGACGAGATTGCGCGTGTCCTGGACCATGAACGGGCGGGGGAGTTGTCCGCACCCTTCGAGACCGACGCGGAGCGGGACGCTTTCCGCGGCGAGATCGCGCGGGTGCTTGATGACCGCCAACTCGACCGGCTCGCATCCGGCGATGCCGATGCGCTGGAACAGGTTCTCGAGGACCGTCTCGACCGGCTCTATGTCGCCAAGGTCTACCTGCAATCGGATGCCGCGACGGCCAACACGGACGCCTTGCGCCAGGTGGTGGATGAACTCGCCGACGCCGAGTACGAAAAACACCGCGCGACAGACGTGGATGGCGAGACGGAGCGGGGTCAGGTCCATTGAGCGCGTCCATGGGCAAAGTCCGGATCGCCACGGGTGTCTTCCTGGTAACGCTGGTGACCGGGGCCATGGGCTATACCATCGCCTCGGCGGTGCTGACCTACCAGGATCTCGGCTTCGGCGCCGAGATCGACTTTGCCTATATCGCACAGAACTACATAGCGATCCTCGATCGCCGCCCGGAGGATGCCCAACTCATCCACCTGGTCATCGGCAGCTTCGCCGCTGCCGGCATGATGCTGAGCCTCGCCCTCTCGGGATCGGCCCTCACACGTTTTGGTCAGACCCATTGGCAGACCGCGCGGGAGATGAAGGCCAACGGGTTCTTCGGCGCACCCGGGACTGGCTTCATCCTCGGCAAACTCGGCTCTCCAAAATCCCGCGCGAAATACATTTGCTCGAAGGTTTTCCCCCATGCGCTGATCGTGGCGCCCACGGGCCGCGGCAAGACTACGGGCTTTGTCATTCCGAACCTGCTGACCTGGCAAGGCTCCGCCGTGACGCTCGATGTGAAGGGCGAGTGTTTCGAGGCCACGGCCCGGCACCGAGCAGCCCAAGGCGACAAGGTCTATCGCTTTGCCCCCACCGATTGGGAGGGCAAGCGCACGCATCGCTACAACCCGCTCTTGCGCATCTATCAACTGAAAGATCCCGCGCGCCAGCAGATGGAATTGCAGCTCCTGGCGACGCTCTTCCTGCAAAGCGACAATGACCGGGTGCAGGGCCTCCTCAAGGGCGGGATCGATCTCTTCGTGGCGGCAGGGCTCTTGGCCTTCCAGCGCAAGCGCCCCACCTTGGGCGAAATCTACCGCATCGCGGCCTCGGGCGGGAACAAGCAGAAGGAGTACTTCGCGCGCGGCCACGAGGTGGATAACAGGGCCGCCAAGTTGATCTTCACGCGGCTGGCCTCGACCAACAATGACACGCTGACCTCTTACGTCTCGCTCCTGATGACCTCAGGGCTCGATCAATGGCAGAACCCAGCCATCGATGAGGCGACGGCGGTGTCGGACTTTGATTTCCGGACGATCCGCAAGAAGCCCTTTTCGGTCTATCTCGTGGTCCAGCCGCTGATGGTGAAACCCCTCGCGCCGCTGATCCGCCTCTTCTTCTCCGATCTCCTCTCCGCCATGCAGGAAAAGGACCCCGGACCGGATGAGCCTTGGCCCGTGATGATCATGCTCGACGAGTTCAACCGCCTCGGCAAGATGCCCATCGTGGTCGAGAGCATCGAGACCCTGCGGACCTATCGCGGCCATCTGGCCGTGGTCACCCAGACCATCCCCGCTCTCGATGAGATCTATGGCGAGAACACCCGCCGCGCGCTGCAGGGCAACGCCGGCGTGAAGCTCTACCTGACGCCCTCTGATGAAAAGACCGTAGAGGAGCTGAGCAAGGCGGTCGGCAAGACCACGAAGACGGTCGTCACGCGCTCCCAATCCATCGGCAAGAACCCCTTCGAGGGCCGCAGCCAATCCACGCGGACCGAAGAGAGCTCTCTGCTGCCCGAAGATGAGGCGCGCCGCCTGCCACTCGACGAGATCGTCATGGTCATCGACGCGCAAATGCCGGTCCGCGCAAAGCGGATCCAATATTTTGATGACCGGCTGTTCAAGGCGATCCATGCGGCGCAGACGGGCGCGTTGCCGTTTCCGAAGCCGGGGGGAGGGGGGGCGCAGGGTTCGCTGCCGCTGAGTCTGCGCGCCATGCCGATGACTCCGCCAGCGAACGGACCAGGTGGACCTGAAACTGATGCGGTTGTGGAGAGCGCAAGCCACGTTGCGGGCAGCGGCCAATCTTCAGGGCAAACCGCCATCGTCGCAAAGAAAACCGCGCCCGTCGTTCAAGCCGTCATCGCCGAGGAACAGCGCCAGATGGAGATGGATTTTGGGAGCCAGGTTGCGGATGCCGAGGCTGCGAGCGTAGTTGATGAGGAGCAGATGCGCTCCGCCGTCGATGGCTTGAACGAAATGGAAGCGATGCTGCGAGAGGACGGTGGTGAAAAGCTGGTTGCTCGATAAGGTGGCTGAGTTGCACACAGCGGGTGTCACGGCCTGCCTGCCGATCGTGGAACAGAAGGCGGTCCCGCTCGTCTTTCGCCGCTGGACCCCTGAGACGCGCATGGTGCGGGGCGACTGGAACATCCCTGTCCCACCTCCCGACGCAGAGGTTTTGATACCCGACATAACGTTGGCACCGCTCGTGGGTTGGGACGGTGCGGGTTTGTTACAAGTATCACATTGCCTGTGATCTGCGGGCCGATGCAAAGATCATGGATCCCAAAAATATCTACAGCCTTTCAACCGATCCATCAGAACTGATGCAAATTACAGGGCCAACCAGCTTGTAAACATCGCTGTCTCGCGAAATCGCCGCTAAACGCCGGTGAACCAGTTCGTAATCCATAAGCGAAAAATCTGATGTTTCATGGCTGCCGATGGGTTCAAAACCTGCATCAACTCGGATGCCACCTTTTTCTGTAAGCAGGTACCTTGCATGAAAATCTTCGCCGGCATCTTTTTCGCACCAACAAAAGAAAGTAATCCTCATACCGGGAGGGATAATATCCTTCGAAAGGACGGCTGCTTCGCGTTTGAGGATATCGTTTGAAAGGCCCTTCTTCGTGTCGTTTCGGTAATGTATCTCACAAATGGCACGTGGATTAAGCTCACCTACAATCCGAAATAGCTCGCGAAATAGTTTCTTCTGCCGAGTGTTGAAGGGATCGAAATACGCGTCAACGAAAACCAGTCTAGACCCAAAATGAAGCAGTCCTCTCAGCGCGGTGGCCATGGACCCAATATCCCGGACAATGTTCTCTTCATGAGGAACCTTCATCAGTGGTGCGCTCTCATCCAGAGTATCCATAGAGAGAGCAGAAGCTTCACCTTTCGGAGCTTCGCTGGCGATAATTGCATGGAAAGGTTGCCGCTTATGTTCGGCAAGAGCGTTTTCCAGCCACGATCCGATTGTTGGGTCGTATGATCGGCCGCTTCGAACAACTTTGTTTTTCTTTGCATGGTTGAGCGCTTCCTCGACCCTCTTCCTTTGCATTGGCGATAGAGTGTCCGCTGCTTCGTACACTTCACGAAACCAGCTCTTAGGAAATTGTGAGATTAGCCGGCCCTTGTCGAAGCCAAATTTTTCAATGAGATACCTAAAATTCTCCCAGCTCGAGCCAATGGCCTGAGGTTCAACCGCATATTCATAGTGCATTAGAAGAGCTCCTCGGCGCGCTCTTCGAAAAAGCCCTTAGGCCAGTTATCGACGAAATCTCCGTCCTCGCTTACCCTAAGTTTTTTGAAAACCGGCCCTTGTTCTGTCGCCTCAACATAGACGACTGACAGATCATTGGGTGTTAAGCCCAGTATGCCCGGTGGCAATTCATTTTCACTCTGCTCTCTAACTCTTCTGAGAAGACGCAGCATGATGTGCTCGCTATGCGTTTCCACTAGGAGCGAACGCTCGGGGCCCGTGGCTGGCCGGTATGTACTTGTCGCCGAAATAAATAGGTCGCCTAGTCCGACTTGGATTGCAGGATGGATGTGAAGTTCAGGCTGCTCGATCGCTACAAGCCCGTCGGGTTCCATCAAGCAGGCAACCACTACCGGCACCATCTGTGAGATTCCGACCCCTACATCGCTGGGGGCGACAGGAATACCTCGCGCCAGATCCATTAAGCCGATTTCAGATTTGGTTGGAATGGCTTCATAGAGCTCCTGCAAGTCGCCTAGGTCGTCTTCGTTAATTCCACGCTTGAACAATTGATGAAGGCCTTCGGCCGTCGATATCTGCTTGTAACTAGATTTAACCAAAACATAGCCAGTTCGAAGCCGCTCTTCCGACGACATCCACTCATTGACACTGTCTAGCAGCTCCTCCCCAGGTTGGGTGTAAAGTACATCCCACGCGGCAAGGCCTTGAGCCCACCTGGATTCGTCAGGTGAAAGGCGCGGTCGATAACCTCTGCTTGGAATTTCGCGCAACGGGCCAATATATGTGACCGATTTTAAGTAGTCTCGGGCAATGCGCGCAGGCCCGAGTATCAATTCGTCCAAAAGCCCCGCAAGGGCATCCCTCCGAGCAGCCTCCTGAGCAATCGCCTGTCTGGACTTTCCTGCCCCAGGCATCTGAAGGTGCCGCGGCAGAGATGCGCTCGCCTCCTCGATATCGCTGGGGTCTATGTCACGTAAGTCAGGTGCAAGTGGCTTATCCAGATCAGGAAGTGCGCCCAATGGCGTTTCAACTGCAACAGCATAAATTGAGTCCTGTCCATCAATATTTTCAACCTCGTTCAAGCTCGACCGCGGTGCTTTGTTCACATTTTCCAACTGAGTTTCCAGCTGCTTTTTAAGGGCACCTCTCAGACGTGATGCACGCTCCCACTCGTCCTTGTCGGATTGATTGATCGACGCCACCAGCCTGGACAGATCGGAAATCTCTTGTTGAAGAGGAGAACTTTCCTCGATCTCCAATTCCGTAGCCTCGTCCTGCATTTGCTCAGCAAGCTCGAGATCGGCTTGTGGCTCCGTGATTTCTGACAAAAGAGGGTGATCAAACGCGAAGTTGCACAGTCGGGCGCGCCCTCGCTGCGCAGGTGAGAGGATTTCAGCAACCGTCTTGCCGTCCATTTCTGCAGTCAAACGTGAGATGAATGGCGCATCGATCAGATTGCTCCATCGGACCTCGATTCCCAGTCCGATTTCCTGCACAACGGCATAATCCCGCAATTCCGTATTTTCGCCGACGATGTAGCGGATGCCCAACCTTTCAAAATCAGAGTCGCCAAGACGGCTTCCTGAGTTCAAAGGAAGTCGATCACTACTCAGATCCTCGCTCATGTCGATCCGGATCTTGATGCGGATTGGGCGGGAGAGGTCGTGGTTGTGGACAAGCGTGGCGAAGCCGCCGAGGTCAGTCAGGCCGCCGGCGATGGTCTGGTCGGGGTCGGGGTTGTTGCGTTCGAGGATCTCGCGCAGGTAGTGCAGCGCCTGCAGGATCGTGCTCTTGCCCGCGCTATTGGGGCCGAAAAGAAGCGTGATCGGCGCGAGATCGATGCTCTGCTTTGTGCCGATCCCTTTGAAGTTTTCTATTTCGATGTGGCTTAAGCGCATTTTGAATTCCTACAGCTCGCCACGAAAGGCACGTTGGGAAAGTGCAGAGAATGCGTTTTCCGCCTCTCGCAGAGCGGAGGTCATCCGCGCAAGAACTTCCGAATTTTTCTTTGATACTTTTGAATATGTCGCAAGCTCATCCTGCGAAGGAACGGCAATTGGTAGTGGGTCAACGTCCTTTTTATTAAGTTGAGGTACGGCGCTACCACTGGAAATTGTGACCAGATCAATGAAGCCAAACCATGCGCGAAGATACTCTGACGAAACCCGAGAGTTTGGCTTGGCAGAAACCCCCATCAAGTTTGGATCAAGAACTGCAGGTCGTGCCAGGACCCGCTTCTTATTGGTCGAGATTGCCCCGCCTCTCTTAGGGAACACAATCGCACCAGGGGGAGCTATTATGGATTGGCGAATCTTGCCATCATCTTCGGCCCAAAGCTTGGCAGTTTTTATCTCGGTGGTATTCTCCGATGCGTTCATGTCCGAGACTTTGATTAGGAGCATACCCCCTTCTTGATTGGTAAACTCCTTGTATTTTGGAAGGCTGTTTCCGGCGTATAGATTGCATTCCGTGCCTATATTGCTGACATCCAACCCTTGTTTCGGACGAAGTGGATCCCCGAACATCTCCAGAAACACCGACTTCAGAAACTCATCCGCCAGGTCGAGGGCCTGCTCGCGTTTGCGGCGGATGGCGTCGGCCTTGTCAAGGATCGTCGCGATACGGCGTTGTTCGTTCACGTCGAGCGCTGGCACCTCCATTTCTGCGATCTCGGAGGTGCGGATCGAAGGATATGCGTCATCCTTAATTAGCCGAGAGGGCGGGTTCGCTCGAAGCCAGTAAGTCAAATAGTTTGGGTCATAGCGTCCTGTTGGCGTTAGCGCAGCCAAGTGGCTCACGACATATGCGGGACCCTTCAACCGATAGACGCGCCCTAGCTTCGCTGACATGCCGCTCTTAGCAAACAGAACAGTATCCTTAGGATACAATCTGAGCCTCATCCGTGACGCCGTAGATTCAGAGATCTTTTCTAAGCTGTTCTCGGATGCGCCGTTCAGCAAGCGTTCGAGGCTGCCTGCTCGAACGAACGGAAGCCCTTCGTCTGCAAATTCGTGTGCTTTCGGCGCTGGTTGCCCAGCCGAGACTTCTGCAACAGCGCCAAGTGAAATGGTGCCGACATTCATCCGAGCAGTCCTTCGAGCTCGTCAAGGTCAGCGGCTATCTCTTCATGCAGGTCCTTCATGCGCGCTAGGATTTCCGAAGGCGGATCGTAGGCCTCCTCTTCGTAGACCCGCTCTTGGTATTTGCTCAGCGACAGGTCATAGTTCGACTGTCGGATTTCTTCGGCTGGCACGAAGAACGCCTTTTGGGTTCGATCCGTATCCTTCTGCGGATCGCGCTTCTTCCAGGCCTCCAAGCAGCCCGGCAGATCGTCGTCTTTGATCGGGTCCCGCTTGTCGTCGAGAGAAAATCCGTCAGCTTCGACATCGTAGAAGAAGACGTCATCGGTCCGCCCGCCTTTGCGGAACACAAGGATTCCTGTTGAGACACCGGCATAAGGCTTGAACACGCCACTTGGCAGCGAGATGACCGCCTCAAGCTGATTGTCGTCTATCAACATGCGACGCAGCGCGACATGCGCTGTCGACGATCCGAAAAGAACGCCATCCGGTACGATGGTTGCTGATCGTCCAGAGTTGTCCTTGAGCATCCGCAGAATGAGGACGAGGAAGAGCAGTTCTGTCTTCTTGGTCTTTACCTTGCGGAGCAGGCCCGGATGCACATCCTCAAAATCAAGGGTTCCCTTGAACGGGGGATTGGCAAGAATGACATCAAAGCCATCGCTGGCCGATTGCGGATACTTTTCGCTGAAACTGGTGCTCAGCGTATCCTGATAGTGGATGTCCGGGTCATCCACGCCGTGCAGCATCAGGTTCATCGCTGCGATCCGCAGCATGGTCGCGTCGAAGTCAAACCCGTGGAACATCTTGCTGCGGATGTGCTCGCGGTGATCTTCCAACAGATCACCCGTGTAGATCTTTTCGGTTTTGTCGGTTTCAGGGTCTGTGACCTCGTCGATGCCTTCCTCTGACGTGTGCTCTTTCATCAGGTATTGCATTGTCTCGACGAGAAAGCCGCCGGTTCCGGCAGAAGGGTCACCGATAATCTCGTTCGGCTGTGGGGCGAGCAGTTCGATCATCAACTTGATGATATGGCGCGGCGTGCGGAACTGCCCGTTGATGCCAGCAGTGGTAAGTTTGCTGAGCAGGTATTCGTAAAGGTCGCCCTTGGTGTCACCCTCGGTCAGCGGCAGCTTGTCGATCATATTGACCGCTTTCACCAGAAGGCTTGGCTTCTGGATCATCAGCTGGGCGTCTTTCATGAACTCTGCAAAGGCCGAGCCACTGGTGGAGGACTTTCTGAAGTGCGGGAAGACCTCGTCACGTATCAGCGGAAGCATTTCATCAGCGCCGAGGTGCCGGAAGTGAGACCAGCGCAAATGCTGGTCGTCCTCTTTGAAACGCGGAGGATTGTCCCGTTTACCTGCTCGCTTCAGTCGGTTTTCATCACGAGTCTCGTTGATATCGAGAAGCCGTGCGAACATCAGAAACGTGACCTGCTCGATCACCGTCAACGGGTTCGTGATCCCGCCCTGCCAGAATTCCGTCCAGAGCGCGTCGATATCGCGTTTGAGGGCGCCTGTAATCATTGGTCTTTCGTCCTTTCAGAGGCTTCTTGTTCGTCGCCGCTCACTGTCGCTGGCGGCGCAAACTGGTCGATGATCTCCATGAGTTCGTCGACGTCTTTTTCATTTTCGAACACCCCATCGGGCCCGTCGGCATCGACAACCGTAAATGGGTCTTCATAAAGCTTCGCACGGGTAATAGAGCCATAGCGTGCGATGTGGTTTTTCAGGAGGCCGAGGAACCGCGTCTGCTTGGCTTTCAGGCTCGGGTGGGTTCGTGCGAAATCCGCGAACTTCGCTTCGACGGCTTCGGGATCAAGACCGATGATCGACCGGATCACGAAATCCAGCGGAGCTGCTGTCTCAGAGAAGAACTCCTCCAGAATTTCCCGATTGACGCCAGGGGTCTGGGCCAGGATCAGCGAGACAAGCTTCTCGATATCCGCCTCAGCTACGGGCTCGCCCCTGCTGATCTTCTGAAGCGTCGGATTCTCGCCAAAATGCTTACGCAGCTCTTCTTCAACGACGTGACGGTAGGCCTTCATGTTGACCGCATCGAGACTGACCTTGCGGCGGGCCGATTGGACCTCGGACTTGGTTTCAGTGACATCGATGATCTTTGGCGGCACTGCGGGGCCCGTCGTGCGTTCCCGATACCGCATGATTTCGCGAAGTGGCACTCTGACCCCCTCGAGTTTCTCGACGGTGAGATCGTCCCAGAAGGCATCCGATTTGACTGTCTTGATGACGTCGGCCTTCTCCCGGACGGGGTTCAGATGCATCTGAAGCGCATTGAGTCGTTCAAGCATGTCGATTTTCAGATCACCGACAGTGTTTGATTGGCGCAGAACGGCAATTTGGATTCGGGCGATGAGGAGGTCGAGCGCATAGGCGTCGCCGTGCCCACGGATGTTCCGCCACTGCATGAGCGGCGCGATCACCTGACGCAGGGCAACGACCGTCGCCGGCGCAAAGGCCTTCAGCGTTTCTGGTGCCCCCAGTGATCGCTTCTCGCGCCACTTCTCGCGGACAGCGACAGACTCTTCCGGCAGGTCGTTGATGTCCTTGCCGATCAATTCAATGATCGCTTCGAAGGCGGCAATTTCGCTTTTCTGAAGCGCCAGTTCAGCAAGGTTGATCCGTTCTTCAAAGACGAGCTGCATTAGCGACTTGGACTGAGTTGGTTCCGCTGGACGATAGCCCGTCTCAAAGCGTTCGAAGTTCCCCCAATGGTCAAAGATCCGGAACACGCTCTTGTGTTCCCCGGGCCCAAACAGGTCTTCGCAGAGCCGCGTGCCGCGCCCGATCATCTGCCAGAATTTGACTGGCGACTTGACGGGTTTTGCAAACACAAGATTGAGAATCTCGGGGATATCGATCCCTGTATCGAGCATGTCGACGGAGATCGCGATCGTGAGCTCGTCGTTCTTGCCGTCATCGTTGCCCTTGAAGTCATCAATCAACTGCTCGGCACGAGGATCATAGTTGTCGATGACCTGGCAGAAGCGGCCGCCATATTGCGGGTACATCTCGTCGAAGAGCTGACGGAGAAGGACCGCGTGCTGATGATTGCGGGCGAAGATTATGCTCTTCCCAGGGGTCTGTCCCGTCGCATCCCTCAACCCGTTTTCCATAAGGTTCCGCAGGATCGCCCGGTTGGTGTCCTTATTGTAAATGACGTTGTCGATCTGGGCGGCAGCGAAATCATACTGGGACGGATCTTCGCCCTGATCTTCGAGCTCCTTGATCTGCTCGGCCGTCAGCGTGTCGAGCGTGATCCCTTCGCGCATGAACTGGGTCGTGTGCTCGAACACTTCAAAGGGCGTCAGAAACCCATCGCGCACAGCTTCTTCAAGATCGTAGTTTGCGGTCGGGAGCTGCCCTTCGCATTGGAACAGATCGAAGGTGCTCCGCGTCACGAAATCAACCGGGGTTGCAGTCAGGCCTATCTGAAGGCTGTCAAAGTACGTGAAGATGTCGCCGTAGACGTTGTAAATGCTTCGATGAGATTCATCGGCAATGATGAGATCGAAGTATCCCACATCAAACGACTGAAACACCTTCTTCATCGCCGGGTAGGTTCCGATGAAGATGCGTTCCTTTGCAGTGCTGTCGATACGCCCACTGACAACCCTGATTGGTTCAGAGGCAAGGAAATCCCCGAAGGCGTTCTTTGCTTGCTTCCTGAGCTCTCGGCGGTCGCAAAGGAAAAGTACGCGTTTAACCCATCCCGCCCGGATCAGGAGTTCGGTCAGGGCGATGGCAACACGCGTTTTCCCGGTGCCAGTGGCCTGCACGACAAGCGATTTGCGGTGGTTCCCGGTGAACCGCTCTGAAACGCGCTTGATTGCTTCAATCTGGTAGAGGCGATTGACGATGTCTGAGCGCGGCTCGATCGTATCGAGTGCCTTCCGGCTCTTGCGCTGGAACTTCACGAGATACTGAAGACTGTCCTTGGAATAGTATCCGAAGACCTTCCTGGGTGGGTAGCCTCCGGCGTCGTCCCACATCCAGATGTCGTAACCATTCGTGTAGAAGATCACAGGACGTTGTCCATGAACCTTCTCCAGGCCATCCGCATACAATTTTGCCTGCTGCCGACCCGTTTCAGGATCAACCGATGTCTTCTTCGCTTCAACAACCGCCAGCGGGCTGCCGTCATCATCCCAAAGCACATAGTCGGCATATCCTATGCCGGTCGCCGTCGGCTGGGACGGTGCCTGGACCTCTTTGCCGACTTCGCTTGTGCTGACCTCTCCATTGGCGACATTCCAGCCAGCTGATGCGATCAGGCTATCGATAATGCGGGCCCGCGTGGTTGCTTCGTCGAACTTCAGCAGGTTTGCCGTTTCCGCAGCGGACGACGCTAGGGCCGCGATCTCAGAAGCTTTCTTCTGAGCGGCAGTAGCCGTTTGACGGGCTTCCTCAAGCTCCTGAAGAAGCTTCTCCATTTGAGCTTCCTGGCCCGCCAGCTTTTCGAGCAGCTCGCGCTTTTCGCGCTTCAGCTTGCCTTTCGTGTCGTCTCCGGCCGACTGCGGGATCTCAGAAAACTTCGGCAGCTCATCCGACGTGCCCTTGCGTGCCTGGACGAAAATCCAGCGAGAGAGATCGAATGCTTCTTTGATCAGCCAAAGAGCGTTCTTTGTACTCGCCGGGTCACCATGTGCCGCCTTGTTTCCGTGAATGCGAAGCGCATGCAGCTTATCGAGCACCACCTTCGGCACTATCGCTGAAAAAGACTCGTTTCGAAGCAGGTCTATGAACGTTGCCTGATCCGGCTTGGGAAGGCGCAGGTCGCGATAAATGTCTTTGGTGAGGTTTTCTGCAAAGAGCCTGAGCTTCACCAGCGCACTTGCGGGGTCAGCATAGGCGTAAGCCTCGGCGAGTGCGCCGAGTTCCGCCAGCTCCTGCCACTCCGGGCGGAGGAATTCGAAGTTGCGCGACTTCATGGTCGCCCCCTATCGGAATTAAAGGGTCGTGCCGAGGCGAGCCTCAGGCGGCCGTGGTCGGCTGATGTATCTACAAACCTAGGATACGCCATATTTCGTCATCCAGTTTGTCAGCGTCTGATAGCTCGGTAGCCCAATCAATTTTGCAGCGTTTGTCTTGTTCCCCTCGGCCTGCGCGATTGCGCGCGTAATGTAGTGTCGGGCAACTTCAGCCAGGATTTCCTGGAGATTTACACCCTCGTCGATTGGCTTATCGAGAATGCTGTTCTGTGGCGCGGCCGGCATTGGTGCGGTAAAGACGGCATCCCAGACATCGTTTTCTGTGATCTGGGAGCCCTCGCTCCAGATCGCGGCCCGCCGCAGCGAGTTTTCAAGCTCACGGAGATTGCCGGGCCAAGGGCGCTGAAGAAGCACATTTTTTGCTCCAGGAGAAAGCGTCTTCTTCACAAAGCCGGGCTCGTCTACGCTTTGCTCATTGATGCGTTCGAGAAGCATCTCGATGAGCGGACCCAGATCTCCCATGCGTTCTCGAAGAGGGGGGATCTTCAGAACCAGCACAGCCAGACCGAAGAAGAGTTCCTCGCGAAAGTCGCCGGCGGCCACAGCGTTAATCAGCTGCTTTCTTGTTGCAGCAATGATCCGCACATCCGCATTTCCGTTTTTGGAAGTCGTGATATCGTCGCCGACCATCTCATCGAGAAGAATCTGCAAGCGGACCTGTGCTTGAGGCGGAAGAAGCTCGACCTCATCGAGATAGAGGGTGCCACCTGCCGCCTGTGCGAGCGCGCCGGTGCCGTTGGAGCCCGGGTCGCCTGAGCCAAATATCTGGGCGTCGATCTGTTCGGGCTTGAGGGCACCGCAGTTCAACGAAACGAAAGGCTGTTCGCGCCGCGGGCCATATCCATGGATGGCGCGCGCCAAAACCTCTTTCTCGGTGCCGGCTTCTCCCTCAATCAGAATGGGCACGTTGCGCATGGCGGCTTTTGTCGCCTTGCTTGCCATGCGCTCCATGGCGGGGCTCCTGAAGATCAGATCGCCGAACGTTTTGACATCCAGACCGCCGCTGAGCCTGGTGAGCTTGGCATCCGCCGACTCCATGATCTTTGGGAGGAGCTCGGCAGAGACATCAAACGGAATCTCTATCGTTTGGACGCCGCCTTCCCTGGACGACTGCAGCAACTCAGCCGGAAAGCGCGTTGCCCCCAATATGGCCCAAACAAGCGCCATGGCCCAGGTTCCCGGGCTCAAATGAAAAGTGAGTTCAGGAATGTCAGGGGCGGCGGCCCGCCGGCAGCCCTCCACGACATCTACTGCAATCCCGTGGATCGCGTCGATATCGGTTGGGTCTTTTAGCTGGACGCTCTCGACGAAGACTTCCGCCGAAGCCCGCTGGTGGAGCCAGTCCGTGTAAGCCGCAACCTTCGCGCTGTCCTGGTTCGCAATAAGAACCAGGCGATCAAAGCGCCGCGCTTCTACCGCACTGCAGATCGGGCCCGTTTGCCCCTCAGGGTGGGTGGGGGCGTCGAGGTCCTGCGTGCCTATCCATGCCATCAGAATCTTCATGAAGACCCAAATAGAAGAAATCTTACGTTCACGCAAGACCTTTTGTGTTTTTCTTGGTGGAGGGTTTTGCACGCCATTTTGGGCATTAAAATACACAAAAACAGATATTTATGACTATCTCCGCGCGATGTTCCGTTCGTGTACATAAAAAAATTTGTGGCAAATCACAAAAAATATCTTGTAATTATGCGCAAGCTTTCTTATCTCAGGGTCAGCAGCGGCGATGGCCGCAAATTTTGGGGATGTCAGAAGATGGCGCAGCGAGAAAAAGATGAACTGGAGGGAGTCACCGCCAAAGTGAGTGCGCTCACAAAGGCGCTTCTCGACGAGGGTATCGATCCCTCGATGATCGCCTTCGCGCTGACCTCTGTGGCAGCCGACATGGGGCTGCAGGTTTGTGGCGACCCCATGCGGGTCTTCCCGGTGCTGCTCGGCGCGATCTCTGAGCAAGCGCGCCTGCGTTTTGAAGGTAGCGCCGAAGAAGAGGGCGAAGGGCCGGCGTGTGTGCCGCTCGGCGCAACCGTTCATTGAGCGGGTTTGACGTGGATCGACAATAAGGGAGAAGAGATATGAAGGCCAAGCAAAAGCTTCGGGGCGTGTCCCTTCTTTCGGCGATCTTTGGTGAGCTGTCGCAGCAGCTGCCTGAGGGTGTTGTGTCGACCGAAGAGCTGCTCGGGGCAGCCCAGAAGCTGATCGAGTTGTCGAAGCGGGAGTACGTGACTGACGGGCATCCCGACCAACGGCGCCATCAGGGATACTATTCTTACGATCTCTGTACAGCGTTCGATAAATTCCAAGGCCGGATACTCGAAACGGAAACTGGCTTGATGGCAGATCCGCTTGCGGGCCGTGGTGGAAGAAATGGTTTGAACGAACTGCTACTTGGCAGTCAGGAAGATATGATTTTGGAGGAAGTTTATGGCTGAGTACAAAGCAGCATCCGCCCTGCGAGAGCATATGCTCGAGGGCAACCCTGTCACACTTTTGGAGGCCATTCTGCTCTTTGGTGTGCGAAATCCGAATGCGGAATTCACACGCATAAAGAAAGATCGATTTTTGATTGAGTCACGAGAAGTGCCAATGGCGAACGTTATTCGTCGGATCAACGAATACGCGGTCTGCAAGGTACCCGAAGATCTCCCATACAAGGAGATCCAGCTGACCGAGTACTGGATCAAGAAATGAGACGGGCGTTCACACCTCGACAAAGGCGCATCCTGCGGATGCTCGCCGGCAGCCTCTGCAAGAACTGCGGAGCGGTGCTGGATGCGGGCTTCCACGCGGATCACGTGCGCGCGCATTCGAGGGGTGGACCGACGACATTGGAAAACGGGCAGGCGCTCTGTGCGACGTGCAATTTGAAGAAAGGCGCAAGCAATGACGACTATTAATCTGAGACCCTGGCAGGCTGCCTGCGCCAACAAAGCCATGGATTGGCTTCAAGCCGGCGATGACCGCCATTTCCTTATCAATGCTGCGCCCGGAGCGGGCAAGACCATATGCGCGTCTGTCATTGCCCAGCGTCTTCTCGATGCGGATATGATCGACCGAGTCATCGTTATCGCGCCACGAAAAACCGTTGTGAACCAGTGGGGTGACGAATTTAAGTTTGTAACAGGGCGCTCTATGCTCAAAATCACTGGTGCCGATGAGGAGCCGGAAGAATACGGTGCTGATCTGTGCGCAACATGGTCTGCTGTGCAGGGCTCGCTGGATGGCCTGCAGGCAGTTTGTCGCAAAGATCGGACGCTCGTCATCTGTGACGAGCATCACCATGCCGCCGTTGAGGCAGCCTGGGGCGATGGCGCAAACGGGGCGTTTGCCGATGCGACGTTCGCTCTGATCCTGACGGGAACACCGATCCGCTCGGACGGCAAGGAGTCTGTCTGGCTGGCCTATGACGATCAGGGACAAATCGATCATCCGGAAGGTGGATCTTACACGCTCACCTATGGTGAGGCGGTTGACCTTGGATACTGTCGGCCAATCACGTTCCACCGCCATGAGGGAAAGTTTTCCGTTACGCTGGAGGATGGCGAAAACATCAGTGTTTCAGGAACAGAGGAGACGCAATTCTCCGACGGTCTGAAGCGCATCAAGGGTCTCCGGCAAGCGCTGGATTATTACAAACTTGCCTGTACGCCCAAGTACCTGCCATCAGGCGTAGCAGATCCGGTTTCGTACCAGGCGAACCTGCTACAGTGGTGCATCGACAAGTTGAACGATCTCCGGCTGCGGATGCCAGAGGCCGGCGGTCTCGTCATCGCCCCGAATATTCTGGTCGCGGAATACATGGCCGAGCTTCTCGAACTGCTCGATGGCGAAAAGCCTGTGGTAGTTCACAACCGGGTCACAAACCCGGATGGCAAGATTGCAGCGTTTCGCAACAGCAAGAAACGTTGGTTGGTGTCGGTCGCTATGGTCTCAGAAGGGGTCGATATTCAGCGACTTCGCATTATGGCCTATCTTCCAAACGCTCAAACGGAGCTCTCTTTCCGCCAGGCCATGGGGCGCGTTGTTCGGAACTTTGGACCGCAAGACGATTCCCGCGCCTACGTTGTCATGCCGACGCATCGAGTCTTCGAGGAATACGCCCGTCGGGTTGAGGCAGAGATGTCGCCGGCAAAACAGCGCCCCTCAGACACACCAGACACCAAGGTGTGCCCGGACTGCGGCGCGGAATGCCCGAAGGACGCCACATCGTGCCATGTGTGCGATTCAGAGTTTCCGGTTCGCCCGTCGCGCATGAAAACGTGCGGTGAATGTGGGGCTCTTAATCCCCTAAGCGCAAAAGATTGCCAGTCATGTGGTGAGGGGTTTGGACACGACTTCGAAATCTCTCTCAATGATGCGCTGCGCGTGGGGGCCATCATCCGTGGCATGGATCTCGATGAGGAGGAAGTCCAGGAAGGCGAGGCCATCCGGGATGTGTTCCGGAAGGGCGTCCTCAGCAGCGGCGATGACCAGCTGATCAAGATCCTCAAGCTTTTGCCAGAAGAAAGTTATGGCCGGCTGGCCCGCATGTTTGAGGATAACAAGTGATGCGCTTCTTCCTTCAAACCACCCATCGGTGCGCTCAAGCGTTACTGCGCGGAAATGGAGCGATTGGCGAGGATGCTCCGTCGGTGCATGGGCACGGCAAATGAATCGAGGTATTTTCATGAATGATTTCAGTCACTTTTCTATTGCTGCCGAAGATGTGGTGCAGTCGGACGTCCAAGCACGCACCAACGACTGGCGCCTGCTTCGACGGCTGGCATTGCCAGTAAAGCTGAACGATTCCCGCGGCGGCCCCGTGAAGCACGCCCTCGTCCTAGATGTCGAAACCACCGGTCTCTCGCATGATGCGGATGAAGTTATTCAGCTCGCCATGCTGCCGTTCACCTATGAGCTCGACACCGGGCGCATTCTCGAGATCGACCATGATCGAGCCTTCGAGGGCCTTCGTGAGCCAAGTGTCCCGATCTCAGACGAAGCCAGTCTCATCACCGGGCTGACCACTGAAATGGTCACAGGTCGGACGATCAACGGGTCCGTCGTGGAGGCCCTAGTCGCCGATGCCGATCTGATCATTGCGCACAATGCCAGTTTCGACCGGGTCATGGTCGAGAAGCACTGGCCCTGCTTTGCGGAGAAACCGTGGGGGTGCACGCTTACGAGTGTCGACTGGCTGCGTGAGGGCTTCTCCGCGGGCAAACTCGATTACCTGGGCATGCAGTTTGGCTGGTTCTACGATGGACACCGGGCCCTGGCCGATTGCGAGGCCTGCCTTGCGCTGCTTGCGCAGGAACTACCTCAATCGGGCCAGCGCGTGATGTCTGCTGTCCGGGACGCGGCTCTGCAGGACGAATTTCTTATTCGGGCAGTAGATGCACCCTACGATGAACGGTTGAAACTGAAAGAACGCGGTTATCGCTGGCGTCCGGCGGAACTCCCGCATGGCAAGGTTTGGTGGACGATCACCGCTGATCCCTCGGCTGAGATCGAATGGCTCCGGTCAGAGGTGTACGGCCGGGACGCCAACGTGCCGGCATACAAAGTGACGGCGCTGAACCGTTTTTCTGGGCGGCTCTGGCAGGAGGTGACATCAAGATGACAGTGCAACTCCGTTCCACCCTGGTTGTCCACGGCCGTCACGCCATGAGGGAAGCCCACCTTGCAGCGGCCCGCGCGGGCCGCCACGGTCTTCAGGTTATGTCTTTTGAGCAATTAGCCGTCCGGCTAGCGGGCGGCTTCATTCAGCACATCGATGAAGAAAGTCTTCGAGCCGCCGTCCAGGCTGCTTTGCCGGTGACCACTTTGGGCGAGCTGGAGAGCATAAAGGACCTCCCGGGCATGATCGACGCCGCTGCCGACACGCTCCATAAAGCCTGGCGCGCCGGCATCGAACCCGCGGCGCGTGCGGCTGAACATCTGCGCATTGACGCCATTGCAAGCCTTGAAGAAGCCGTCCTCCGTGAGCTTCCGCCCGGAATGATGCGCCCTGTCGACATTGTCGCGGCCGCGACCGACCGCATCAAGCATTCGCCCGCCGTCCTCGGCCCAATTGAGATCGTCGGTCTCACCGAACTGTCGCCCTGTTGGCGGCCGCTGCTTGGTGCGCTGGCGGCACACGTGCCAGTGCAATGGACGGCAGGACCGCGGAGCGTTCCTGCGTGGTTGGAGGCTACTGGCGTCAACATCTCGCAGGCGCCTGCGGATGTGCCAGGCATCGGTGCCGTGAGTGCAGCGACAGCCTACCATGAAGCGGTCGAGGCCATGCGTTGGGTGCGGTCGCTTCTCGCTTCGGGCGTCTTGCCATCGGAGATCGGCATCGCCACCGCGTCGCCCGCTGACTATGACGACCACTTTCTGGCCCTGCGCGCGGACTCCAATATCGACTTGCACTTCGTCCACGGCGTCAGGGCGATCACAACGCGTGACGGGCAGACGGCCGCTGCGCTAGCCGATATTGTCGTGCGCGGACTTTCGCAGTCACGTTTGAGGCGTCTGGCCACCCTTTGCCGGGACTCCGGTCTCCTCGAAGCCTTGCCCAAAGGCTGGCTGAGCATCCTGCCGACAGATGCGCCCCTCTCAACGCCAGTTGCCTGGGATCGTCTATTGAAAAAGCTGATGCCGGAACAATGGTCTGATGACACGGATCACGCGCCGGAACTCCGCGTTGCGGTCGAGTTACTTATGAAGGGGTCCGATTCTGTGGAGGAAATCGGCGAGGCCTTTCTCAAGGGGCGAGCGCTCGCGATCTGGCGCAAGTCGCTGCTTGCGGGATCGGCTGCAACGATTGATGCAACGATCGAGACCTTGAAGCAGGATGATGGACTGGAAGCCTGCGTCTCCGTGGCTTGGATGCCAGCAAGCGCGCTCGCGGCGTCGCCTCGCCGCTTCGTTCGTTTGCTTGGGCTGAACTCCTCGCGCTGGCCGCGTGGTATCGAGGAAGATCGACTGATCCCTGAGCATATCATCCCTACCGATGTGCTTGATCCACTTTCCGTGAACCTTGCCGACCGGCGGGATTTCGAGACGATTCTCACGACAACCGACGGCGAGGTCTGCCTTTCGCGCGCCCGACGCGACAGCGACGGACGACTGCTGGGGCGCAGCCCGCTGCTCGATGGGCACGGCGAGGAAATCTACCTCCGCCGCAACTCAGTGCCGGAGCATTCCTTCAGTGAAACCGACCGTTTAATGGCTCGGCCGCACGAGTTCGCGTCCGACCCGCAAACTGTCAGCGCTCGAGCATGCTGGCGCGACTGGCAAAGCCCGGAACTCACAGCGCACGACGGACTCATTCGAGCGGATCATCCCCTCATTCAGGCGATCCTAGACCGCACTCAGTCAGCTAGTTCGCTTCGACGCCTGCTGCGCAACCCGCTTAGTTTCGTATGGATCTACGCTTTTGGATGGCGAGAACCTCAAAGCAGCACCGAGCCACTGGTGCTCGATGCCCTCGGCGTGGGCGACCTGGTTCACATGATCCTCGATCGCGCCCTGCGCGACCTGGAGGCCGCGGGGGGGCTTGCATCTGCCGACGCGGGAACGATTAAATCTGCTGTGGATCTGGCGACACAAGCAGTCGCAGGGCATTGGGAAAGCGATCGCGCTGTGCCGCCGCCAATCATCTGGGGACGAACTCTGGATGACGCGTGCTTGCTCGCCGCCAGCGCTCTGACTTACGGCGACGATTTTTTTCCGGATGCTCGCTCTTTCGGCGAAGTTCCCTTCGGTGGCTCTGAGCCGAAGTCCGAAGTGGCGTTGCCATGGGACCCAAGCGCGCCCGTCACAATTCCCGATACAGGGTTCAAGATCGCCGGCTACATCGATCGACTGGATCTTTCAGGCGACGGCAAGCGCGCGCTTGTCCGCGACTATAAGACCGGTCGTACGCCACGAGATGACAAAGGGTTGGATGGGGGGCGCGAGCTTCAGCGCTGCCTCTATGCGTTCGCGGTCAGGGCGCTTCTGGGCGAAGATGTCGAGATCGGCGCTTCGCTTCTCTACCCTCGCGAGCCGATCGACCTCCAACTCAGCGACCCGGAAGCCGCGCTCACTGAGATCACGGGCTATCTTCGAGCGGCAAGGGCAAGCCTTGCAAGTGGCGCAGCGCTTCCAGGCCCCGACACAGGGGGGGCGTTTGATGACCTTGCCTTCGCTCTGCCGGCTAACGCTGGTGCCACCTACAGCAAACGCAAGCTAACCGCAGCAACGGAACGGCTGGGCGAAGCAGCTCGGATTTGGGAGGCAGAATGATGACCAATATGCCCAAGATTCTGAAGGACGATGAGGCCCGTCGCCAAGCTATTGTCCTCCATGACAGGTCAATCCTTGTCGAGGCTGGCGCGGGCTCGGGCAAGACTGCCATCATGGCTGGACGCATTGCCGCCATGCTGGCTGAAGGGATTCCACCACGCTCGATCGCTGCCGTGACCTTTACTGAACTTGCCGCAAGCGAGCTGCTTTCTCGTGTCCGTGAGTTTGTCACTGACCTCTCAGACGGCAAGATCCCGGTCGAACTGCAAGCAGCGCTGCCCAACGGGCTGTCAAAGGTGCAGCACGAGAATCTTGCCTTCGCAAGCGCCGCGATCGACGAAATCACCTGCTCGACCATCCATGGCTTCTGTCAGCGCCTAATCAAGCCCTATCCGGCCGAGGCTGACATCGATCCCGGCGCCACCGTGATGGATCGCAATCAGGCCGATCTGATCTTTTTCGAGATCGTTGACAGCTGGCTGCGTGAACACCTGTCCGGTGATCAGGACGGTGTGCTGGCCGAAATAGTTTTGCACAGCCCACGCGAAGCCGTCGGGCTCGTCCAGAAAATAGCCGAAAACCAGCGGCGTCGCCGCACTCTCGCGTCGCCGTCAGTCACTCCGCTGGATCGTCATCTGGCCGCGTTCCAGACGGTGACCGCGGATTTCGCGGCCTTCCTACGGAGGGAGCAGGTGACGGAGCCCGAAACGGTGGTGATCGCAGAGCGGCTGGTAGAGATGGCTGCCGCGCTTGCGGCCGGGCCTGATCCCGAGACTCCTGCCGGCCTAATCCACATCCTGACCTCGCGTCCACACCCGGATCTATCCACCAGAGCCGGGTCCTTTCTCGCGTACCGTAAGAAGGGAAAATGGGCTGCCGCGGCAAAGCAAGCTGGCATGTCCAAAGCTGATGGTGATCGGCTCAACGACGCAGCTGACGCTCTGTACGTTGCCTGCTGCGATGCTTGGACTTCAGCCGTTCAGGCGACATCCAGTCAGGTTCTGTCGAGGCTGATCGATGAGGTGCGTCCTATTCTGCATCGCTATCGCGATCATAAACGAGCGAGCGCCCAGCTCGACTTTGATGATCTGATCTTCTCTGCGCGCGATCTTCTGCGCGACCATGACGACGTCCGCCGCGCTCTCGGGAAGCGCTTCGTGCATATCCTTGTTGATGAGTTCCAAGACACTGATCCCCTGCAAACCGAGATCTTCTGGCGGCTATGCGGCGATCCGGTCGACGCCAACAAGGACTGGACCCAAACCGAGATCCGTCCTGGAGCGCTATTCCTGGTGGGCGATCCCAAGCAAGCGATCTACCGATTCCGTGGCGCCGACGTCGGCGCTTACTTGCAGGCTCGTAATGCCTTTCATGTCCAGAACCCAGACAGCCTCTTGTCCATCGCCACTAACTTCAGGTCCTCTGCTTCAATTCTTACCTTCGTGAACGAGCGTTTCGAGGCTGTTCTCTCGTCCAATGGACAACCCGGATTCACCGCCCTTGATCCGTTTCATGAAAATCGCAATGGCGACCTGTGTGTGGCTGCCATTGACATCGCTGTGGCCGACGAAAACGGTAAGGCAAGCGCAGAGGAGCAGCGTGATGCCGAGGCAGATGCGATCGCCGATTTGTGCGCGCGCCTAATCGGAGATAAACCCATTGTCGACCGCCGCAGTGGGGCAGAGCGCCCCTGCCAGCCGGGAGACATTGCCCTGCTGGCACCGACAGGCACAGAGCTCTGGCGCTATGAAGAAGCGTTGGAGCGCCGCGGCATCCCGGTGGCGACCCAGGCCGGAAAAGGCCTTTTCCGACGGCAAGAAATCCAGGATCTGATCGCACTAACTCGAGTCCTCGCCGATCGCCGCGACACGCTGGCACTCGGAGCACTGCTACGTGGGCCTCTGATCGGACTGACTGAAGAAGAGCTCCTTGATGTAGTTTGGGGACTACCCCGCTCCGAAGAAAACCATGATCGAATTCCGCGCCTCCACCTCGGCGTTGACCCCGCCTTCATCAATCATCCGCTTTTGAGCGAGGTGTTCGAAAAACTGCAGTCACTCTACCGGCGTGGAAACACGACGACACCGCATGAACTGCTTTCGCAGGCTGTGGACGTATTGAGGGTCCGTCCGGTTCTCCTCAACCGTCACCGGGGCCAAGCCGAACGCGCTCTTGCAAATGTGGATCTATATCTCAGCCTGTCGACTTCTTATGCAGTGCGCGGTCTGCGAGCATTCGCCGAAGCGATGACAGCGGCATGGTCTGACGAGGCGCGGGCCGTCGAGGGACGGCCCGATGCGCAAGAGGAAGCCATCTCACTCGTCACAATGCATTCTGCCAAAGGTCTCGAATGGCCGATTGTAATTCCGGTCAATACAATGACGGCAGCAAAGGCGCCGGACAGCGCAGTCATCGACCGGGAGACAGAGACGTTCTATTGCTCTGTTATGGGCGTTCATCCCGCCGGACATGAAGCGGTGTACCAGGCCGAAAAGGACGAACTGGACCGCGAGCGCGTCCGGCTCTGGTATGTCGCCGCCACTCGCGCCCGTGAAATGCTTGTCCTGCCCCGGCTCGACACGAAACCCTCCAGGTCGGCCTGGGCTGGTATCGTCGATCTGTTGCTTTCCGAGCTCCCTGAACTGGACGTCTCCTATCTGCCTGCTGAGGTGCCTAAAACGGGTGGTGAAGTTGGTAATGTCCAGACCCGCGCTGTATTCGCAGCCGAAGCCGAAGCCATTGCTGGAATACAAACACGACTTACGTGGCTTGCGCCCAGCCGGGACGAAAGCGCATCCGGGAAGGTGCTGCGTGAGGAAGAGGCTAAGCTCTGGAAAGGCACTGCTGACGAACTGGCGACAAAGATGGAAGCTGAGCCTCCGGTCCAAGGGGGACGCGAGCGCGGCCTCATCCTTCACAAGCTCATGGAAGAGGTTCTGACTGGTGAAATAGATGAGACTGAGGCCGCCATCGCCGAAAGGGCTGCTCAACTCATTCACGCGCTCGGTAAATCCCCTGTCGCCGATGCGGCCAAGGGGTTGTCGACCCAGGAACTGACGGGATCTGTCGTCCGGACCTTTGCGCTGCCCGAAATCGCGGCCTTGCGACCAGGTCTCTTGGCGGAGTTTCCTGTCTATGCCGCGCAGGCGAGCGATGGGGCTGAGATGGTGACGGTCGGCGTCGTGGATGCCTTGACGCTCACACCCGAGGGCCGTCCTGCCGTCGTGGTGGACTGGAAGAGCGACGTGGCGCCGGATGCTGAAATGCGCGAACACTACCGAACACAGGTACAGGCGTATCTCGAAATGACTGGTGCTGAGCGCGGACTGATTGTGCTGATGACTCCAGGGATGATAATCTCGGTGACGTCTTAAAAGATATCGGCCAGCACTTAGAGTAGCTAATGGAAACACCGGCTTTTTTGAATTGGCTAGACGAGGCAAATGGCCGCTCCGGTGAAGTTGCACCGCAGCGCTTGAGGACATCGTCAACGACCGCTCTGGGCCGTCACCGTCGCCCAAGCCGTCCCAGTCTTTCTAGCTGAGCTAGCATTTTGGACCCAGAGTCTGCGGCTCCTGCGGAACCCGTCTGCCCCATCCCTTGCCTCACGGGCATCTGCTGCACGCCAAAGAACTGCCGCGCCCTGAGGGCTGCGTATTCTGCGCCGCTTGCGCCTCCGATCAGATAGCGGTTGTAGGCTTGCTGGCTTCCCATGGCGGCGCGGGCGAAACTGTATCCGCCACCGAGGCCTCCGGAGAGGGCAGGCATCATGATGTTGCCGGAGATCGCGCGGACAATGAAGGGTGTTGCGATGATGAAGCCCTTGGCCATGAGGACCATCATGAAGAATGGGATTAGTGCGCCGATGTTTGAGGCCCCTTCGGGGTCGCCTAGTTCGCCGATGAGCGCTGAGGAGACGCCTGTGATCGTTGCGAACACGCCTGCGACGACAATGGGGTAGAGCGCAAAGGAAATCAGCGCCGACAGCCAGCGCGCGAAATAGTCCTTGGTCACCTCGAAGAGGGTCAGGAAAATCATCACCGGGGCGATCCCGATCAGGAGCGCGATCATCAGGCGGGAGGCCACGAGGATGAAGGCGGCCAGCCCGCCGAGGATCGAGAGCAGAAGAACACCGACGATGTCGAGCATGGCGCCAGCCATCCAGTTCAGCTCGGACCCGGCAGCGTTCAGATAGTCGCCCAGCTCCGCGATCAGCCGGTCGAATTCCTCCGCGAAAGTTCCAGAAGGCCCCGGGCTGCCGCCGCCGACGGAGGCCACGAGCGCGCCCGCTATACTGTCGATCCCATAGAGAATGGCAGACGAGAACGCGTTGAACTGCATCCAATTGGTCGCGAATATCCCGATGAGCCCGATCTTGACCGCGAGCCAGAATGCCGTGTGCCCATCCATGGCCCGATATTGATAGATCATGTTGATGCCGACGAGGATCACCACCAGCGTTGTCCCCAAGACCAGGAGCGTGCCGACCGTTGCCGCAACCGCACCAAACTGGGTCTCAGCGGCGGTGTCGAGATAGGCTTGGGAGGTTTCAACGAAATAGGTGACGACGCTCATCGCGGGGCTGCCTTACCAGTTGCCCGCGGCGTCGCAGATGGCCTTGGCGGCAGGGCGCGCGGCGTTGGCGCGGCGGTTGTAGGAGTCCGAAGCTTGCAGCATCTCCCATCGTTCGTCGCTCGCGTACCTCTCCTGAAACACAGCCTCGGCAGCGTCCCAGGACGGGAACCGCGTCTCGCAGTCGCAGCTGCCGGTCTCGACGATGCGCTCGAGGTTCTGGGCGCGATAGATGTCCTGAACCAGAACCCGCTGATAGGCTTGGCGCAGGGGGATCTCCTGCATCCAGACGGGCTCGGCGGGCCGGTCCGGACAGACGTCAAGGCTGCGATCGAGGGTTGGCACCAGGTTGCGCTCGGCAACGGCGAAGGTAGGCGTCAGGCTTAGGGCCAGCGCGGCCAAGGCGAGGTGCTGCGCCTGCCTCATGCCGTGGCTCCAGCGGGTGTGGTTTCGCGTTTCAGGAAAACGGTGTGTCCCACATTGGCGAATTCAGAGGAGCTGATTGACACCACCTCCCAGCCTTCTGCACCTTTGGCATTCAGGCTGGCCTGCATGTCGGCAAGGCTGGTCTTACGAGTCATGGGAAAGGACAGGATATCGTATTCAAATGTCTTCATGGGGAAGTTCCAATCTCAGTTGCGCCGGGGAGGTAGAATTCGGTGATGCCGCGGCGGCCGTCATGGCGACCGGCCTGGATGATCACGTCGATGGAATTCTCGATGTATTGGATCATGTCGGCATAGGTCATGGGGATCTCGGTCTTGAGCGCTGCGATTGCGAGACGCTGCACGGCGAGTTGCGGGGTTTCGGCATGCAGCGTGGTCATGGAGCCGCCATGGCCGGTGTTGATGGCCTCGAGGAAGGTCATGGCCTCCTTGCCGCGCACCTCGCCCAGGATGATCCGGTCGGGGCGCATGCGCAGCGTGGCGGTGAGAAGCACATCGGCGGTCTGGAATTCCGCGTCACGATTGGCGATGAGGGTCACGGCATTTGGTTGGGTCGGCAGAAGCTCGGCGGCTTCTTCGATGGTGACGATGCGTTCCTCGGCCGGTACGTGAGAGAGGATCTTGCGCGCGGCCACGGTCTTGCCGGTGGAGGTGCCGCCCGAGACGATCATGTTGAGTTTGTTCTCGACGCAGAAGGCGAGCGCATCATCGATCAAACCCGCGGCCACCACTGCGCGCAAGGCACGCTTTTTTTCCACGCGCAGGTCTTCGAGCTTGCGCTCTTTTCCGAAGAGGAAATCGAGCGCAATGCCCTCGAGTGGCAGGCTTGAGAAGAACCGCAGGCTGATCGACATGGCCGAGAGCACGGCGGGCGGGGTGATGACCTGTGCGCGGATCGGGCGCCCCTTGTAGGTGATCGAGACCGAGACGATGGGGCGGTCCTTGCTCATCGTTGTATTGGCCGAAGAGGCGATCTGGTTGCCGAGGTCCCTGACCTGAACGCCCGTCAGCCTCTGGTCCAGCGCGCGCATGAAGTGATCGCCTTGGAATTCGCCCCAGCAGCTGCCATCAGGGTTGATGCAGATCTCGATGACATCGTCGCGAGCGGCGGCGTCGATCCGGTCGAGCGAGGTTTCGAGATAGCTTAGTGACATGGGCTCAGAATATCTCCAGATCGCGGTCGACCATGACCGTGACGCGGGCGCCCTGGTCGACATAGATGACGGGGCCGATGGAGAGGTAATCGCCAATGACGCTGTCCGTGGCATCTGCCAGATCATCGCCCACGTCTTCGAGCACGTCCGCGGCGGTTTCGTCCTGCACATTTGCAGCGGCGGCGCTTGGCGCGGCGGAGATCAGGGAAATCAGTGCAGCCGAGCCAAAGCGCTCATCAAAGCGCGTGTCCACGAAGCCGGTGACACCGGAGCGGCCCAGTTCATCGCCCCCAAAGGAGCTGATCTGCACGGTCTGGCCCGCGGGCAGGATGATCCGATCCCAGGCGATGGTGACGCGGCGCTGCGCGATATCGACGCCCGCGCGGTAACGCCCGATGAGACGCGATCCGCGCGGGATCAGGAGGCGCGTGCCGTCGACGCTGTAGACATCCTCGGAGACCACGGCACGGGTCTGGCCGGGCAGCGAACTGTCGAGGGCGGTTTCCATCACGGCCTGGATCATGGTGCCCTGTAGAATCGTGTTGGAGGGATTGGCGATCACCTCGGCCTGCGTCACGGTCGAGGGCAGCGCGCCGTTCAGCACGAAATCTGTCACCTCGCCAAAAGTGCGTTCAGTCAGAGCCGTTTCATTCGCTCCGGAGGCACCGCCAAAAGCGATCGTGGGCGAGGTGATGCGCCGCTCCTGGAAGGCGCGTTCCTCCGCGGCGCGGCGCACCAGCTCGGCCATGCGCCGGGCTTCTTCCTCGCGGCGCAGTCGCTCTTGCTCGCGTGCGCGCAGCTCATCTTCCGTGGGGCCCACTGGCGCGGGTTGCGGTCGGCTGGCCTCGAGTTGGGCCAGTTCCAGATCCATGCGGAGTTGCTCAAGGCTGCGATCCCGCGCCGTCAGTTCGTCCTGAAATCGTTGCTGTGCGGCTTCCGAGGCGGCTTGCAGCGCCGCGATCTGGGCGGTCAGCGCGTCGATCGCCTCTGCGGCGGCGGTGTCTTCCTCGACAACTGGTTCAGGGGCGTTGCGCAATTCCTCGATCTGGGCCTGCAGCGCGGTGATCTGCGCCAGAAGCTCCGCGTTGGGCTCGACTGGATCCGGTCCGACGAACACAACCTCGGGCTCGGGCGGGGGCAAGGTCTCGATAGCGCCAAAGCCGTCCCCCTCGTTTTGGAAGACGTCCGGGGTGGCCGTCGGCAAGGCTTCCTCTTCGTCGGGCTGTGAGAGGAGATAGAGCAGGGCACCACCTGCGCCGATGACGAGGACCACGATCAGCGCGAGAAGGGGCGACCGGCGCTGCGCCACCTTGGGGGCGCGGGCACTACCTTTCTCAAGGGCGGCGAGGCGTTTTTCCAGCTCGGTGTTCTCGGTCTCGCTCATGAGGCGGCCTCCGCGGGCGGGATCGCCTCGATGCAGATCACCTCTTCGCCAAGTCGCAGGACCCATTGGCGGTTTACGCCGCTGACGCGGATCACGCCGTCCTCAGGGGTTTGCGTGTTGACCGTGCGTTCACGGCCGCCCGCGTAGCGGAAGATCGCGGGCACAGGCGCGTTTCTTGGAAACGCGAAATACGTGAACGTCCCGTCATCCCAGATGCGCGTTGGCGTGAACTCGGTCCGCGCGCTGGCGCCGTAGTTGTAGTTCGGGGCTTGGGCGGCGATGGCCCGGGTCGGGCGCGCATCGTCCTCCGGATAGCGGAACTGCACCACGTAGAAGGTTGGGCTGCGGACCTCCTGGACGTTGAAGTAGTAGCTCCGGCGGTTCGTATAGACTGTCACATTGGTATGCACCCCGCGCGCCACAGGCTTGATCGCGAAGGCCTGACCGCCCGGGACGCCGTCGATCTCGAAGCCCTCGGTATCGCCCGCGATGATCGAGCGGATGCTTTCGCCCTCGCCGAACTCGATGGTGGTCACATGGGTGAGCGACACGCTGAGACGGTAGACCTGACCCTCCTGGTAGGTGGCCAAGCGCACTCGGCTGTCGTTGGGACCGCCACGCGGGATGGCTTCGGCAGAGGCGAGGCCGGGCAACAGGGCAATGACAAAAATAAGCGATCTGATAAACAACAACGTCAGTTCTCCAATCTGTCGGAGCGGATGGAATATTCGAGGACGGTGAAGCCGAATGGATTGGTCCAGACCTCATCGATGGAGCGGCGGGTCTCCGGGCGGAACTCGAAGAGAAGCGTCGCAGTGAAGAGGCCGGTCTGGGTGCCGTTAATGGACGTCAGGCGCTTGCGCAGGCGGACCGTCGCGCGGTTGGTTCCGATCCGGTTGATGCTGAGGATTTCTACGTCGAGCCGAGCATTGGGGCCATAGACCGTCGGCGGGTAATTCTCGTTGGCGCTGTTCCAGATCTGGCGCAGCCCGCTCTCGGCAGCTCCGTCCGAGCGGCGCAGGACGCTGCGGATGCGCAGGTCGTTGTCGAGCTGGTTATAGACCTCCCGGTCGGTCACATAGCGGAACACCTCCGCCTCGATGATCGCCTGGTTGGCGGTCACCGAGGAGGCGCCCACCGAGGCTTCGGGGAGTGCAAAGCCGGTGGCGGGATCATAGGGGACAACGACGGGGGGCGGGTCGACATCGAGGATCGAGACAGCTGCCGCGCTCAGACAGCCGATGATGCCGAAGACAAGGCCCATCAGGCCAAGACGCTGCCAAAGCCGTTCACGGCGCAGGGCACCGTAGACCAGCTCTTCCTCGATGATCTCTTGTTCACTCGCCACGCGTCACACCCCGCACTCACTCGGCCCGCAGCTCGGGCAGCGTGAAATCCATGAAGCGCTGCTCCTCGGCGATGGTGGCGGCATCGATCACGCCGCCGGTGCCATCGCCCACGGTTTGAATCGCTTCCAGCTGCCACATCGCCACGAGGGCGATGGCCAATTCAGCTGTCACGCGCGTGTTGAGATCGACGCTTTGCTTGAGCTCTTCCATGTCGTCGATGAGCCCGACAAGGCGGTCGACCCGCTCGAGCGATTGGCCGGCATCTTCATAGCTGTTCTGGGCGGCGGCTGAGACGAGTGCGCCGGTTGTTGCCTGCGTGGCCACACGGTTGGCCCCGGGATTACCGCTGGTGGCCATTTCCGAGAGCGTGTCTTCATCGAAGCCGAGATCGGCCAGCACCCGGTCCATCTGGGTTTCGATTTCGTCTGCGCCGGAGCCCGAGAGGCCCGAGAAATCCCCAGTCTTGATCGCCTCAATCGTGGCGAGGATTTCCCCGAACTCCTGGTCGAGCAGACCGTTCAACTCGTCTTCCATTTCCGTCCGGATAATTTCGGGAAGCTCGGCAAGTCGGGTGAGCGCTTCATAGGTTCTTTGCAGCTCCGCGAGTTGATCCGTGAGTGTGGCAAGCTGTTCGCGGAGCTGCGTCAGCTGCTCGTTTTGCAGGATCTCGTCTTCGATCATCTGCCGCAGCTGCTGGATGTTTTGCGCGATGTTCTGGGTGTCGACGACCGGTACACCTTGTGCTGCGGCAGGGGGTAGGGCGCTGAACTGCAAGCCAACGCCAAGTGTCGTGGCCAAAGCTGTCCTCAAGAGCAGATGTCCCATCATTCAATCTCCCTGATCGTAAAATCCATGAACGCGCCTTCGGCCATGCGGGCGCTGGCCTGGGCCAGCTCCTCGGCAGAAAGGACGCGGGTGCGTGCCGCCTGAAGCCGGATGCGTGCAGCGACGAGGCGCACGAGTTCGGCGCGGGCATAGGTGTTGAGTGCGATGCTTTCCTGCACGTCTTCAGTCTCGGAAATCCGTTCGACGATGTCGGAAATGCGCAGGGCGGCTTGGCGGATCGCGGCTGGTGAGTTGCTGCCATAAAAGGCCGCCCCATGACCCGTGAGCGAGAGGTTGGCATTGGCGAGAAGCGCCGGATCGATCGTGCCAAGCGCATCGATCCCGCCGATACGGCTCAGATAGAGATTGTAGCGTTCAGGGATGACCGACACGTAGTGCTGGGTCTCGCGGAAGGGTGGCACGCCGCCATACTCGAAAACCCGGCCGGGTCCGGCGTTATAGGCCGCGAGGGCGTTGATGATGTTGCCATCGAATGTGTTGAGCTGGGTCGCGAGATAGCGCGCGCCGCCATGCACCTGCAGATAGGGGCTGTCGTAATATTCCGGGTTGATGCCGAGATCGCTGGCCGTCCCAGGCATGATCTGGGTGAGACCATAGGCGCCGACGGGAGACCGTGCCCCAATCGTAAACCGGCTTTCCTGCCAGATCAGCGCTTGCAGCAACGCGCGCCACTGGACGGGCGAGAGCCCTGCGCGGCCAACACCCGCAAAGCCGCTGGTCTCCTGGGCGACCCGGATGATGAGCTGCTCGATGTTCTCAGACGCATCCCCGAACATCTGCGCACCGCCGCGATTGGGATCGATCTCGCCCGTGCCATAGACGGCTTCCACGGCGCGGTCGGGATCGCCGCTGCCGCTTTCCAGCCCCGAGATCATAGCCGGCAGGCCCTGACCGCCGAAGCTGGTCTGGGCATCGAGGATGCGTCGGAGGGTTTCCAGCTGCTCCCGTTCGATCTCTGCGATGAGTTCGCGCACTGCAAGCTTGTCGGCCTGAACAGCTAAGTCTGCCTCGCGATCGCCGGTCTCGACGATGTCACGCGCGGTCAGCCTACTGTCATTGGTCGGCACGCCTTGAGACAAGGCGAGACCGGGCAGCAGGCAAAACGCGAGGATATGAGGCAGGCTAGACTTCAACGTCGCCCTCCGGCGCGCCGAGCGGTGCGAAGTGGCAATCCTGGGCTGTCGCTGCCGTCGAGGCGAGAAAGGAAAAGCAATTGGCCTGCGGCTCCCGATACTGGGTGCAGGAGGCCAGCGCGCCGAGCGCAGCCAAAGCGATAAGAATACGGATCATGAAAGCCTCCAAAAATCTGGGCGGTCGCGGTAATCGGCGCCGACAAGCGCTTCGCCCTTTTCCATGCCGCCAAGGATGGTGAGATTGGGTCCAAGCGCGCTCAGATCGGCATCGACGACGATTGAGCCCTGATCGTCACGGATCAGTGCGAGGCGGCTGTTGCTGCCCGTGTTGAGAAGGACGTCGAGCTCCTTCTCCGTGAGGTTCAGCATGGCGTAATCCGCAGGCTGCGCACGGATATTGGGCAGCAGGATCTGCGTCGGCACCGCCTCGATGATGGTCTTGCCGGTCCGGGTGCGCTCGAGCTGGCTGGCATATTGCGTCATCATCACCGCGACGGTGTTCTGCTTGCGCGCGGTCACCAGCCAGTTCGACAGCCGCTCGGCGAAATACGCGTTGTCGAGCGCCTTCCAGGCCTCGTCGATCACGATGATGGTGGGGCGGCGGTCCTCGATCTCGCGCTCGACCCGGCGGAAGAGATAGGAAAGAACAGCCATGCGTTCCTTCTCGGCCTCGCTGTCGAGAATACCGGTGAGATCGAAGCCCACCACATCGCCTTCGAGCGAGAAGGTGTCTTCCAGCGTCTGCCCGAAGATCCAGCCATAGCGGCCCTCTTCGGTCCATTCGAGCAGGCGCTGGTGCAGATCGCCGCCATCATCGGTCGAAACGAACAGCGATGCGAAATCCCGCCAGTTCCGCAGGGCGGGGTTCGTAGCCTGCGCGTTCTGACGCACGACCTCCTGGATGCGGTTGGTCTGCGCAGGCGTCAGCGGCTTGTCTGCGCGATGAAGCAGAGTGGCGAGCCAGTCCGACAGCCAGGCGGTGCCACGCGCGTCAATTTCCGTCCACAGGGGATTGAGCCCGGTGGGCTGCCCGGCGTTCAGGGAGGCGTAGCGCCCGCCATTGGCGCGGGCCGCCATCTCCATACCAAGACGGTAGTCGAAGACGAAGATCCGCGCCCCTGCTCGACGGGCTTGCGTCATGAGGAATGCAGAGAGCACCGATTTACCCGATCCGGGCCGTCCCATGATCAGCGTATGCCCGCTGGTCGGTTCTTTTTCGGGGCTGCCCTGCTCGTGATAGGAAAACCGGTAGGCGCTTTGCTCGGGCGTGGGCAGATAGGTGATGACCTTGCCCCAAGGGGTTTTCTCCGCTGGTTTGCCGAGCTGGGTCCGATGAAACGCCGCGAAATCCGCGAAGTTGCGATTGGTGATGGCGCTGGCACGGACGCGCTTGGGCTGATTGCCGGGATGCTGGCTCAGGTAATGGGCCTTGGCCGCGACGCGCTCGCCGATCATCTTCACGCCTTCGGCGGCGGCGGCGTTCACGATCTCGGCACTGAGTGTTTGCAACTCGTCCAGCGTGTCACAGAAGATCGTCACCACCATGTGGTGTTCACCGAAGCTCTGGCGTTTAGCCTCGAGGTCATCGGCGGCGATGTCGAGCGCTTCCATGAGCGACAGGGCGGCATCCTGGCTGGCTTGCATCTGACGCTTTTGCCGCTTGATCCGACCCGCCATGAGGTTCGAGTTGATCGGCGTGAAGGAGTGCGTGACGATCAAGTCGACCGGCAGGTTCAGCATGTCGAACATGGTGCAGGAGGTGGCTTCGGAGTATTCCCCGATGGTGAAACTTTTACCGTAGCGGTGGCCCACGACGCCCTCGGAAAGCTCGAAATGGTCGCCGTGAAACGTCACCCTGGTGTTGGCGACATTGAAGGACAGGAAGCCATAGGTGTTGGCTGGATAGAGCGGCAATTCCTGGCCTGTGTTGAGTGCCCCGAAAAAGCCGATCAACTCGCCACTTTCGGAAGTCAGCACGCGCGGGTTCAGCTCCGTCAGGCCTGACAGGAACACGCTCACGGCCTCACCCAGACGACGCAAACGCTTCTGCGTGGCCTCCTTCAGACGGTCCGGCGCGCTTCGGTTCAAGAACGGCAGGACGCTTTTGGAGGGCGGGCGATGGATGACCGTGAGCGTCAGGGTTTTGTCGCGCAGTCCGCTGTTCTCGAGTTTCGAGCGCCAAAGCCGGTCAACTTCTCCCGCAAAACTGACCTCGCGCACGGGCTCGAGGTCCGGTGTGATCGCCTTGGAGACTTTGTGGACATAGTAGCTGAATTCCGGCCCCAGCTGCGCGATGATCCGGGCGAAGAGCGCGGTCACCTTGTCGAGATAGGCATCATCTGTGGCGTAGCTGTTGACTCCATCGAGCCGGATGCACTGGAAAAGCTCGTTCACCCGCGTCCGCACGGTGCGGTCATTGACCAGGCTGACGTAAGGTAGCATATGCGCAAGGCGGGTTTCACGGGCATACCAGTCCGGCGTCATCGTGCGGAGATCGAGTGCTTCATCCGGTGCTGTATTAGGGCGCATAGCTGTCCCCGCCGTGGATAGAGCGGTTCCGCGTGGGCGGGGTTTCCTGCAAAGCCGTCATCATCACGTCGATAAAGCGCGGATCCCAATCCGCGGCCTTCCAAAGCACCGGGTAGAGCAGGGCGGCCACGCCCAGCACCGCGATATGCTGGACCCAGACGAACAAGAGCACCGAGCCGAAGAGCCAGACCATCGCATACATGATGGGCAGGCCCAGAAGCTTGGGCGGCCGCACGAGGCCGAGAAAGAGGGGCGAGCGCTCAGCCACCGGCGAAGACCGCGGCAACAATGGTGGGAGCGGCAGCAACACCGGCGATGCCGACAAGCACCCAGAGCGCCTGGCGGAGATCGATAATGTTGAAGAACCAGCTCAGGAAGACGCCCAGAACGGCAAGCGTGGCGATGACGACGCCAAGCGGGCCGGTCAGCGCATCGACGATGCCTTGCAGCAGGCTCTGGATTGGGGAGAGGTCGATGCTTTGCGCGAGGGCCGGTTCGGCAATGAGCAGGAAGAGCGCCAGTGTGGCGACGAATAGGTTAGAAATCCAACTTGTTTGGAAAAAGCGGTATCGCCAATGCACTGCCGCGCTGCGCGCTCTCGTGACATTGGCGATAAGTGTTTTGAGGAATGATTTCCAAAAAGTTTGGGACATCATGAATTTGATCCTTCCAATCGGGCAACGACGGCCATGACACGGGCGACGTGGTTCTGGGTTTCTCGGTAGGGGGGAATGCCGCCATACTGGCGGACCGCATCCGGTCCGGCGTTGTAAGCTGCAAGGGCAAGACGCGGATCGCCGAACGTCTCCAGCATCATCGCAAGATAGCGGGCGGAGCCGTCGAGGTTCTGGAGGGGATCACGTGGGTCGACGCCGAGATCGCGCGCCGTCGCGGGCATCAATTGCCCGAGACCGATGGCGCCTGCGCTCGAGACCGCATCCTGCCGATAGGCGCTCTCGACTTCGATATTGGCACGGTAGAGGGTCAGCCAATCGCGAACCGAAAGTTCTGTGCGGCGCAGCCCGGGATGACTGGCGTAACGAAGGGCGGTGGCCTCGATGGCCGCCAGAACATCGGCGCGGGGCAGGGGCGCAGGCCGCGAGAGGGCTGCCAATTGGATCTCTTCTGACCCAAGTTCAGTCTCACCGAGGATCGCCAGCTCATCAGCAGCAGACCCCTGTCCGATGCCGTCATTGTAATTGCGGGCAAAGCTGTCCTGAGAGCGAGACGCAGTCAGAGAGCCATCGCTCTCCATGACCAGTACCATCTGCGCAGTTGCGGGACCCGCGAGATACCAGAAAAGGAGAAGGCTACTTGCTGCCGCCCTTGTCGGTTGCAGCCAGCTTGTGCGTCGTCCGCTGGCCTTCTTCGAGCGGGACATCGGCATGGGAGAAGCCGATCCCGATAAGGAAAGACACCACGCCCGTGATGGTCTTGAACTCGCGGATCTTGATGTCGTTATAGGTCGTCCGGGTGCGGGCAGTGACCAGCAGCTTTTCCACGCCCTCGTCGGAGACGACACGCATGATCCAGACCCCGTAGTAACTGGGGCCCTTCTTGTGTGCCGACTCCTGGCACAGGATTTCAGCGCTATAGCCACTTTCCACGAGTTCGCGGAAACGTGCTTCCGTAACCACATTTGGTGCTTCGATGTCCCAGTTCATGGCCCGGCTCACGCTTTCTTCAAACACGCAACAACCGGGCATTCCCACTTGAAGCCCAGAGTTACGATAGTATACTATTAACCGCAAGATATAATGCGGCAGATACGGCTGTATCTCGGTTACTCAAACTCTAGGCACGGCCATTGGCGTCTATCAAGGAAAATAGGGGTTTCAGAAACCTGCGGTTGAGCCGATGGGTGAAGATGCAGGCTGTGGCCTTGCTGATGCTCGCTGCGGTCGCAAGTCAGGCGGAAACCTGTCTCGCCCCGGTCCGGCCTTTCGTCCCAAGCGATTCGCAAGCGGCCAAAGACTATGCCGATATCATCCGACGGGACTTCGAGGTCTACATTACGGACATTCAGGACTACTTTCGCTGCCTCGAGCAGGAGCGTGCGCGCGCCTTCGAGGAAGCGCGCGAAGTCAGTCAGGACTACGGTCGGTTTCTGGAGCTAGTGGGGGATTGATGGGCGATTGGGTGTGCATCAAGCCTGCACCCGACGGAAACCAGACGCCGATAACACCCTCAAATATCTACTTTTTAGATAACAGATTTCATCCGCTAGCGACGTCACAAAAGGTATGTGACGCGTGGCGAAAACAATCAGAAGCAAAGGTCAGGAGGCTCTGTGCCAGGCGTTGGTCGACGCCCGGAATAAAGCAGGACTCAGCCAGAAAGAACTGGCAGTCAAACTCAGGCATCACCAATCGTTCGTTGCCCGTGTCGAAAGCGGAGAGCGCCGAATTGACGTCGTTGAGCTTATCCAATTGTCGCGTGCCGTCGGATTTGACCCCTTCGAGGTATTGGCGATCGTCGAAGCCGCCACGGAGCCCGACCACAAGATTTGAAAGCAATGTCATTTTGGAACGCACCGCTTTGTGTGTCCCCATGTGAAATGAACTCCTCAACAAAGAGCAGTTAGCCAACATCCCCCAAGCGCGGCATGCGGTGCAGGCGAGCACCGCAGCTCGTCGCGCTGCAAAATCAGAGCCACAGTGCAGGAAGTCAGTAAACAGTGAACGATGATAAAGGTGAGGGCGTCGCGATCGCCAATCTGATCGGGACCGATGGGTGCAGTATAGTTGGTTGGGTTTATTGCTGGACCACAGGCGCGCATGCGGTGATGTGGGACGTCCATGGGCCTAAGCCGGTATCGGAAATTCGGCCGGATCTGACTGAGGAACAAAAGCAGGAAATCGACTTCGATGATTTGAAACGGATCGGAATCGGCGAAGGCGGATAGGCTCCTCAGCTAGCCGCCAGTTCATGTTTAATGGATAGGGTCCGCCGGCATACCGGACATTGGGGCCGCGCGGCGAATGCGGACTCTGAGCCCACAGCAGAAGTCTTGATCCCTCGCTGCGCGCGCTCGCAGCACGGAAATTGCTGCAAGCGCTTAGATTTCAGCGCGGCAAGGCAGCAGTGAATTCGGCCATTCATTCGGGCTGCTACAAAGTTTGGAGTACAAACCCGCTGGTGGCAGGCCAAATTCAATCAGGTTTGCAAGTAGCATTCCAACGTCAGCGCGGTGCTGATGCTTGGGTTTGGAGGGCGGCAAGGAGGGCAAATCATGCCTCGAGTCCAACTTCCTGCTGTCACCCCGAAACGTAAAGCCTGGAACAAGGGGCGGATCGTCGGCCAGAAGCGACCGCTGCTACCAAAACAGGTTTGGGCCATCCGAGCGCGACTGGAACTGGCGAACAACCTTCGCGATCTGGCGCTATTTAACGTTGCCATCGACAGCAAGCATGTGGATGTGATCTGGTTAGACTATCCGTGGTCGATCTGGTCAAAGAGGATCGTGTCCGAGAACGGGTTTCAGTTATCCAGAGCAAAACCAAGCGGCCTGTTCAGTTTGAACTGACGGAAAACACAAGAGAAACTGTCCTGGCTTGGGTCAAATCACCTGAGATGCTGGCTTGCTCGTTTATGTTTCCCAGCCGCTTCCACGATCGCCCGCACATTTCAACCCGTCAATATGGCCGGTTGGTGCACGATTGGGTGTCGGCGATTGGTCTGGAACCGAGCGGATACGGAACGCATTCGCTGCGCAGAACAAAGGCTGCTGAGATCTACCGGAAAACAGGCAACCTGCGCGCGGTTCAACTCTTGCTCGGTCATACGAAGGTCGATAGCACAGTGCGCTACTTGGGAGTTGAACTCGAAGATGCGCTTAGTATCGCCGAGAGTATTGACCTCTAGACACTAGGAGTGCGGCTGGTGCCGTCCGTCTTTGCGGGCCGACCTGCCGCACGCAGCGCGATTGACGCATAGCTACCAACGCCGCCAAACGTCCTCTTGATGTCCGAACGCATCGGTATTTCTGGACAAACTCTGGTTCGACTAGATTGGCAATAACCCGCATTGGCCAAACACTTGGATATCTAACCCATTGAATTACATAACTTTACGGATGGCGGCGCAAAGCTCGGGGTGCATTATCCAGCTCTCAGGCTTCTCGTCATGTTCGGAGACATCTCGATACCCAATGAGCGCGCTTCCATCCGAGCCAATAGAAGGCCGTAAGGAACCTGTTCCCGAAGACAGATAGCTCGCAACCATACGGCCCACGCTGGCGAGCGCTCTGTTAGCCGAGGTCGTGGACTTGTAATTGCCAGCATCTGCAACCTTAGCCTCTGCCAACCCGCCCGCTTCCACCAGCGACAACGCCATCAACATGGCGCGCTGAGGACGCGTCAGGTTTACAGAATGGAGCGCTTCCACGTATTCGTCGGATGTTGGTACCTGCGTCCCTCTGCGAGGATCTGTTCTGCGGTCTTCGGCCCTGCGGACTTCGCGCGCATCGATGGCGGAATGCAATGCGATGATCGCGGCTTCTTCGGTCTCACCCGTCGCCTCGGCAATCAAGCCGCGCGCCTTCGTGGGTGGCTTGGGAAAGGCGCGAGCGCCGTATGCGCCGGCGAGACGACCGGACTTGATCTGATATCTGCCATACTCGCCCACGCGGATCGACATAGCGGCTTCTTTCCTGGTCTCCTTGGCCTTCGATTTCTTCGACATACCCTTGAAGACGTCACGTCCCGCATCTGATCTGTTTGGAGCTGTGTAATCTGGCATCAGGCTGGTCTCCTGTGATGAGCAATTCGTAGTGCCGGTTCGGCGGATACCAATCAGGGCAAAGGAACTGCTGCGTTAGGCAGCGGAAGAAGATTCAAAAACAAATGGCCGTCTGTCGAAGGGCGCTCCTTAAGAGCGCCCATTTGCAAAGATCAGGCGAGCGCGATGTTGGTTGCGCTTTCACGGCCGTCGCGGCCGGCCTCCACATCGAAGGTCACCTTCTGATCGTCGTTCAGGGTGGTCATCCCCGACTTCTCGAGTGCGGAGATGTGCAGAAACACATCCTTTCCGCCAGTCTCAGGTGCAATAAAGCCGAAGCCTTTTGTGCCGTTGAACCATTTCACTGTGCCATTGGCCATGTGAATTTTCCTTATTTGATCGCTGCCCACAATATGCGGCAGCCCGGCTTCTCACGACAGTGTCGAGCGCTGCGAGCCGGTAAAGGAAAACAGGGGTTCGAATGTAGGTCAGTAGCATAACAAACTTGGTAGCTCCCCAAGAGTGTTACAAGGTGCACGCGGTGCTTTGGCCGATGTTTCCTTTGCCAAGAGAGCATCGATCCCCTACAGCTCACAAGCTGCTGGATACCCTGGCAGTCAGAAAAGGAAAGCCAGAATGTCGTTCAACGACTTGGCGAAGAAAGAGGCCACCGACAAAAAGGCCTCGCAAGAAAAAGATACGAAATCGCAGACTGCAACCGAACAACCCCCTGACTCAAAGACCGAATCGACTGATCCGTAGATGGGTTGAGAGGTGCGACTAAACAAATAGGCTTCGCTCATGTTCAGCGTATGAGGGTTGACGCTACGGGCGCCGCGAAAGGTTGCCGCCAACGATGATATCGTTGATCAGTTTTGCGGTTGCCATATGCATTTTTTGTTCGGTTTCTGGACCTCTGGCATTCTCGTGGGTCGCTGCCGCATCCCGAAGAATCCCTACAATCTCGCGTTCCGGCAGCAGTTTGCGATCTTGCAGGGCAAGTAGGAGGGCCTCGCAAATCGAGAAGGCGGCCATCCCTGAAGGGTCTCGTTGATCCGACATTAGGGACAATCCTCTTCCTTTCTTGCCTCGCGACCAGGCGAGGTCGTGATAGTATTGACCAACATCTCAATAAGTTCGGTAGTCCGTACTGATCGAAAGCAGTCTCAGCGCCGATTTCTTTCGGGAATATGCGCCGGTTCGGAAAGGACCGATAGTGAACGTCAAAGCCAGCCCACTTACCCAAAAGCTCTCTGCGTTCGTTGCTCTTTCGGAGACGGAACTGGTCGTTCTGGAGCGCTTGCATCAGCGGAGGAAATCCTTCGCGGCAGGACGCGACTTGGTTCATCAAGGCCAATCCGAACAGGCGGCATACATTCTGGCGGCGGGCTGGGTCGTCTCTTACAAAATCCAACCTGACGGATCGCGCCAGATCGTTGATTTCCAGATACCAGGCGATTTTCTGGGGTTGCGCAGCGTCCTTTTACACACATCCGATCATGGGATTGAGCCAATCGTCGATATCGAAGCTGCAGAAGTTCTGGTGAGCGATCTTCTGCAGGCCTTCGCCGAAACGCCACGTCTCGCAACCGCCATTCTCTGGGCCGTATCGCGTGACGAAGCCATGGTTGTCGAACATCTGGTTGGGCTCGGACGGCGCGATGCAGATGCGCGCATGGCGCATTTCCTGCTGGAGCTTGGCGTAAGGCTGTCACTCGTCGGTATGGGGAGCAGGGAAGGCTATGCCTGTCCGCTCACACAGTATCATCTGGCAGACGCGTTGGGGTTAAGTGCCATCCACGTCAACCGCGTCCTTCGTAAGCTCCGCGAACGCGGGCTCGTCACGTTTCAGGGCGGACTAGTAATCTTCGATGACTACGAGGGGCTGGTTGCACTGGCGGATTTCGATCCGGCCTATCTAGATCAGTCACGACCTTTGTTACCGTGAAACGGCCGCCCTCAGTATGGCTTTGGGCGGCCCTGCAACCTTTTCACAGGCATACCGACATTACATCAATGCGCGGCTTGCCTGCTTGAGTTCGTTGTGTGCCTCTTCGTCGTTTTCAGCTTCATGCGCCTTCTCGGCCGCTTGATAATGCTTGAGAGCGGTCGCTTTCTTGGGGCCTTCGGGTGCATTGTCCCAGGCAGCCTTGACGGAGGCCATGTGTTTCACGGTCTGGTTTTCCGCGGTTTGGTCTTCTTCATTCATGGGAATGTCCTTTCCTGGACAGTCCGAGAAACAAGAGGCGCAAAATGCACGCAGTTCTTTTGAGGGACTGCATGTGTCCCGCGCCTCTGAGATACTCGGAAAATACCACCATGACTTGCGGTGGACAGGATCACCTATCCGGATTCTCTGCGTCCTCGCACTGACGCAGGTTAGCCCGTCTGAGCCAGATAGAAGAACCACGTTAGAACTGCGACTCCAACGAGGGCCATCGTTGTCCAGGAGATCGATAGTTTCGGAAAAACGCTGGTGCCTGCTTCGAGTGGTTTCGAAACGCGAAGCGGTGCGCGCTTAGGCAGCAATGAAACCAGCTTTTCCGCTCTGCTCTCACTTGCCAGCGCCAGTGCCGGAATGTCGGTAATCGCTTCAAAATGCGTCGTCAGTCGTACGTGCGCGTCCTCCCGGCCCAGACGTGAAAGCTCACCCGCTTCGGTCCAAGGCTCGAGGTCAAGGCGCGCAAGCGCTGACAAGACCGTAACGGCTGCACCGGTTCTGTCCTCACCCACTTCCGCGAAGAGGAAGGCATCGAAGTCGCTGCCATCCGGGTGGAGAACGTCTGAGGCGGACATGGGTTTCCTTTCTGCGTGCGACGGATGCGAAGACTTGGAAGACTTGCACGCAGGTGTCTGAAGCCGCGGGACGGCTTTGCCTCTCACCCTGACAGCAAAGAAGCCGACGGGGGCTAACCTCGATCAGCATAGCACCCCGAAAGTTCGGATATTGTGCACTCAACTGCCTTGCTGCGACGAGGCGTTCCTTTCGACGCGGGCCACAATGGCGGCTGCGGAAAGTTCAACACTCTATTCAATGGAGACCCGGGATGCTCACGCGTTCGACCAGATCAATGGTGACGTTTGCCAACGACTTCATGATTGGCGACAGCCAGCGGGAGCTTCCGCCCGGTACATATGAAATCCTTTTCGAAGAAGAGCTTCTGCAAGGCCTCAGCTTCGAGGCTTACCGGCGCAGCGCGACATACTTGATGGTCCGGGGGCGAGGGAGCAATGCGGGTCAAACGACAATGCAAGTGATCACACAGGAGGATCTTGAACATGCCATTGCATGTGATCGGGCCTTCTCCGAAACCACCAATGACAGCGAAGCGGCGCTTTCCCCGCAGGAGGACACGACATGACGACACCTGAATGGCTGAAACCCGGAATCTACGGCGCACTGATTGGCGCGGTATTCGTCGGCATTTTTGGATTCTCCTGGGGAGGTTGGATGACAGGGTCTAGTGCGGAGAAGATGGCAAGCGAGATGGCGGAGGACAGAGTCATCGCGGCGCTCGTGCCCTTCTGCATCGACATGTCCCGCACCGACAATGAACGCATTGCAAAGCTCGCCACAATCCGTGAGGCATCATCGTTCAAGCGGCGCGACGCTGTCATGGAAACAGGCTGGGCGACCATGCCCGGATCAGATGGTCCAAACCGCGATCTGGCGCAGGCATGCATCGAAGGTCTCGAGCTTGATGCATCGTAGTGGTCTCAAGCTGGCGCCTCTTTCATCTAAGGGCATCGCAGACGTGCTTGCAATGGTGTCGTCCCGCTCTGCAAAGGCCTCCGCGGAACTCCTCGCGCTCGCATTCGTCGCGCTCATCGCAATCGGATCGCCGTCTTTCGCCCAATCTCAGGCGGCCCCGATGCCCACGAATGCGCAGCCCAAAAGCTATGGCGAGGGATGGGAGTGTGATCGTGGGTACCGGCGTGACGGCGATGCCTGCCTTGTCATCATCGTTCCGGAGAACGCCTATACGACGAACCGAACCCATGGCGCAGGCTGGGAGTGTCTGCACGGGTACCAGGAGGTCAATGAGGTGAATTGTCTTGAGGTCTTCGTGCCAGATGGCGGATACCTCGACCCGTCGGGAAAGAGCTGGAGCTGCCTTCGTGGCTACATGAAGGTTGACGATCTCTGTTTGGAAGTCGTTTTGCCGCCGAACGCGTATCTGGCAGACAATGTACATGGGTCTGTCTGGTTATGCGGTCGAGGTTACGAGATCGAAGGCGACACTTGCGTCGCGATTGCGGTTCCGGAAAACGCCTTTCTGAACGGATCCAGCTATGGGCGGCCATGGACCTGCGATCGGGGATACTCCGAGCGTGACGGGACCTGCGAGGCCGTGATCGTTCCGGAAAATGCCCATTTAGACGACGCGAGCTATGGCCCGGGCTGGAAGTGTAATCGCGGCTTTGCAGAGTCCAACGACAGCTGCAAAGAGATCGACCTTCCCGACAATGCGCATCTCGACAGATCGGGAAACCGATGGGAATGCCACCGGAATTTTCAGCGATCGCGAGAGGGCTGCGTCCTGAACGACTAGCGCCTGCGATCTGGAAAAAAGCGCGACCCACGAACGCGAACAGGTCATCCAATCGGAGGCACACAGAGCCACGTGAAAAAGGAAAAATCATGGAATCGAACACTGCAGAAAAGCCGACGACACGGCTTTCGATCATGGGTCCGCAAGCCCCACCTGACCGACCCAAAATTCATCCACCTCGTTCTGCGAATTCCGTTAGCACATATGCACCAACCGCAGTTGTCTACTGCGAGGCGAACTTCGGACAGATCGATGGCAAGACCGCAAACGGGCTTGTCCGTCACAGCCAAGCTTACCGCCTACTTTCGGTCATAGACAGCAGACTTGAAGGACGCGACAGCGGGCAGGTGCTGGACAATGTGATTAATGGCATCCCCATCGTTGAAGATCTCGAGTCTGCGGTTACGCGTGAAGTGTATATCCCTGACACTTTGATCTATGGGATGGCCCCCTCTACAGGGAAGATGTCACCTACAGATCGAGAGGTCGTGCTGGATGCAATCGCGTTCGGCATGAACATTGTCAGCGGTCTGCACGAATACCTAGGGGATGATCCGGATATTTCATCGGCTGCCGAGGCGGCCAAGGTAACGATCCGCGATATTCGCAAGCCCCGACCCAGCAAGGATATGCGTCTGTTTGACGGTAGCGTCGCACGGGTGAAGGCGGTCCGCATCGCTGTGCTGGGGACCGATTGTGCAATCGGCAAGCGCACGACGGCGACCGTGTTGGCAAAGGCCCTGAACGCCCGTGGCATCAAGACGTTCCTTGTGGGCACTGGTCAAACCGGACTGATGCAGGGTGCCAAATATGGTATCGCGATGGACGCCGTACCACCTCAGTTTTGCTGCGGGGAACTTGAGCGTGTGATTGTCGCGGCTTCCGAGGGCGAAGACCCGGACGTCATCCTGATCGAAGGACAGGGGGCGCTCAGCCATCCAGCCTTTTGCACATCGGCGTTCATTCTGCGCGGCAGCCAACCGCAGGCCGTCATTCTTCAACATGCGCCCAAGCGTGCTCACCGCTGCGACTTTCCCACCATGCCGATGCCCGAGCCGAAAAGCGAAATTGCCCTCATCGAAGCTTTTGCTGACACAAGAGTGATTGGTATCACTATCAATCACGAGGCGATGACGGGCGCCGAGGTCGGGAATGCAATCGAAAGTCTTTCGCGCGATCTCGGCGTTCCGGTGACGGACGCACTGACCCGGCCGGGGGCGCAATTGGCCGACATGGTAATGGCTGCCTTTCCGCAGTTACGGCCCGTGCCTCTCGTGGCAGCGGAATGACTTCGCCGCGTGTGGAAATTGATCTGGGCAAGATCCAGGCAAACGCGCGATGTCTCGTCCGTCGTCTTGGCTCCCGTGGCATCTCTGTCATCGGTGTGACCAAGGCCGTCTGCGGGCATCCGGACGTAGCCAGGGCCATGGTGGACGGCGGCGTTGCCGGTCTGGCCGACGCACGCATCAAAAACGTCTTTCGGATGCGGATGGCGGGGATCATGTGCCCGATTTCGATGATCCGCGCTCCGCTGGTGAGTGAGATGGAAGACGTCATTGAGAATTGTGATGCGAGTTACAACACAGAGATGGACACAATCCTGAAGCTTGGCGCAGCCGCAAAGGAACGGGGCACCTCGCACGATGTCATCCTGATGGTTGAAATGGGGGATATGCGTGAAGGCATTTTGCCCGAGAACCTCGATGATTTCGCCACTCGGGTCATCGCAACACCCGGTGTTGCGCTCAAAGGCATCGCTGCAAATTTCGCCTGCATGGACAACGTGGCACCGACGGCCGGTGACATGGCCATGCTCTCGCGACTGGCCGACCAAATCGAAGGCGCTTGCGGACCTTTTGTCGAGCTTGTTTCAGGAGGTGGCTCGGCCAATTTGTCATGGGCGCTTGGCGAAGGTTCAACCGGGCGGGTCAACAACCTGCGCTTGGGTGAGGCGATCCTGTTGGGCACCGACCCCGTGACAGGGCATCCGATCTCTGGCCTTCATACTGATGCCTTTGCCCTTTTTGCCGAGGTGATCGAAACAAGGCTCAAACCAAGCTCAATACCACCTGCGTCAATTGCTCCGGAGCTTGGGATGCTCAAATTGGTTCAGAGTGATGACCTCCAAGCCCGAACAGTCCTTGCTGTCGGGCAGCAGGACACCGACACAAGCGGCCTTACGTTTCCCTCAGGAATTATGTTCATCGGCGCGACAAGCGACCACACCGTTGTCGACACAGCCAAATCCACCGTGCCCGTTGGCTCCGAGATGAAAATGGGGATGAATTACAGTGCCCTTATGCGGGCGATGAGCGCCCCAGATGTCGCAAAGACCGTTCATGGCAAGCAAAAGATGAACGGAAGTTCGAGCGACTGCGAGACCCGACCCTACCTAACGCTGGTATGACGCCCAGATGACCGACCGCGGGAACTACGAAAGTCATATCTCGTAGACTTGTCCGACATCGCGCCATCGTAATAGGGCCGGTCAATACACATGTACATGTAAGCCGCATTCGAGAATTCGAGCCTGATTGAGGCCCGGAAATTCCAGCGGAAAACCCAAAAAGGATGAAACTCATGTCTTTCAAAGACCTGACGACCAGAGCTGCTGCCTTACTGAAATCCAAACCTATGGAACCGTTGGAAAAAGAACCGGCAATCAAGGCGCCGGACACTGCTTCGAAACCGGGTTCCACGGGTCCGAAGAAAACCTGAAGCATGCACCGCAAGGGGCTGGTTTTGCTCCATGCCGTGGAGCAGCAACTAAATTGAAAGGATCAAATGCAATGGACGACCAAACCTCCAAGACATTCGCGGTTTTTGACCGGCCTTTCAATCTTCCCGGCTTCGACGAAACGCTTCCTGCCGGCGAGTATGATATCGAGACAGAGCTCGCCTCACCTCCCGATCACAAGGATCCCGTAGCCTGGAAGGCCTCAGTCGTGGTCCATCTGCATCCACGCCTGTCCCATCCGGGATTGACGCGAAGTCTGTCCGTGTCGCTAGCCGACCTCGACCTTGCCCGTGCGAGAGACAAACTGTCCGGCAAGGACCTCTCGCAGGTCTTTCTCGTCGAGATGCTTGCCGATCCGATGGTGCAACTGGTCATGCAGGCAGAGGGGTTTCGGAGGCGCAACAGCGCCATCTCTACTCGGGAACGCGAACGATACAGACAGACAAGGATGTGCTCGATCCCGAAACCGGAACCGAACCGATGCCATTGCAGGACCGTTCGGACATTCATGACGCCGAAAACGAAGGGATGTTGAGAAGGACGCGCATGCCATCTGTTTCCGAATGACGTCGAAGGCGCAACTTCACAGGTCAGATGCACGCGAGGATCCAATGCGATCACCAATGGAAGATACTCTTATGGATCACCCCAGCCGCGCGCTTGGAGATGTGCCGAAGCTGCGATTCTGCTTGCGTTGTCATGCTTCGTTTTGGAGCGAGGGGTTCGGCCAGCGCATCTGTGCAAGGTGCAAAGGTACGACAGCATGGCGCGCGGCAGTGCCCGAAGGCGTCAGCAAAGGTCGGTCTCGCTCCGGCCGTCGGTCGAGTTAGGTCTGCTGCATGCCGACGATCACGATCGCACACACGACCACCTATCGCTATCGCACCGCCGTGGTCCTTGGACCGCACAGGCTGATGTTGCGTCCTCGTGAAACGCGGGACCTTACATTGACGGCTTTCGATCTTGAGATCACGCCGACGGCCCGCATCGACTGGTCCCACGATGTCGCCGGAAACGCCATCGCTATCGCCAACTTCGATGTCGCAACGGAGACGATTTCGATCCGGTCGCACACAACCGCCATCCTGAACGCGCCAGACTGGCCCGTCTTCCCGATTGCTGCCTCTGCGACGTCCTACCCGTTCCTCTACTCCACCGAAGACTGGACAGATATCGGGGCGCTTTCTGCGCCACAATACCAAGACGACGCAGGGCGCTTGTCAAACTGGGTCGAACAATTCGTGATGCACAGGCCAACGGATACCCTGTCGCTCCTGAAGGACGTCAGCAATGGCATCACAGCGCAGATCACATATGAGATCCGCGAGAGCGAAGGCACGCAAGGACCACTCGAAACTCTCGACCGGGGCTGTGGCTCGTGTCGCGACTTTGCGGTCCTCTTTGCCGAGGCTATCCGAACGCTGGGTTTCGGGGCGCGTCTGGTGTCCGGCTATCTTTACGACCCCAGTAATGACCGGCTCGGATCTGCGGGCTCGGGCTCTACACATGCATGGGTCGAAGTCTTCGTTCCCGGGGCCGGTTGGATCCCGTTCGACCCAACGAACAGGTCGGTGGGGTCGGCCAACCTGATTCCGGTGGCCGTTGCACGGAACATATCACAGGTCGCTCCGGTAACCGGCAGCTTCCAGGGAGAAGATACCGATCTCCTCGCAATGGAGGTGGTTGTGCGTGTCGACGATCAGTGATTACGCCGATGTGAAACTGGACGTCCATTCGCCGACTATCATGCGGTGTTCGGACGGTTTATCCGGGTGCCCTATTTGGCAGGGCAAAAGACCGCTTCGGCGAAAATGGCTGCAGCGCGGCGAAACGTATGTCGCAGATGTGAGCGGTTTCTGCGTCAGCGAAAGCTGCAAGAGAATAAGTCCGCTTCTCTAATCGGGCGTTTGGGTCAAGTTCATTTCATCGTTTTGCTTCCGTCCTTTGGGATCGTAGTCCTTCATCCGGGTCACGCTTCTCTTCGCAGTCATTGTTGGCCCGGTTCGGTTGGACCGCTGCATGCATGTGTCGGAATGGACGTAGAGCGCCCCGCTTCGTCTCGCGCTTGGATTGTCGCAGCAGACATATTCGGCGTCATCTACAGGCCTCGTCCGGTGAGGGACGATCCCGTCAGTTATCTTTGGAAGGCTGTCAGGTCATGGCGGCCTCCAAAGGTCTGTGACGGAACTCGGTGTTATCCGCCCACATGCGGTGCATGATGACGGCCAGTTTGCGGGCGACGGCTACAACGGCCCGACGACGCCCCTTGCGGCGCATCAGCCGAAGACCCCAGCTCTTGATGTCGGAACTGGCGACGGATCGCATCATCATCGCGTTGGCCGCCGCATAGAGCGTGGCGCGCACATCTCGATCGCCAGCCTTCGAGATGCGGCCAGGATTGTCAGTTTCCCCCGACTGATATCGTCGCGGCGTCAATCCAAAGTGCGCAGCAACTGTCCGAGAGCTGGTGAACCGCGCCGGATCATCGACCGCTGCCCGGAACGTGAGTGCTGCAATCGGCCCGACGCCGGGGATTGCCATGAAGCGCAGGCAGATTGCGTCGTGACTAGCCGCTTGCTTCACGCGCCTGTCCAACTCGCGGTAGGTCCTATAGAGCATCGCGCGCGCGTCCAAGAGCGGCAGCAAAGCGCGAGACAGATCCGGATCGGCTTCGATCAACGGCCTGACGCGTTCGTCGAAAGACCCCTGATCAACGCGGGGCGGAAGGCGCAAACCAAACACTCGGAACAAGCCGCGCACTTCGTTGGCCAGATCGATGCACTTCTTCTGAACGGCTTTACGGCTGCTCAGCAGCGCCCGGTAGGCATGCGCTTCCCGGCTCTTGATGAAGACCTTGCTGAACCACCCGGACCGCAGCACTTGAGCGATGCCACGGGCGTCCGTCTTGTCGGTCTTATTCCGCATCGCAGAGAGCGCCGCATTCACCTGGCGCGCCTCCATGCAAACGACATCGAAGCCTGCCTTGCGGAGTCCGATGTAGAGATGCTGGCTCATCGCGCCAGACTCAAAGCCGATCCGGCAGAGGCCTTGCGGCACATCGCGCAGGCAGGCCGCGATATCCTCAATCTCGCAAGCCACAGCACGTTCAAACACGTGCTTGCCATCACCATCAATCACGCAGACAGCCACTGACCGCAGCGACACGTCTAATCCCACAAAGTAATTCATCTCGTTCTCCTCAGATTGCAGCAACTGCTGCAACTCTATCGAGAACCCGACCCATCCATCAGGCCAGCCCGATTACCCATGCTTCGTCCCGCTCAGCTGACCTTGGCATCAAAAGCAGCGAACGACCGGTGATTGAGTAGCCCCGAGCACTTCGGCCG
>NZ_JBXWNC010000009.1:0-174098 GCF_059610165.1 Ruegeria sp. YTSA135 | reverse complement strand
TACCTTTCTGGGGTCAGCTTTGGAAAATATACGTGCCGGGCGCATCCGTGAGCGGGGGATACCCGGCGGCTGGCGCGCCCAGATCAGGTGGATCGGTTTGAACGCTGGAGGCCTCGGCGAGCCAGAGGGACCAGTCGGTCCACCATGAGCCCTCGGTCGGTTCATGCGTGGCGAACCACGTATCGGGGTCGACATAGCGGGCGTCCTTGGGCCGGTGGCCAACACGGAAATGGCGCCGGGGGTGGCCGGGCTCGCTCAGGATACCGCCGTTATGGCCCGAATTGGTCAACACGAAGGTCAGATCGCAATCGGTAAAGAGCCGCATCTTGTAGACCGAACGCCACGGCGCGATATGGTCGGATTACCGTATATGCTCCAAAACCGCTTAAAACAGAGACCTATTATGAGGTCTTGCGCTGTTTGCGTCCCTCTAACCCACTGATAAGTCGTCAATACTGGAAAGGCACATTCGACTAGTGGTTTGGAATGGACTGAGTGGTGGGCGACCCTGGAATCGAACCAGGCGTGCGTCTCCGCGAGGGAGTTACAGTCCCCTGCCACACCTTGCGGCCTGTCGCCCACTGTCAGGCGTTGACCTGACGTGGAGGCGTGATTACTAGCGCCTTGAAGGAGCGTCAACAGGAAAATTTCGCTTTGACGCAGGAAACCGAATTCCCGGCCCGGAGGCCCATGAAATGAAGAAACCCAAATGGGTCGTCGAAAAGGAACAGGCGCGCAAGGCGGCTGCAGCGGAAACCGTCTGGCTGTTCGGAATACACGCCGTGCGCGACGCGTTGATGAACCCTAACCGGCAGAAGTTGCGCCTGATCGTCACGCGGAATGCGCGGGATAAATTGGCCGAAGCCATTGAATTTGCAGGCATTGAGGCCGAAATGGTTGATCCGCGCAAATTTACTGCGCCGATTGATCCGGGCTCTGTCCATCAGGGCGCCGTTCTTGAGGTCAAACCTCTGGAGTGGGGCGGATTGGCGGAAAACTGCATTGGCCGTGAGCATCCGCGCGTGCTTTTGCTCGACCGGGTAACAGATCCTCACAATGTCGGGGCGATCCTGCGCTCGGCCGAGGTATTGGGGGCAAGTGCAGTCATCGGCACACGGCACCACTCGGCGCCCGAGACAGGTGCGTTGGCCAAGACCGCCAGCGGCGCGCTGGAGCGTCAACCCTATCTTCGGGTCCGCAATCTGGCGGATACGATTGTTGAGTTGCAAAACATGGGTTTTCTGGTGCTGGGGCTGGATGGTGAGGCCGACCAGACCATCGAAACGGCCTTGGGTGGCAAGCTGGATCAGCCGGTTGCACTGGTGCTTGGGGCCGAAGGACCGGGCCTGCGGCAAAAAACGAAGGAAACGGTTGATCAACTGGTGAAAATCGACGCAGCCGGGGGTTTTGGGTCGCTTAACGTCTCAAATGCAGCCGCAATCGCCCTATATGCCTCAAGGCACACGTAGACAGGAGAGCCCCATTCCCAGCCCGTCCAAAATCGTCACCTGCTGTTACTGCGGGACCCGCGCTGCATTGGTTCTGAAAGGGCAGCAACGCCACGAACTAAGCTGTTCAAGTTGTGGGGCGCCGCTGCATGACATCAAAATGGTGCCCAAGCGAAAGTTGAACGACGAAAAGATAAAACGAGACGTCAAAAAAGCGCCAGCGGCATACCGGAAGAACAAAAAGAAGAAGAAAAGGGCCATCTTCTCGCGCTTGCTGGAAGAGGCGTGGGATGTTGTCGAGGATATCTTTGATTAAAGTGGTCTCAGGGTCGTTCTAATGATCACAAACCCGTTAACGGGGGTTTCGCAAAGGCGCAAGAATTGCAATGTGATTATTTGAAAGGATCAAATTGATTCCCGCCATGCTTACTCGTCGTTTTCTGTTGGCCGCAGCGGCCGCCTCCATGATCGTACCTGCCGCCACAGCGCAGGAGATGCCATTTTTCTTTGCTACAGAGGGAGCGGCAATTGCAGGCTATGATGTGGTGTCCTATTTTGACGCAGATGCGCCGATAGAGGGAAAATCGGAACACGCAGTTGTGTGGCGGGGGGCCAAATGGCAATTCGCAACCGCCGAAAACCGTGAGGCATTCGAGCGTGATCCACGCGCCTTTGCGCCTCAGTTCGGTGGCTACTGCGCTTACGCGATGGCCCACGGATCACTGACCGGTTCTGACCCGATGGCCTGGCAAGTCGTTGGTGGACGGCTGTATATGACCCATTCATTGGAAGTTGAACGGATGTGGCGCACCGACTCGGCTGAATATATCCGCAAGGCCGAAGCGCATTGGCCCGGAATTCTTCACAACAAATGAGCAAATTGTCGATTTTTGTGAATTGTCATCACAAAAATTTGCTCAACCTCTTTTTTTCTCTGATCATATGCCTAAATGACACAGTGACCGCGGAACGGAACTGCCGCGGGTCATTTCACTGTCCCTCGTTCCAACAACTGGCGCTCAGGCACGGCCTGGGCGCTTTTTTCTTTTGGTTTGCCAGAATATGGTGCGGCCATGACAGAGTATCCTGATAAATATCTGAAAGAGGTTCTGCAGCGTACCAAGGTGGTCGCTGTGGTTGGTGTGTCGATGAATCCGGTGCGGCCAAGCTATTACGTGGCGCGGTATCTATCGTTGAAAGGGTTTACGGTTATCCCGGTCAATCCGGGCCATGCGGGGAAAGAGTTGTTCGGTCAGACCGTGCGCGCCTCATTGTCCGAGATTTCCGAGCCGGTTGATATGGTCGATATCTTCCGCCGGTCCGAGGCGGTGTCGCCGATCGTCAACGAAGCATTGGACGTGCTTCCCGAACTACGCACAGTTTGGATGCAGATCGGGGTGGAAAACGCCGATGCCGCCGCCAAGGCGCAAGGTCAGGGTATGGACGTGATTATGAACAGATGCCCAAAAATCGAATATCAACGCCTGTTTGGTGAGCTGCGCATGGGTGGATTTGCAACCGGCGTGATCTCTTCCAAAATCTGATCTTATTCACTGACATAGGGTAAAAGCTCACCATATTGCTCGACGCGGCGTTGCTGCAACACGGCGTCACGCGGTACCCATTCATATTTCGTGTCCTCCACCAGCGGAGACCAGAACAAAACCCCACCGTACCGCCAGGGATCAAGCACCACGCCGTCATACATTGTTTCGCCTCTGCGGCTGATAATGGTGGTGCTGTGGTCGATCCTGAACGGGTTGTCCGCATTGGCGATGGCGCGATGTAATTCGAGCGTCTGGAAGTTCTCTTGCGTGAGGCGGCGCTCAATATCCTCGGCCCAGTGCCAGCACAGCCCTCGAGGGCGCAGACCCTTGTTGACTTTGGCATTGTGGATCAACGGGGGGTCAGTGATTTGGTATTCCTGCACCAGTTGCTCCGTATAGGAATAGGCGATCTGAGAGGCACGGTTTGCTTCTTCCGGGTCAACATCCGGCCCAAGGCTGAGGATTTCACTGGCGAGTCGCTGCACTTCGTCCCCGGATGACGGGGGCGGGGACGCGCATGCGGTCAGCGTCGCAAAGGCCAGCATAGCTGCCATAATCCTGATCATCCCTTGGCCCTATGATCCGTTGACTGTGAAACCTGATCATAAAGGCGAGGACGAGTTGACGGAACCCTGTCGTTCAGCCCTTGGAGCGCGCAGCTTTTTCAGCGATGCCGCTGACCCCTTGCCGCCGTTCCAACTCGGCCAGGACGTCATCCAGTGCCACATCGCGTGCCGCCAGCATGACCAGCAAGTGATATAGCACATCCGCCGCTTCGGCTGTCAGGCCCGCCCTGTCACCCTTGACGGCTTCGATGATGGCTTCGACGGCTTCCTCTCCGAACTTTTCGGCACATTTTTCGGGACCTTTTGCCAACAATTTGGCGGTCCAGCTGGAGTCGGGATCAGCATCCTTGCGGGCCTCGATGGTGGTGGAGAGATCGCTTAGAATGCTCATGTTAACCTCATCGGGATGCCCGCAGCAGCCATGTGTTCCTTGGCTTCACGGATCGTATATTCGCCGAAGTGAAAGATCGAGGCCGCCAGAACCGCGCTTGCGCCACCTTGTGTCACGCCTTCGACCAGATGATCCAGATTGCCCACCCCGCCCGAAGCGATCACGGGCACATCCACCGCATTCGAGATGGCGCGTGTCAGCGGCAGGTTAAACCCGGCCTTGGTGCCGTCTCGGTCCATTGAGGTCAGCAGGATTTCACCCGCGCCTTTGGCGACAACGGTTTTGGCAAACTCCACGGCGTCGATCCCGGTGGGCTTGCGGCCACCATGCGTGAAAATTTCCCACTTACCGGGGCTGACGGTCTTGGCGTCGATGGCGCAGACGATGCATTGGCTGCCAAATTGATCCGCTGCCTGGGCGACCACGTCCGGATTTGCCACTGCGGCAGAATTGAAACTTACCTTGTCCGCTCCGGCCAGAAGCAGGGCCCGAACATCTTCCTTGGTGCGCACGCCGCCGCCTACAGTCAGGGGAACAAAACATTGCTCGGCCGTGCGTTGAACCACGTCGAACATGGTGCCTCGGTTTTCGTGGGTGGCGTGAATGTCCAGAAAACAAATCTCGTCCGCGCCGGCGGCGTCGTAGGCCTTGGCCGATTCCACCGGGTCGCCTGCGTCACGCAGGCCCACGAAGTTCACGCCTTTGACCACACGGCCATCAGCGACATCCAAACAGGGAATGATGCGGGTTTTCAGCATGGCGGCATCCTTTGTTGCCGCACCTGTACCGACAAAGCCCCGCCGATGCCAGTGCCGAACGGCGCGACACCGGCGAAACGCAGGTTGCATGACCTTCAATCAGTCGGTGTGCAGTATCTTGAGGGCTGACAACAGGTTGGCCTTGTCATCTGTCCAAGGAATCCGACCGTCTGCAACCAAAGGCTGCCACTCTCCCTCTTCGACAAACGCGTCGATGCGGCTTTTGTCACGGCTCAGGATAACCACATGTGTATCGGATGCGCCCTGCTTTTTTTCCTGCTTTCCGACTTTGTCCCTTTGGAGTGCAGCGAAAAGGTCAAGTGCGGCGGCAGACCGGGCCAGTTGCGGGGACAGGTCGTAGTATTGGTTCGAGATATGGAAAACCAAAACGCCATCCTGGTTCAAATGGCGCAGGTAAATTTCGATCGCTTCACGGGTGATCAGGTGCAGGGGGATTGCATCAGAGCTGTAGGCGTCCAGCACCATGATATCAAAATCAAATGCTTGATGTTCCAGCACGATCCGGGCATCGCCAAGATGCGTCTCGGCAGTTGGGGCGCATTCGGACAGATAGGTGAACAGCTCTGGATCACGAGCGATACGGTCGACGGTTTGGTCGATCTCGAAGAAATCCCATGTCTGATGCGGCTGGCCGTAACAGGACAACGCGCCAGTCCCGAGACCAACAATGGCGATATTGCTGGAGTTGACGCCGTAATCCGATGTGAGAACTTCGGCCATCGGTCCGTTCGGATGGTAATACGACAACGCAACTGGTCGTGTGCCGGGGGGCGTTCGTTTTTGCCAACCATGCATTGTGGTGCCGTTCTTGTAGACGCGGAACTCGCCCAAATCAAAAACATCGTGGGTTCCAAAAAAGCTGCGGTCGCGGAAATGGCTGTCTTGCTTGGAAAAGAGCGTTGGTACCAGAACGATCAGCAAAACGGTCGCCAAGCGGGTCGGATTTCCTCTGAACATAAGCAAAACCGCAGCGACAACGGCTGTAACTGCGACAAACGCGAGTGTCCGGGACTCGAATTGAAAGCTCAGCTTCAGAGCGCCAGTCATGAACAGCAGAGGGAACGAGAGGACTATGCCCAGTGCAACGTGGCGCGGATTGAACTTCCCCGATTGCAGCAAGAACAGGCCTCCGGTCAGGATTAGGGTGACGGCGAATTCGATCTCGCGGTTGAAAACGGCAGGTGCGATGATTGAGTTGAAAAGCCCGCCACAAGCGCCGCCAACTGAAAGTGCCAGATAAAACACAGTAAGATGCTGGGCCGGTGGGCGAAACTCATACAGCAACCGGTGCGCAAACAAAGCAATCAAAAAGAGAATAGGAATATACAAGGCCATAACGACGGGTGGCTTGTGCGCGGACAGAGTATTGGACAGCAGCACGACACCTAATGCCAGTGCGATCAAAACCGGCATCTTTAACCCGTTCAGGGTTAAGCGACGCCACTTAGCAAAGGCCAGGATGAACGTCAGTAAATACGTCGCTAGTGGCACAACCCAGATCAGGGGAATAGCACCAAGGTCGATGCTGAGTTTGGTTGTGGTGGCCAACATCAGGGACGAGGGGATGAAGGCAATGAAGACCCAGCCGATGATTGCCCCGAAGCTCAGCCTGTCGCTAGCGGAAGGTGTGTTCTGTGTTGCGACAGGTTTGTTTGCGCCTTTCAGGGCAAACATGCCGCTGACCGCCATGAGAAGCCCGAATGCGACAAACCCAACGGACCAGAACAGGCTGATGTCCTGAGCACCAAAAAATGGATCGGCAATAAGTGGAAACGCCAACAGGGCCAGTAAAGACCCTACGTTGCTGGCCGCATACAGAAAATACGGATCATTGGCCGACGGACCGCCCGAGCGTGAATACCAGGCTTGTAGCAATGGTGCATTCGCTGACAGCACCGCAAACGGTACCCCCACACCGACCGCGAAGACCAGAAGGGTTTGAAGGGCGATCGAGGCCGAGGGATCGAACCTCCAATCGTCTTGCGTGGCAAGAGGCAAAAAACTGAGCGCCAAAACCCAAAGGGCCAGATGTGTCACAATCTGCCACCGAAGACCGAGCCATCGTGTCAGCACATGAGCGTACAAATACCCCAAGATAAGCATCAGCTGGAAGAACAGCATCGCTGTTGTCCAGACCGCAGGTGTGCCGCCAATTTTCGGCAAGACAAGTTTCGCAAACAGTGGCTGCACAAAAAACAAAAGGCTGGCGCTGACAAAAATCGTCACGCAGAAACTGATAACCGGAGCAAGATAACGCCAGTTTTCTGTAGGTTGCGAAACATTTGAAATAGACACGGCAAAACTCCGGCTATGGGGTACGGTTCAGCGGTAGGCGCGGAATTTGACCTTTTCGCGACCGATCTGTGCAAATTCTGCAAGTTTGACCAAAATTGTTTACGATCTGAGATCGATTCGAGGGCCAGTTTTCTTGGGTGGGTCAATCAGATGACAGCAGAGGTAAACACCGCGTCGATGATGCCGGACTTGTGATTGCAAGGCCATTCAAACCCGGGAAGTTTACACCCAAATTCAGCGGGAGATTAATGAGATGCGCAGTTTCATTTTGGCAACTGTTTTCGTTTTAGGAGGAACCGTCGCAGCGATGGCAGACGATATCATCAAGGTTAGCACAGACAAATCGGTGTCAGAGGCGCTGGATGCGTTTGAGGACGCTGTTGGTAATGCGGGTGCAACCGTTTTTGCACGCATTGATCACGCAGCTGGGGCCGAAAAGGTTGGGCTGACCATTCCAGCCAATCAAGTGCTGATCTTCGGCAACCCCGCGATGGGTACGCCCGCTATGCAGATTGATCCGCGTGCAGGATTATTCTTGCCGCTGAAAGTGCAGGCATACGAGGACGAAAACGGTCAGGTTTGGTTGGCCTATGAAGACCCCAAAGAGACTATGGATGATCTAGACGGTGTTGATGCATCCCCGGTCATTGAAAAGATGCGGGGGGCGCTGGCAAAGCTGACGTCTATCGCGGCGGAATAGTTGATCGACTGTGCTGGCAACACGGCTTGTTGGCACAGCCCACCCTTCGAAATCTGCTTGATTGCAGGACTATGGGGCTTTTTCGTTTATCGGGCCTTGCGGGAATCGTCGCACGCAGGGGAAAATGACAGCTTACCTTGAGGGCGGCAAATCCGGCGCTGATGAATCACTCAAGCCAAAGAACGCTGTCTGCACGGGCGCGCGCTAAGCTGATCGTTGGAAATTCTACCTTTCCTGCTTGAAAGAACCGCACTCTGGTAAAGCCGAGACATTCTTTCCAAGCCGTTGGGGGCAGGGGGAGCAAATGTTCCAACCCGGTGTCACGGTCAGGATTAGCTTTTTAGCGTAAACAACGCCTCTTTCAGGTCAATCGCACCATCATAGAGCGCACGGCCCGAAATCGCACCATTCAAAGCTGCGCCACAATCGCGCAGCGCGATCAGGTCAGCGATCGATGAAACGCCACCCGAAGCGATCACCGGAATCGATACAGCGCGCGCCAGGTCTGCGGTAGCTTCGACATTTGGACCCTGCATCGCACCATCGCGGTTGATGTCCGTATAGATGATGGCGGCAACGCCCGCATCCTCGAAGCTGCGCGCCAGATCGGTGACCTGCACGTTGGTTTCTTGGGCCCAGCCTTTGGTGGCAACCATGCCATTGCGCGCGTCGATGCCGACGGCAACTTTGCCCGGGAAGGCTCTTGCAGCCTCTCGCACGAGGTCGGGGTTCTCAACTGCCACTGTACCCAGAATGACGCGTGCCAGACCTTTATCGATCCAAGTCTCGATCGTGGCCATGTCACGAATGCCGCCCCCAAGCTGTGAGGGAACTTTGCAGGCCTTCAAAATTGCTTCAACCGGCGCGGCGTTCACCGGCTCGCCTGCAAAGGCACCGTTCAGGTCTACAAGGTGAAGCCATTCGCACCCTGCGTCAACAAAGGCACGGGCCTGCGCGGCCGGGTCGTCGTTGAAAACGGTGGCCTTATCCATTTCACCGCGCAGCAAGCGCACGGCTTGGCCGTCTTTCAGGTCGATGGCGGGGTAGAGGATCATATTATGCGGCCCTATGTCAGAGGTTACTCGCGCGGCATATCGCACATGCAGGGCAGGGGATGCAACGCGACGCAAAGTCAATCTTGCCCGGTGGCGAATGGCGGGCCAGACTGGCCACAATACAGGGAGACACTCATGAAGACATTTACTTTTGCAGCGGGTTTGGCAGTGCTGGCAACAACCGCCTTGGCAGCCGATCCTGTCGACGGGCTGTGGAGGACCGCACCGGGGGATACCGGCGGGTATCTGCACGTCACGATTGCCGAATGCGGCAGCGCCATTTGTGGCACCATTGATACCGCCTTCGACGCGGATGGGAACGAGCAGTTGGACTATGAGAATCTGGGCAAGCAGATCATCTGGGATATGATCCCCGAAGGCGGCGGCAGCTATGACGATGGCAATATCTGGGCCCCGGACCGGGACAAGACCTATAATTCGAAAATGGCGCTGGACGGCCAGAACGAGCTGACTGTCAAGGGTTGTGTCGCCGGTGGCCTGATCTGCCGCGGACAGACCTGGACACGCGTTCAATAAGCTTTAAGGAATCCAGGTCAGGAAATTCCCGATCATACGCAGACCCACATCCTGGCTTTTCTCGGGGTGGAATTGCATGCCAACCATCGTGTCGCGGCCGATCACGGCCGTGACCTCCTGTCCATAATCCACGTAAGCCAACCGTTCAGCCGGGTTTTTCACCCGGAAGTGGTAGGAGTGGACAAAATAGGTGTGATCGCCAGAGTTGACCCCGCTAAACACCGGGTGGTCGCTTTCCAGCACCAGATCGTTCCAACCCATATGGGGGACTTTCAACGCTTTGTCTGACGGTTCAATCCGCACCACATCGCCAGCGACCCAGCCCAGCCCGTCCGTTTCACAGTATTCATGGCCCTTCGTGGCCATAAGTTGCATACCGACGCAGATTCCCAGAAACGGTCGGCCTTTTTGTTCGACCGCCTCAACCATGGCGTCATAGATGCCTTTATGTCCGCGCAATTCGGCGGCGCAGGCCGGAAAAGCACCGTCGCCCGGCAGAACCAACCGGTCGGCACGCGCAACAACATCCGCGTCCGAGGTCACAACGACCTCACCCGCATCCATTTCGCGCGCCATGCGTTGAAATGCCTTTTCGGCCGAGTGCAGGTTGCCGCTCTCGTAATCAATGATGGCTGTCAGCATTTACAGCGCGCCCTTAGTGGAGGGAATCGCATCTGCCTTGCGCGGGTCAGTCTCAACCGCCTGGCGCAGGGCACGGGCCACGGCCTTAAAGGCAGCCTCGGCAATGTGGTGGCTGTTGAAGCCGTGCAACAGGTCGACATGCAGTGTGATGCCGCCATGGGTGCTGAGCGCCTGAAAAAACTCGCGCACCAATTCGGTATCGAACGAGCCAATCTTGGGTGTCGGCAGGTCCACGTTCCAGATCAGGAATGGGCGGCCTGACAGGTCCAGCGCACAGCGAACCTGCGCGTCGTCCATGGGCAGGTGGCACTCGCCATACCGACGGATACCCTTTTTGTCGCCCAGGGCTTGTGTCAAAGCCTGACCCAGCGCGATGCCGGTATCCTCGACCGTGTGGTGATCGTCGATGTGATAATCACCCTTGGCGCGGATCGTCATGTCGATCAGTGAATGGCGCGCAAGCTGGTCCAGCATATGATCGAAAAACCCGACACCGGTCTGGTTGTCATATATGCCTGCGCCGTCCAGATTGACCTCGACCGAGATTTCGGTTTCGGCGGTCTGACGGCTGATCTTTGCGCTGCGCATGGGCGAATTCCTTTTGCTACAGGCGCGCTTATAGACGGGGTTGGGGCGGCTTATCCAGACCGCACGTGGTAATCAGCGCAAACTGTTGCAGGGGATTGCGCCCGCGCGCGCCCCATGCCAGCCTGCCAGCAATTCAACCAACAAGGCACGGCCCATGTCCACCTGCGTTTTCATCCAGATCCGCTGCAAACCCGGCACCACCTACAAGGTCGCTGAAGAAATCGCCTTGCGCGAAATCCACTCCGAGCTTTATTCGACCAGCGGTGAATACGACCTGCTGCTGAAACTCTACATCCCCGAAGACAAGGATGTGGGGCATTTCATCACGGAAAACCTTTTGGTGATTCCAGATATCGAACGGTCCCTGACCACGATGACGTTCAAGGCGTTCTAGCCCAGCTCAAACGTCGTAACGCCAAAGATGCGGTTCAGGTCGATATCTGGTTCGTGATTCGAATACATCCGCGCCGTTTCAAACACTTTGCTCAGTCCAAGTTCGTCCGCCAATGCCATGGCCGATGCATTGGGCTGAGGCATGTCCACAAATACCTCGTGCGCGCCGTGTCTCTCAGGAAGCGCGGCAAGAACTGCGCCAAGCAACGCCTTTGCGATCTTGCCTGTATCCGCAAACAGGGGGCCAACCTTGTACCCATTCAGGCAGGGGCGCAGTGTGGCATACCCACTGATCCTGCCACTATCGATATACACCTTTGAGACGTGGCCTGATGCGCTCAGCCAATGTTCAAGAAATGCATCGCGCGGCGCGGGGAACAGACTGCGATCATAAACCCGCAGGTCATCTGAAACGCTGGAAAGCTCAGAAATCTGAGCAACCGGCCCTGTTTCCAGTTTGGCCAGTATGTCCATTGCAGTTCCGGAGAAACGATAGTTGTTGTAGGCAAAGGCAAAGCCCGACTTGCGATAGTTGTGTTGCTGATCGACGACCCCATCCAACCCGATGTTGAGCGCATTGCAATTTGCCAGCGCATGCCGCCAGATTTTCAGCCCGTGGCCAGAACCGCGAAACTCGGGCCGAACGATGTAGAACCCAAGAAATGCAAATGTATCGTCGTAGCGGACGACAGAGATTGAGGCGATCATCTCACCATCCAGAAAACCGCCCAGAAACCCGCCGGAATCGGTGCTGTGGAAACATGCGGCATCATGATGACCGGGGTTCCACCCCTCGCGTCCGGCCCAATCTACAGCTATCTGTAGTTCATCAGCAGTTAAAGGGCGGATGACATATTCAGACAAGGCGAATGTCCTGTATTACGCAATACTGCCAGAATGGCGCAATGACAGCGTATACGCTAGGCTATATTGGAGTGTTGGTATCTGGAGCGGGCGAGGCGATTCGAACGCCCGACCCTAACCTTGGCAAGGTTATGCTCTACCCCTGAGCTACGCCCGCATCAGATACATATGTGGTCCAAAGACCTCTCAATGGAGCGGGCGAGGCGATTCGAACGCCCGACCCTAACCTTGGCAAGGTTATGCTCTACCCCTGAGCTACGCCCGCGCCGTTGAGTGAGGAGGGATGTATAAATTCCCACGCAAGCCTGCAAGCGGAAAAACACAAAAAGGCAGAAAAATCTTTCGACGGAAATCCCCGCGCCACACGTTTAAGGCTATGACCGTTGTTGAGTTGGCCGGTTTGAGGAGAGGAAGATGACACGCAGTGCAGATATAAAAACGGCCCTTTTGGCGGCACTAATCTTGCTGACAACCGTGATTTGTGTCCGGGATGAGAACGAGGTGGTCAAGCTGGAACTGACCCTCATGCAAGCCCCACCGATTGAGACGCGGATTTTGGCAGGGTAAGCCCCGCCACGCACGTCACAGCGCCAGCATGAGGTTCGCAATGGCAGCAACCAGTATGGCGGTGAATGTCAGCAGCATTCCCATGCGGCGTAAAATCACGATCTGAGGGGTGCGGCCAAAGCCATATGCGTGAAAAACACGACCGGCTAGCAATGTCAGCCCAAGCATATTCAAGAGAAAGCCTCCTGCGTTTTGCAGTTCGGCCATGGCGATCAGTAGCAACGCAAAAGGCGTGTATTCGACGAAGTTGGAATGCGTTCTGATGACCTTGATCATGTTCTTGCTGCCCCCGTCGCCGTACGAGATTTTGTCGCTCAAGCGTTGACTGATTACCCTTGCGCTGAGGGCGATGTACAGGATTGCCAACAGCGCGGCGTAGATGGGGGATATGGTCAGCATAATTGCCTCCGTTCGATCAGGAAAAGCTGCACTTTTTTTGAAACTTTAATCGGTTTTTCAACCTGTTCCAGTCCATTCGGAAAGTGTGATTTTTGAGATTTCAAACCTGTCACGGCTGGACAAATTTCCGCCGCGGTTTTGCCAAATTCCAATGTCACTTTCTTTGAGAATATTCACTTCATGTACTTGGCTCCTGCTGCCGTTGATGAAAGGGACAATTGAGAAAATGACACGAATTCTTCTGATAACGCGCGTGTTCGCGACATCTTTGATGCTGATTGGGGCAGTCAGTTTTGTAGCTGTTGTCGCGGCACCGGATATGGCCATTGCCAAGAACGGCAATGGCGGCGGTAACGGTGGTGGTAACGGCGGCGGTAACGGTGGTGGTAACGGCGGCGGTAAGGGAAATGGTGGCGACAAGGGCAATGGTGGAAGCCAGGCCAGCGGAAAATCCGGAGAGCAGGGTGTAAAAGCCAAGGGCAACTCAGGCACGAAATCAACCGGCACGGGCAAGGGCCTGTTGGGGAAATTGGGGCTCAAGAAAACTGATCGTCAAAAAACTGCGAAATCCCGCAGTTCAAATCGAAATAAGCCAGGCTTTATAACCAAGATTGAAAAAATAGTGACGGGCAAAAAAAACCAGCCCAAGACGGTGACGCACGCGAAGCCCAAAGCCGTAGTCGCACTCGATGAGGAAGCCGTTCCACCTAACAAACATGGAAAAATCGCTTCCGAGCTGAAGTCGCTCAATGCAGCGCATGCGAGCCAAACGGCGCTTAAAAATGCCGCGCCCAATAGTATGCCTGGCAAGTTGTACGCATATCAACAAAGTGTTTTGGGGTACCCAGACGCAACTGCCGATCTGAGCAAGAAGCAAACCGAACTATCGGATCTGCAAAGTTTGACCGGTGAGCAAATTGAGGAACAGTTCGCGCCGACCGAAGATGAGATTGAGCAGGGCATCACAGCAGAAGACAAGTACAACGATGCAGTGGCCGATGCTGAGCAGGCGGTTCAGGATGCTGAAGACAATCTGGCCGACGCGGCAGACCCGCAAGAGACTTTCGACACGCTAACTGGCGGTCGCGAATTGTCGCCTGATGCGATGGACGAGTTGCATGACCTTCTGGGGTTGCCTGAGCCCGAAGAACTTGACGAAACCTCTGTTGAGGCAAGCACAGAGGCGACAGCGGAAGATGAGGTCGTCGACGGCTGATACCTGCACTCGCCCAAAAGTGAAAAGGCGCGCAGTTTGCGCGCCTTTTTTAGTCTATTCCAGTTCAACCAGCAGGTCTTTTGCGTCAATTTGGCCGCCGGGCTGGACGTTGACGACTTTGACCGTTGCGTCACGCTCGGCGTGGATGCCGGTTTCCATTTTCATGGCTTCGATGGTCAGCAGCATGTCGCCTTCCTTGACCTGTTGACCGGCTGTCACGGCGATTGTTGCAACCACACCAGGCATCGGTGCGCCCACATGGTTGGGGTTACCGACTTCGGCCTTGGGTCGCGCCTGCGTGGCCGATGTGACCATCCGGTTCGGCACTCGGATCACGCGAGGCTGACCGTTGAGTTCGAAGAACACTTTGACCTCACCCTTTTCGTCGGTCTCGCCGATGGCCTGACAACGGATTTCCAGCGTCTTGCCGGGATCGATCTCGGCGGTGATCTCTTCACCCGGTTCCATACCGTAGAAGAAGGTCTTGGTCGGCAGGGTGCGGACCGGTCCGTAGATCCGGTGGCGGCCCATGTAATCCAGAAACACCTTGGGATACATCAGGTAGCCATTCAGGTCCTCGTCATCGACCTGCATCCCTTCCAATTGTCCGGAAAGCTCGGCGCGGGTGGCTTCAAGGTCGACGGGCGGCACATGCTTGCCGGGGCGCTCGGTGTTGGGGGCTTCGTCCTTCAGCACCTTCTTGATGATGGTGTCGGGGAACCCGCCCGGAGGCTGGCCCAGATTGCCGCGCATCATGTCGATGACCGAGTCGGGGAAGGCCACATCCGTGCCGGGGTTCTCAACGTCCGCACGCGTCAGGCCCTGACTGACCATCATCAACGCCATGTCGCCAACCACCTTGGAAGACGGCGTTACCTTGACGATATCCCCGAACATCCGGTTCACATCGGCATACATCTGAGCGACCTCGTGCCAGCGTTCTTCCAGCCCGAGGCTGCGCGCCTGTGCCTTGAGGTTGGTAAACTGACCGCCCGGCATCTCATGCAGATACACCTCGGAGGCCGGGGCCTGCAGGCCGGATTCGAACGCCGCGTACTGGCCGCGCACCGCCTCGAAATAGTCGCTGATCTCGCGGATCGCCTTGATGTCCAGACCGGTGTCCCGCTCGGTATGGCGCAGCGCCTCGACCACGGTGCCCAGCGTTGCCTGGGATGTGTTGCCCGAGAATGCATCCATCGCGCAATCCACCGCGTCAACGCCTGCCTCGGACGCGGCCAGAATGGTCGCGCTGGCGATACCCGCCGTGTCGTGGGTGTGGAAGTGGATCGGCAGCCCGACCTCTTCTTTCAGCGCGCGGATCAGGATTTTAGCCGAGGCCGGTTTCAGCAGGCCCGCCATGTCCTTCAGGCCCAGAACATGCGCCCCTGCGTCGCGAAGCTCCTTGGCCATGCCGACATAGTATTTCAGGTCATACTTGGCACGGTCCGGGTCGAGGATATCACCGGTATAGCAAACCGTTCCCTCACAAATCTTGCCGTTCTCGATCACCGCATCCATCGCCACGCGCATGTTCTCGACCCAGTTCAGCGAGTCGAACACGCGGAACACGTCGATATTCTGCGCGGCCTGACGCACGAATTCCTGCACCACGTTGTCGGGGTAGTTGGTATAGCCAACGCCGTTTGCCCCGCGCAGCAGCATCTGGGTCATCAGATTCGGCATCGCCTCGCGCAGGTCGCGCAGACGTTGCCAGGGGCATTCCTGCAGGAACCGGTAGGCCACATCAAACGTCGCGCCGCCCCAGCATTCGACACTGAATAGCTGCGGCAGGTTGGCGGCATAGCTGGGCGCCACGCGGATCATGTCGATCGAGCGCATCCGCGTCGCCAGCAGCGATTGGTGCCCGTCGCGCATGGTGGTGTCGGTGATTAGCAATTGCCGCTGCGCCTTCATCCAGTCGGCCACGGCCTGCGGGCCCTTTTGCTCCAGCAGGTTGCGGGTGCCCATCTGGGGTTCGGCCTTGAGCGCAGGGGGCTTGGGCTCTTTCAGGTCGGCGCGTGGCTCGGGCCGGTCTTTGGTCTCGGGGTGCCCGTTCACGGTGATATCCGCGATATAGGTCAGCACCTTGGTGCCCCGGTCGCGGCGGCGCTTGAAGGTGAACAGGTCCGGCGTCGTGTCGATGAACTTGGTGGTGTATTCATTCGACAGGAAGGTCGGGTGCTTCAGCAGGTTGATGACAAAGTCGATATTGGTGCTGACGCCGCGAATGCGGAACTCGCGCAGCGCACGGTCCATCCGGCTGATGGCTTTGTCGGGCGTCGGCGCCCATGCCGTGACCTTGGTCAGCAACGAGTCATAATACCGGGTGATCACGCCCCCTGCATAGGCCGTACCGCCATCCAGACGGATACCCATGCCGGTGGCCGAGCGATAGGCGGTGATGCGGCCATAGTCGGGGATGAAGTTGTTCTGCGGGTCCTCGGTGGTAATCCGGGTCTGCAGCGCATGGCCGTTTAGATGCACATCCGCCTGGCTGGCGGCTCCGGTGGCTTCGGCCAGCGTCTTGCCCTCGGCGATCAGGATCTGCGCCTGAACGATGTCGATGCCGGTGACTTCCTCGGTGACGGTGTGTTCCACCTGCACGCGCGGGTTCACCTCGATGAAGTAGAACTTGCCGGTTTCCATATCCATCAGGAACTCGACGGTGCCCGCGCATTCATAGTTCACATGGGCGCAGATCTTTCGGCCCAGTTCACAGATCTCGGCGCGTTGCTCTTCGCTCAGATACGGGGCAGGCGCTCGTTCGACGACCTTTTGGTTCCGACGCTGAACCGAGCAGTCGCGTTCATACAGATGGAAAATCTCACCATGCTTGTCGCCCAGGATCTGCACCTCGACATGGCGGGCGCGGGTGATCATCTTTTCCAGATAGCCTTCGCCATTGCCAAAGGCGGCCTCGGCCTCGCGGCGGCCTTCCAGAACCTTTTCCTCCAGCTCATCCTCGGACTGGATCGGGCGCATGCCGCGCCCACCGCCGCCCCACGACGCCTTGAGCATCAGCGGATAGCCGATTTCCGCGGCTTCGGCCCGGATCGCGTCCATGTCATCGTCCAGAACTTCGGTCGCCGGGATCACCGGAACCCCTGCCGCAATCGCAACCCGCCGTGCGCTGGCCTTGTCACCAAGCGCGCGCATGGTCTCGGCGCGGGGACCTATAAAGGTGATGCCATTCTGAACACAGGCATCCACGAAATCAGGGTTTTCCGACAGCAACCCGTAACCCGGATGGATCGCATCCGCACCACATTGCTTGGCCACGCGGATGATCTCGTCAATCGACAGATACGCCGCAACAGGACCCATCCCCTCACCAATCCGATACGCCTCATCCGCCTTGAACCGGTGCAGGCCCAGCTTATCCTCCTCGGCGTAAACCGCGACGGTCTTCTTACCCATCTCATTCGCCGCGCGCATCACGCGAATCGCAATCTCGCCGCGGTTGGCTATCAATATCTTCTTGAAATCGGTCATATCGGGTCCCGGTCTTTTTTGTTTGGCCGTGTCATAGGTGGACAATAGGCGCTCGTATATCAGTCGTTCTGGGTAGAACCGGCATGTTAACGCTCGCAAACGCCGCTTGTTAGCGGTAACTTCTTACCCGCTCTGCGTTGCAGCATCAATTGGCGTGATCATGTGTCTTTATCTGATCCAGTTGCGCCAACCCCATCTGCCCCATATTCGCCTGCAAATCCTGCCGTAGAATGTCGATGACATGGGCCGGTCCACGTGCCCCCAAAGCAGCGAGGCCATAGAGAAAACCGCGCCCCAGCATGACAAAATCTGCTCCAAGCGCCAGCGCGCGCAGAATGTCCAGACCGCCTTCGACGCCACCGTCAAAGATAAGCGGCAGGTTCGTGGCCGCGCGAATGGCAGGCAGCACGGAAATGCTGGCCGGGGCGCCATCGAACTGCCTGCCACCGTGATTCGAAACCCAGATTGCGTCAACTCCTGCCCGTTGCAGCCGGTCAGCGTCTTCTGCGCGCATCACACCTTTTACAATGAAAGGCCCATCCCACGCGTCACGCAGCCAGTTCACGTAATCCATATCCGGTGAGGTGCGCAGCAGGTAACCGACATGTGCCGTTGGCGAGCGGGCGCTGTGGTTGTCGATATACTTGTCCAACGTCCGCATTCGCGGCATCCCGTTTCGCGCCATCCCCAAGGCCCAGGTCGGACGCAGGGCAATCTGGGCCAGTAGCCTCGGGGTGAGTCGCGGCGGATTGGTCAGGCCGGATCGCACCTGCCGTTCCCGACGAGAGGCGACAGGAACATCGACGGTCAACACAAGTGTCGTGAATCCAGCACTTCTGACGCGGTTCAGCATATCAGTACGGATTTTGGGATCTTTTGGCGGATAAAGCTGAAACCAGGCACTCTGTCCGATATGCGGTGCCATGTCCTCGGGGCTCTGACTGGCGACGGTCGACAGGGTATAGGGCACGCCCGCCTTTGCGGCGGCTTGCGCCAGCAATTGTTCCGCATTCGGCCAGATCAGCCCTGACATCCCAATAGGTGCAATACCGAAGGGCAGTGGAAAGTCATTACCAAGGAACCGCGTGCCAGTCTCACATTCGATTGGGCCATGCAGGATCGAAGGCAGAAATTCGACATCATCCAGCGCAGCCCGGTTTCGATGCATAGTGGCCTCGGTCCCGGTGCCGCTTGCCAAGTATTCCCATACAAAATGCGGCACCCTGCGCCGGGCATGGCGCTTCAGGTCGGCAATGCCGGGGAATGAGCTGTGAAGGTCCATATGAATTGATCCGACCTGTTGCGCGATTCTGCAAGGTTTTCAGACTGCTGCCACCAGAAAGGATGCACGAGCGGGCCTTTGGGCGATTGATGTCAAGACACTGTGCCGACGGAGGCAGGGTGAAACCGGGTGCTGTTCGACCTGTTATGCATAGCCCAGAGATTTATGCGCGCCTGCTGGCAGAACCCAAGCCCGTCAAGTACTCCGGCGCAAAGGGAGTGAAATAGGTGCAGGCAAAACCCGGTGTATTGATCAGAAATGCGACGGTTTTTTTTTGAGTGTTGTGTGAACAAGCCGTGAACAAACCCTTTCCCTTGCGGCGTTTCCAGCGTAGTTTGGGCAAATGAGCAGTTTCGACGAAATGGACGCCTTTGAGGGCGCATCGTTATCCGCGCGTGCCATGGCTGCACGCCCCACGCCGTATCTGAATGAACTGAACCCGGCCCAACGCGAAGCAGTCGAGCGGTTGGAGGGGCCAGTTCTGATGCTGGCTGGCGCGGGTACGGGCAAAACCAAGGCGCTGACGGCCCGGATTGCGCATCTTCTCAGTACTGGTCGCGCGCGTCCGAACGAGATTCTGTCCGTGACCTTCACCAACAAAGCTGCTCGTGAGATGAAAGAGCGGGTCGGTCGATTGCTTGGGCAGCCGGCGGAAGGAATGCCGTGGCTGGGAACATTTCATTCGATCTGCGTCAAGCTGCTGCGCCGCCATGCTGAATTAGTCGATCTGAAATCCAACTTCACGATTCTCGATACGGACGATCAACTGCGCTTGCTCAAGCAGTTGGTACAGGCGGCGAACATTGATGATAAACGCTGGCCCGCGCGAATGCTTGCCGGGATCATCGACGACTGGAAGAACCGCGCGTTGACACCCGACAAGGTGCCTGTGGCTGATGCCGGGGCCTATAACAACAAGGGTATTGAGCTTTACGCGCAGTACCAGACCCGGCTGCGCGAGTTGAATGCAGTGGATTTCGGCGACTTGCTGCTGCACATGGTTACGATTTTCCAGACACATCAGGATGTGCTGGAGCAATACCAGCGTTGGTTCCGGTTTATCCTTGTGGACGAGTATCAGGATACTAACGTCGCGCAGTATCTATGGCTGCGCCTTCTGGCCGGGGCGCATAAGAATATCTGTTGCGTAGGCGATGACGACCAGTCGATCTATGGCTGGCGCGGGGCCGAAGTGGGCAACATCCTGCGCTTCGAAAAGGATTTTCCCGGTGCCTATGTGGTTCGGTTGGAGCAGAACTATCGCTCGACCCCGCATATTCTGGCCGCAGCATCGAACGTGATCCGAGGCAATGAAAGCCGTCTGGGTAAAGAGCTTTGGACAGACGCTGAAGAGGGCGAAAAGGTTCGGCTGATCGGTCATTGGGATGGCGAGGAAGAGGCCCGCTGGATCGGTGAAGAGATCGACGCGATGCAGGGCGGGACGCGCGGTGTGCGGCCCATTGGGCTGGATGAAATCGCCATTCTGGTCCGTGCGTCGCACCAGATGCGCGCGTTTGAGGACCGGTTCCTGACCATCGGCCTGCCCTATAAGGTAATCGGCGGCCCCCGGTTCTATGAGCGGTTGGAAATTCGCGATGCCATGGCTTATTTCCGGCTGGTGGTCAGCCCCGGCGACGATCTGGCGTTCGAGCGGATCGTAAATACTCCGAAAAGGGGTCTCGGCGACAAGGCGCAGCAGACGATCCAAATGACTGCGCGCGAGCATGGCGTGTCACTGGTCGACGGCGCGCGTATTGCGGTCGACAATGGGTTGATCAAGGGCAAGGGCGGTAAAGCGCTGCGCGAGTTGATCGACGGGCTGGCGCGGTGGAACGCGATGACGCGCGGGCCTCGGATCGAGGTCGACGATGACTCGGTCATTGATGATGGCGCCCCGATGCGGTTCGGAGAGCCTGAGGTCTCGCATATCGAGCTGGCGCAGATCATCTTGGATGAATCCGGTTACACCGCCCATTGGCAGAACGAGAAAACACCCGAAGCTCCGGGGCGGCTGGAAAACCTGAAGGAACTGGTCAACCAGCTGGACAATTTCGAAAACCTGCAAGGCTTTCTTGAGCATGTCAGCCTGGTCATGGACAATGAACAAGAGGGCGACGGGGCTAAAGTCTCGATCATGACCTTGCACGCAGCCAAAGGGTTGGAGTTTCCAGCCGTATTCCTGCCGGGGTGGGAGGACGGGCTGTTCCCTTCGCAGCGGTCTATGGACGAATCCGGAATCAAGGGTTTGGAAGAAGAGCGGCGTTTGGCCTATGTGGGCATCACCCGCGCGGAAGAAATCTGCACTGTATCTTTCGCGGCGAACCGGCGCGTGTTTGGGCAATGGCAGAATGCAATGCCGTCACGGTTTATCGACGAATTGCCCGAGGATCATGTTGAGGTGCTAACACCTCCGGGGCTTTACGGCGGTGGTCAACCCACGACTGGGATCGAAACCCGCGCGGCTGAAGCGAATGTCTATAACTCTCCGGGGTGGAGGCGGATGCAGGCGCGACAAGGGCAGTATGGAACCTCTCAGCCGCGCGAAAGCCGCAATACGGTGATCGACGCAACTGCCGTGGCCAGCTTTACGATGGGTGAGCGCGTGTTTCACCAGAAATTCGGGTATGGTGCGGTAATCGGTATCGAAGGCGACAAGGTCGAAGTGGATTTCGACAAGGCGGGGATCAAAAAAGTGGTCTCGCGGTTCCTGTCCGCCAAAGACGACGTGCCGTTTTAACCAAATGGAATGTGCCTGACGGCACATGCTCGACTTATTTTATAGGCGCCCGGCATTGGCCGTGGCGCCTCTTTCGTGCCCGAGGAATGAAAAACGGCGGTTCCCAGGGAGGAGGAGGGGAACCGCCGTTCTTATCAACATCGGGATAGGGAGGAGAAGACCCGATGTATCCGAACCCGGGTTTGATCCCGGTATTTGTAAGTCGCGGCGACGCCAGGGAGGAGGAGAGGTGCCGCCGCGCGCTTTCAACATCAAGGCAGGGAGGAGGAGAGCCCTGATGTATCAGCTTCCGGGTCTGATCCCGGTATGTCGAAGACGCGGCGACGTCAGGGAGGAGGAAGACGTCGCCGCGCTCTTTCAACACCGGGAAAGGGAGGAGGAGTACCCGGTGTGTCAGTGTCCGGCATCCTGGGCCGGTATAATTGCGGCGATATCAGGGAGGAGGAGAGATATCGCCGCTGAAGTACAGGTCCAAAAGGGAGGAGAAGGACCTGATCTTGTTATGTCAGTGCGCGCCTAGGACGCGACGTAGTCTTCTGCCGCCTGCATTGCCATCCGACGGATCATCGAACGGTGCAGACCAAGATCGGCCAGCTCGCGGTTCGACAATGCGGACAGTTCGTTAACTGTTTGACGGTAGATGCGGTACCGGAGGAAGTGGGCTTTCGCGACGTCGATCAGTGACGGTAAGCCAGTCGCCGGTGCGCCTTTAAGTACGGTTTGATGAGTTGCTGCTGCCATCTGCGTTACCCGATAAGTTTCGTTCTTGCCAATGTGTTCCGGCGTTTGCTTGAGACTGAAGATAAGGGAATGCTGCGCTTGCACAACAGCCTACATAGTCAATGCTGCTATGCAGCAAATGCATAGATATCAACGCGTTGGTCGCAAATGGACATAAGTGCCTTTAAAATATAGGTTTTAGGCCAATCCATGCAGTTAACGCAAATGCTTGCGGCAACCGGGGAGTTAAAGATTGCTTTTTCTTTGCGCAGGTTGCTTTGAAATTTGGGCAAATTGAGAATCCGATTGAACGCGAAATTTCGCATCGGTGTGGGCAGCTGTCTGTATGGGAAATTATGGGCATGTCTTGAGAGTCTGGTGTTTTGCTGTCTGCGCGCGTTGGCCTAGGGGTGATTCGGCGCATTTGGGGGCAGTTTTGAACAATTGAGTAGGAGATTCTCATGATGACTCAAAAAAAGTGGGAAATTATGGGAAATGTAGGGTTGGCACTCAAAGTCACTACAAGTTGTGCAAGCTAAGTAATGAATAACCAAATATGGTCGAATTAGGTTAGTTTTCTTTTGGATCGCCTTTGGTTATGTTGCAACGTCTGAAGCTGTGGGTAAAAGTTTCTGTTGATTTCCATGAATTCCCATGTCATCCCTTGAACATAAGATGAGGACGAGGCACATGGGGCGCCAAACGACCCCGAACCAAAAAAACAGGTTTCATACAGGCATCTCGCTTTCATCACTCAGAGATCCGGCGCGCGGGCGAGCAGACATCCCCCCAGGTGGCGCGCGCAGCTGGACATCCCGCACAGCGGGTTAATGCGGCGGGTTGATCAGTGGCAGCAGATCAACCCGCCGTTTTTCATCCGGGGGGACGTGAAGATTTGGTGGGGCGCAAGCGAAAGGGACAGTCGTCTTGGCGCGCAGGTTCAGAGGTGAAAGCCACCACAAGGTGGATACGAAGGGCAGGGTCTCGATCCCGGCCTCTTTTCGCCGTGTACTTGAATCTTCAGACCCAAACTGGCAGCCCGGCGACAATCCAGAGCTCGTGATCGTCTATGGCGACCACCGGCGGAAATTCCTTGAATGCTATACCATGCAGGCGATTGACGAGGTCGATGAGAAGATTGATGCTCTGCCGCGCGGCTCAATGCAACGAAAAATGCTGCAGCGCATGTTTCACGGGCAGTCTTTTCCCACCACAGTCGATGAGACAGGACGTCTTGTTCTACCGGCCAAGCTGCGAACCAAGATCGGGCTTAAGGGCGAGGCATTTTTTATTGCTGCTGGCGACACGTTTCAGATTTGGAAGCCTGAAACTTACGAGTCGGAAGAGCTTGCAGCAGCTGAGGAATGGTTGGATGAACAGCCTGAGGACTTTGACCCCCTCGAATTCCTAGATGGCGTCGGGGAGGCGTAGCGGCATGGCCGACGCTGAAACCCCTTCTGAAAAACCTCACATCCCTGTTCTGCTGCGCCCTTTGCTGGCCGCCGTTGCGCCGGTGTCGGGAGTTTGGCTGGACGGCACCTTTGGTGCGGGCGGGTACACACGCGGCCTGTTGGACGCTGGGGCTGACAAAGTTATCGCCGTTGATCGTGATCCTTTGGCTTTTGAAATGGCTGCAGCGTGGGCGTCTGCCTATGGCGACCGGCTGGTGATGCAACAAGGCGTTTTTTCGCGTTTGGATGAATACGCTTTGGACCTGGACGGAGTGGTGTTGGACCTTGGCGTGTCATCCATGCAGTTGGATCAGGCCGAGCGTGGGTTTTCTTTCATGAAAGACGGTCCGCTTGATATGCGGATGAGCCAGGAAGGCGAAAGTGCCGCTGATCTTGTCAACACGGCGACCGAGGCGCAGTTGGCTGATATTCTTTTTTACTACGGCGAGGAGCGCGCGAGCCGCCGGATTGCAAAGGCCATAGTGAAGGCGCGGGCACAGGAGCCGATCACCACGACTCTGCGTTTGGTCGAAATCATCGAATCTTGCCTACCACGCTCGAAACCGGGCCAGTCACACCCAGCGACGCGCAGCTTTCAGGGGCTTCGGATTGCAGTAAACGCAGAATATGAAGAGTTGTTTCAAGGTCTTATGGCCGCCGAACGGGCATTGAAACCCGGTGGGCAGTTGGCTGTTGTAACTTTTCATTCGATCGAGGACCGGATGGTCAAACGATTCTTTCAGTCACGTGCGGGCAAGACGGGGCGGGCCAACCGTTATGCGCCCGAGGTGGAGCAGGAACAGCCGCAATTCACGCTCAAAACACGCAAGGCCATTGGACCGGATGCGCAGGAATTGCAGGAAAACCCGCGTGCGCGCTCGGCCAAGCTGCGTGTCGCGGTGCGGACAGAAGCTCCGGCGGGGGAAATTGAGGCCCGTGCCGTTGGGATGCCGCAACTCGGGGGAAGGGTGAAATGAAGAGTGTTTTGTATGTGTTGACGGCCTTGTCCGTGTTCGGGCTGGCGCTTTGGGCATATCAGGAAAATTTCCGTACCCAGCAGGTGGTTAAGGAGACACAGAAATTGCAGCGCGAGATCGGGATCGCGCAGGTGCGTTTGGCTGTATTGAACGCGGAATGGGCGTATCTCAACCGGCCTGACCGGCTGCGCGAACTAGCGGATCTGAACTTTGAACGTCTGGGTTTGTTTCCACTGCGTGCCGAACAATTCGGTCGGGCCGATCAGGTTGCCTATGCCGAGGACCCGGACCTGCCCATCGTTGATCCGATCGAGTTACAGGCCATTACCAGCACTCAGGCGCTGGGTGAGGTGCAGATTCCATGACACGGACACCGCTGCGCCCTCTGGCCCGTATTCTTGACGCCCGCGCGCGGGGCGAAAACCCCAAGGCCATCGAGCGTGAGAATATCCGTCAGCGTCACGAAGACATGAAAGACCGCGCCCGCGCTCGTGCTGAAGGGCGTCTCTTGGTGTTGGGTCTGTTCTTTTTCTGCGCATTCTCGGTCGTTGGCGTTCGCATGGGAATGCTCGCCACGTCCGAGGCGCAAGAGCCGCTGGCCAGTGCCCCCGGTGCCGCCATTGCCATGCAGCGCGCCAATATCGTCGACCGCGAGGGGCGCATACTGGCGACTAATCTGGATACCTACTCGGTCTATGCGCAGCCGCCTTTGATGATCGACCCCGAGGCCGCCGCTGATCAACTGGTTGCGATTTTCCCTGATCTTGAAAAAGAACGCCTGATCAAAGACTTCACCGGAAATCGTAAATTTCTGTGGATTAAGAAACGCATCTCGCCCGAACAGAAGCAGGCCGTCCATGACATTGGCGACCCGGGCATCCTGTTCGGCCCGCGTGAGATGCGGCTTTATCCCAACGGCAAGCTGGCCGCGCATATTCTGGGCGGCTCGGGCTTTGGTCGCGAAGGCGTCAGCGCCGCCGAGGTGATTGGTGTCGCGGGCGTTGAAAAGCAATTCGACGACTATCTGCGTGACCCGGCCAACGGTAACAAGCCTCTGCAGCTGTCGCTGGATTTGACAGTTCAGGCTGCGGTCGAGCAGGTTCTGTATGGCGGCATGAAGATCATGAATGCCAAGGGCGCGTCCGCCGTGTTGATGAACGCGCACACGGGTGAGGTCGTCTCGGCTGCTTCGCTACCGTCTTTCGACCCGAACGACCGCCCACGTCCGCCTACATCGGGCTTTGACCCGTCGGACAGTCCGCTGTTCAACCGCTATGTGCAGGGCGTTTACGAGCTGGGATCGGTTTTCAAGATTTTCACGGCCGCTCAGGCGGTGCAGTTGGGGTTGGTGAATTCCGAAACGATCATCGATACCTCGGGTCCGATGCGGATCGGACGTTTCCCGATCGGTGAATTCAACGGCAAGAATTACGGCAAGATTAGCGTGGCGGACGTGATCGTCCACAGCTCGAACCGGGGGACCGGGCGGCTGGCCTTGCAGATCGGCGCAAAACGCCAGCAGGATTTCCTTGAGGCGCTGGGTATGTTCGAACCTACGCCGTTTGAAATCGTCGAAGCAGCGGGCGGCGAACCGCTCAAACCCAAAAAATGGGGCGAACTGAGCACTGTAACCATTTCCTATGGCCACGGTCTTTCGACCAGCCCGATGCATCTGGCCGCGGGGTATGCGGCGATTGCCAATGGCGGTTACTATGTCAGCCCGACCATCCTGCGCAAGAACGGGCCGCAATATGGCCCGCGCGTCATGTCAGAGAACGCGGCCAAACAAGCGCAGAATATGCTGCGCCGCGTGGTGACGGATGGAACTGCAAGCTTTGGCGATGTTGCCGGATACGATGTGGCCGGCAAAACAGGCACGGCGGACAAGCCCAAACCGCGCGGTGGCTATTACGATGACAAGGTGATTGCCACTTTTGCGACCTTCTTCCCCGCTTACGATCCCAAATATGTGCTGATCGTGACCTTGGATGAACCGTCCATCGTTGCCTATGGTGAAAAGCGTCGGACGGCGGGTTGGACCGCGGTTCCCGTTGCCGCCGAGTTGATTGGACGCATTGCACCATTACTGGGCCTGCGTCCCCGGCTTGAGCCTGAGGCGAGCGCTGCTATAACCCTGACCTCGAATTAGGCTGTGCGGTAGAGGTGGGGCATGAGCGCAAGAACGAAAAAACTCAGCCAATTGGCCCTGACCGCGCGGGGTGGTGCAAATCCCGACATCACCGGCCTTGCCGTTGATAGCCGCGAGGTAAAGGACGGCTTCCTTTTTGCCGCTTTGCCCGGTAACCGCGTGCATGGTGGAGAGTTTATCCAATACGCGTTGAGAATGGGGGCTGCGGCGATCCTGACAGACGCCAAGGGTGCTGAAATCGCCGCTGAGGAGCTGGCCGCGTCGCACGCCGCGCTGATCTTGGCTGAAGACCCGCGTCAGGCACTGGCCGGGTGCGCCGCCCTGTGGTTCGGCGTGCAGCCTGAGACCATCGTTGCTGTTACCGGAACCAATGGGAAGACCTCGGTCGCCACCTTTGTCCGCCAAATCTGGACCGAGCTTGGACATGCGGCCGTCAACCTTGGGACCACGGGTGTCGAAGGGGCTTGGACAACCCCGCTGGCGCATACCACGCCGGAACCCATTACGTTGCACCGCTGCTTGGCCGAAGCCGCAGAAAACGGTGTGACCCATGCCGCGATGGAGGCGTCCTCGCACGGGCTCGAACAGCGCCGTTTGGACGGTGTGCATCTGACCGCCGCAGGATTCTCGAACTTTTCGCAGGACCATTTAGACTACCACGAAACTTTCGAGGCGTATTTTGCCGCCAAGTCCGGGCTGTTCGACCGCGTTCTGCCGCAGGACGGCACCGTTGTGATCAACATGAATGATCCTAAGGGCGCAGCCGTTCACAAAATCGCCGAGGTGCGCGGGCAATCGGTTCTTACGGTTGGGTCGGGCGATGCCGATTTGTGCTTGATGGGCCAGCGTTTTGATGCGACTGGGCAGGATTTGCGCTTTTCCTGGCAAGGCAAAGTGCTCCAAGCTCGCCTGAATCTGATCGGCGGGTTCCAGGCCGAAAATATTCTGCTGGCCTGCGGTCTGGTCATCGCGGCGGGTGACGACCCCGAGCGCGTGTTCGAAACCTTGCCGCATCTGACGACTGTCCGGGGCCGGATGCAACTGGCTGCCACACGCCAGAACGGAGCAACGGTTTTTGTCGACTATGCCCATACGCCAGATGCTGTGGCGACGGCGCTAAAGGCGATGCGACCGCATGTCATGGGGCGCCTGATCGCGATTGTCGGTGCTGGCGGTGATCGCGATGCAACCAAACGTCCGCTCATGGGCAAAGCCGCCGCTGATCATGCAGATGTTGTGTTTGTCACTGACGATAACCCACGCAGCGAAGATCCGGCGACCATCCGCGCCGCTGTCCTTTTGGGCGCACCCGAGGCCACCGAAGTGGGTGACCGCGCCGAGGCCATCCTGCGCGGCGTTGATGCGCTCCAACCCGGTGACGCGCTGCTGATTGCAGGGAAGGGGCACGAAACGGGCCAGATTGTCGGCGATCAGGTCTTGCCGTTTGACGACGTGGAACAGGCCAGCATCAGCGTGGCCGCGCTGGATGGGAGGGTGGCATGACGCTGTGGACCGCAGCCGAGGCTGCCGAAGCCACCGGCGGGCATGCAACAACCGACTGGGACGTGAATGGCGTGTCGATCGACACGAGAACCCTCCAACCCGGTGACCTGTTCGTAGCATTGAAAGCCACGCGTGACGGGCATGATTTCGTAGCGCAGGCCTTGGAAAAGGGTGCTGGGGCCGCGCTGGTGTCGCGCATCCCTGATGGTGTTTCCGAAGATGCACCGCTGCTTATCGTAGAGGATGTCCAGGCCGGGCTGGAGGCGCTGGGCAAGGCCGGGCGCGCCCGCACCGGCGCGCGTGTGGTGGGTGTCACCGGTAGCGTGGGAAAGACGTCGACCAAGGAAATGCTGGCCACCATTTTTGAGATGCAGGGAAAAACTCATGCCAGCGTCGCCAGCTACAACAATCATTGGGGCGTACCACTGACGTTGGCGCGGATGCCACGTGATGCCGAATTCGCCGTGATCGAGATCGGTATGAACCACCCCGGAGAGATTGCGCCTTTGGCCCGTCAGGCCCGGCCGCATGTGGCATTGGTGACGACCGTGGCGGCGGTGCATCTGGAGGCTTTTGATTCAGTTGCAGGCATCGCACATGAAAAAGCCGCCATTTTCGAAGGGCTTGAACCTGGCGGTGTGGCCATCGTGAATGCCGATATTGAACATGCAAACATTCTGCGCCGGACCGCGCGGGATCAGGGTGCAAAGATCGTCGATTTTGGCCGCAAGGCTGCGGATTACATCCTGACCGGCGTTGCGCAAGTAAACGGCTCGGTCCGCGCAGATGCAACATTGGGAACCCACGCCTTTACATACGATGTGCAGTCGGCGGGTGCTCATTTCGCCATGAACGCTCTGGGTGCTTTGGCGGCCTGCATTGAGATGGGCGTTGATCTTAACGACGCAATTGCTGGCCTGAAGCAATGGTCGCCGGTCAAAGGGAGGGGCGTGCGCGAAATCTTACCCTTGGCTACAGGGGGCCAGATCGAGCTGCTGGACGACAGCTATAACGCCAACCCCACCTCGATGGAGGCTGCGCTGGATGTTCTCGCAGCGTCCAAAGCCGCGCGCAGGATCGCGTTTCTTGGGGATATGAAAGAGTTGGGCGGACAGGAAGTCGCCATGCATGCCGGGTTGGCAGGCGTTGGCGCGATAGCGCGGGTGGATCAAGTCCACAGTATCGGTCCGCTGATGAAGGCGCTGCATGACGCGCTACCCAAAGACAAGCGTGGGCGGTGGTATGAATCCAGCGCTGAAATGGCTGAGCATCTGCCGGAGCTTGTCCGCGCAGGCGACACGGTGTTGGCCAAAGGTTCACTGAGCATGGCGCTGGCTCAGATTGTTGACGGTTTGCGGAAAATGGGGCAAGGGGTCGCGCCTGGCTCATGATCGCCGCGTTGGAAAGGTTTTGACATGCTGTATTGGTTGACCGCCCTGTCGGATGGAGGCGATTTCTTTAACCTCTTCCGCTATATCACGTTCCGTGCGGGCGGGGCCTTTTTGACTGCGCTGATTTTTGGGTTCATCTTTGGCAAGCCCCTGATCAACGTGCTTCGAAAGAAGCAAGGTAAGGGTCAGCCTATCCGGGATGACGGCCCCGAGGGGCATTTTTCCAAGGCGGGAACGCCCACAATGGGCGGGTTGCTGATCGTTGGCGCGTTGGCGACGTCAACGCTGGTCTGGGCGCGGTGGGATAACCCTTATGTTTGGATGGTGCTGTTCGTGACACTGGCCTATGCCGCGATTGGTTTTGCGGATGATTTCGCCAAGGTGTCGAAACAAAACACCAAGGGTGTGTCGAGCAGGATGCGACTGGCGCTGGGCGTGATAATTGCCGTTCTGGCGTCGCTTTGGGCGTCATTGCATCATCCCGAAGCCTTGCAGAACCAGATGGCGGTTCCGGTTTTTAAGGACACCCTGGTCAACCTTGGGATTTTCTACATTCCCTTCGCGGTTGTGGTTATCGTAGGGGCAGCGAACGCGGTAAACCTGACCGATGGTTTGGATGGGCTGGCGATCATGCCTGCAATGATCGCGGCGTCGACCTTGGGTGTCATCGCCTATGCCGTCGGGCGGGTCGACTTCACCGAGTATCTGGATGTGCATTACGTGCCGGGAACCGGAGAAATCCTGATCTTTACCGCAGCATTGTTTGGGGGCGGGCTTGGGTTCCTATGGTACAACGCCCCGCCTGCGGCTGTGTTTATGGGCGATACTGGATCGCTGGCCTTGGGCGGCGCGCTGGGCGCGATCGCAGTGGCGACCAAGCACGAGCTGGTATTGGCGGTGGTCGGTGGATTGTTCGTGGTCGAAGCGCTGAGTGTGATCATTCAGGTGCTTTATTTCAAACGAACCGGGCGGCGTGTTTTCTTGATGGCACCTATTCATCACCACTATGAGAAAAAGGGCTGGGCTGAGCCGACAATCGTGATCCGCTTTTGGATTATCTCGCTGATCCTTGCGATGATTGGCCTTGCGACTTTGAAGGTCCGGTAACGCTCCCGCCAGGTTCGGCGGACCTGCGGTCCACCTGCCACCTGTTGGGCCGGGCTCGCGCTGCCGCGCGAGCCTTTTGCTGCCCTTGCCATCAGTGATTTCTTCTGCGCAGTGTGGCGGCGAATTGGACGTCAGAAAAAGGTGGGTGGCATGATCCCTGTGAAAGGGTTCTCGGGTCAGAAGGTTGCGGTTTTGGGGCTTGGTCGGTCAGGTCTGGCCGCGGCCCGCGCATTGCGGGCTGGCATGGCCGAGCCGCTTTGTTGGGATGACAATCCAGCCGCGCGGGAAAGGGCCGAGGCTGAGGGGCTCGTCTGTGTTGATCTGCTTCGCAACGGTGCCTTCGAAGGGGTCGCGTCGCTGATTGTATCGCCGGGTATTCCGCATCTTTATCCCGAACCAAACCCGGTTGTTGCAGCCGCGCTAGAGGCAGGCGTTCCGGTAGACAACGACATAGGGCTGTTTTTCCGGTCCTTTGCAGGGCCAGAATGGAACAGCTATGACACCCCGCCGCGTGTGATTGCGGTGACGGGGTCGAATGGGAAATCAACCACTGCGGCATTAATCCATCACATTCTGACCGAAGCCGGACGTGAGGCACAGTTGGCGGGCAATATCGGGCGCGGAGTGCTGGATATCGAACCGGGCGGGGATGGGTCCGTGGTTGTTCTTGAACTTTCCAGCTATCAGACCGAGCTGGCGCGCGCGTTGACGCCAGACGTGGCCGTGTTCACTAATCTTTCACCAGATCATCTAGACCGGCATGGCGGGATGGGCGGCTATTTTGCCGCCAAACGTCGTTTGTTTGCCGAGGGTGGCCCAGACCGCGCCATCATCGGGGTGGATGAAAAAGAAGGCGCGTTTTTGGCGGGGCAGCTTTCGGAGGGGCCGGTTGACGATCGCGTGATCCGTATCTCGGTGTCGCGCAAGCTGACCGGGCCGGGCTGGCAGGTCTTTGCGCGCAAGGACTTTCTGTCTGAATATCGTAAAGGTCGCCAGGCTGGATCAATCGACCTGCGTCAGATCAAGGGGTTGCCGGGCGCGCATAATCATCAGAACGCCTGCGCCGCCTACGCGGCCTGTCGCGCCCTAGGTCTTGCACCGCGTGTGATCGAGGACGCGCTTCACAGCTACCCCGGCTTGCCACATCGAAGCCAGATCATCGCCGAAGCTAACGGCGTAACTTATGTGAACGACTCAAAGGCCACCAATGTAGAGAGTGCCTTGAAAGCCTTGGGCGCATTCAAGAAAATCAGGTGGATTTGCGGCGGGCTTGAGAAAGAAGGCGGCTTGGCGGCCCTGAACGCCGCAGCAGACCAAGTGATCAAAGCCTACGTGATTGGGCGCGAGGCTGCTAGCTTTGCCATGCAGCTAAAAGCTGAGGCGCAGGTTTGCACAACGATGGAGGAAGCCGTTGCGCAAGCCATGGTTGATGCGCAGCCGGGTGAGACTGTGTTGCTTGCGCCAGCAGCGGCTAGTTTCGATCAATACGATAACTTCGAACAGCGCGGAGAAGACTTTACCGCGCAAGTTCGGCAAAGGCTTGCGGAATAGCCATTTGCAATAGACCGCCTGTTCGGCCAAGCTAGGGTGCTATCAGCTTGACGCGCCTTGGCAATTGCGTTTGGCTTCGGGCAAATGCAACACGAGGTTATGACTATGCCATACCGTAAGTTTTCTTTGATCCTTCCCGCTTGTCTGGCGGTTGCCGCCTGCACCAATGTGGGCGCAAATTATGTCCCAATCGTTGATGGGCCAGTTGGACCGAATTACCAATCCGACCTGGCGAATTGTCAGGCCTTGGCAAGAACACAAGGCACTGTGGACGGCAGAACGGCCGGTGCGGCAGCGGTTGGTGCTGCGGGTGCCACGGCAACCACCGCAATCATTCAGGACAGCAGCGACAATCTGGGCCGTGCAGCGGCGGCGGGTGCTTTGGTCGGAGCTGGCGCAAGTGCGATCAATAACACCCAGAACCAGGAAGTCATCGTGCGCAACTGCATGCGCGGACGTGGCTATAACGTCGTAGGCTAACGGGCCGCGATGGCTGTTCCCGCGGCATGGCCAGAGGACCACGCCCACTGGAAGTTGTAGCCGCCCAGCCAACCGGTGACATCGACCGCTTCACCTATTGCATAGAGGCCGGGGACATCCCTGGCCTCCATTGTTTTTGAAGACAGGTCATCAGTATCGATCCCGCCCAGAGTGACCTCGGCGGTGCGATAGCCTTCGGTGCCTGAGGGGGTCAGTTCCCAGTTGCGAAGCGCTGCGGTCAACTCAGTCAGTGCAGTGTCGGACTGGTCGGCCAGATTGCCCTGCAACTGGATGTTCTGGGACAGGTAATCCACAAGCCGCGCGGGAAGGTGACGCGCCAATTCTGTGGTCAGCGCCTTGCGACCTGCGGCCTGTCGCTGATCTCGCAGCAGGTTAAACAGGGGCAGATCAGGGATCATGTTGACCCGGATCGCTTCACCTTCGCGCCAATAGGACGACAGTTGCAGCACCGACGGTCCGCTGAGGCCGCGATGGGTGAACAGCAGCGCCTCGTCAAAGCTGTTGCGGTCGTTGGACAGACGTACGGGCAAGGATACCCCCGACAGGTCTTTGAACTTACCGTCCGAGAATGTGAAGGGCACAAGCGCGGCGCGCGTATCGGTGATCCGCAGGTCGAATTGGCGGGCAATATCATAGGCCAGCCCGGTTGCACCCATCTTGGGGATTGACTTGCCACCTGTGGCCAGGACCAGGTTGGTGCAGGTCACACTCAGGCGCTGCCCCTCGCGGTCAAAATCCAACATGAACCCTGAGTCCGTCTTGCGCAGGTCCTTCAAATCGGTGCGCAGCCACAGCTCAGCCCCGGCACGGTCCATCTCGGACAGCAGCAGTTGAATAATCTGCTTCGACGACCCATCGCAGAACAGTTGGCCCAAAGTTTTCTCATGCCATGCGATCTTGTGGCGCCCAACCAGATCAATGAAATCCCACTGTGTGTAGCGCGCCAATGCGGATTTGCAGAAATGAGAGTTCTGCGACAAGAAGTTGTCGGGCCCAGCATGCATATTGGTAAAGTTGCAGCGCCCACCGCCCGAGATGCGAATTTTCTCACCCGGAGCTTTTGCATGGTCGATCACCAGAACGCGCCCGCCGCAATGGGCCGCGCACATCATGCCGGCAGCACCGGCCCCCAGAATGATCGTGTCAAAGGTCATGGGCAGCGCATGGCGTGAATTGTGCCGGATATCAAGTGGAAGCGGACCAGAAAGCCCATGTAAGGGAAACGATAGCTGTTGTGGTAAACTTCTGAAGCCGCGGACATCAAGATGGATCCGCGCTGAAGGAGGGCACCCCAATGATTATGCGCATTTTCCAAGTCACGGTTCGACCCGGTAAAGAGGCGGAATTCTCAGAGTTCTTCCATGAGACCGCAATACCCCTAATGAAGAACACAGAAGGTATTGTTGAGGTCCTTCCGGGTGCCCCGCGTTCGGAAACGCCGCGTGAATTCAGTTTCGTTATGGTCTGGCGCAGTTTGGATGCGTTAAAGGCCTTTGTGGGTAAGGATTACAACAGCCCGCATATCGATCCGGCCGAAGCTGAATTGGTCGAATCCCGGACGATCAAGCACTACGATCTTGTCGAATAAGCAGGTCTGCGGGATAGGAAATCATATTCCTTACCCGGAACCGCAGCTTTTGGGGGCCAATTTCCGCTGTTGTGCCCTCATTCCGCTAGCCCAAATGCCAAAATCCCTGTAGACTCATTATTAGACCTCGAAAAACGGGGCGTGGATGAGGCAGAGAGTGGCGGTATCTCATGACTGAGATGGTGTATGGCGCGGTCCAGGACCAGCGCGGTGAACCGATTCTACCAAAGTGGTGGCGCACGATTGATCGCTGGACCATGTCCTGCGTGCTGATCCTGTTTGTCATCGGGCTGTTGCTTGGGTTGGCTTCATCGCCACCGCTGGCAGGCCGCAACGGGTTCGATCCGTTCCACTATGTCGAACGTCAGGCGATCTTTGGTGGATTGGCGCTGATTGCGATGCTGTTGACCTCGATGATGTCGCCAACGCTGGTGCGGCGTCTGGCCATTCTTGGGTTTTTGGGTGCTTTCGTGGCGCTGGTCTTTCTGCCCGTTTTTGGCACCGATTTTGGTAAAGGCGCGGTGCGCTGGTATTCGCTGGGTTTTGGCTCGCTGCAGCCATCCGAGTTTCTGAAGCCCGGCTTTATCGTCGTAGCCGCATGGTTGCTGGCCGCATCGCAGGAAATTAACGGCCCTCCGGGGCGGCTTTGGTCGTTTGCGTTGTGCATGGCGATCGTTGGTATGCTGGTATTGCAGCCCGATTTCGGGCAGGCCTGCTTGATCCTCTTTGGCTGGGGCGTGATGTACTTCGTGGCCGGAGCGCCGATGCTGCTGCTGGTGGGGATGGCCGGGGCGGTCGTGCTGGCCGGAATGCTGGCCTATTCGAATTCGGAACACTTTGCCCGTCGGATAGATGGTTTTCTGAACCAAGAAGTCGATCCGACCACGCAAATCGGCTATGCCACCAACGCCATCCGTGAAGGTGGATTGTTCGGTGTTGGCGTGGGCGAGGGGCAGGTGAAATGGTCACTGCCCGACGCGCACACGGATTTCATCATTGCGGTCGCGGCCGAGGAATACGGCCTTGTTCTGGTCCTGATCATCATTGCGCTCTACGCGCTGATCGTCGTGCGGTCGTTGCTGCGCCTGATGCGCGAAAGGGATATGTTCATCCGTCTGGCCGGTACCGGTTTGGCCTGCATTTTTGGCGTTCAGGCCATGATCAACATGGGGGTCGCAGTGCGGTTGCTGCCCGCCAAGGGCATGACGCTACCGTTTGTCAGCTATGGCGGCTCGTCACTTATTGCGGGCGGGATTGCGGTTGGCATGTTGCTGGCCTTCACCCGAACCCGCCCTCAGGGCGAATTCGGTGACATTCTGCGCGGACGAGGTTGATGAGTAAACCGTATCTTCTGATTGCTGCGGGCGGCACCGGCGGGCATATGTTCCCCGCGCAGGCGCTGGCCGAGGCGATGCTGCACAAGGGGTGGCGCGTACGTCTGTCTACCGACCCGCGTGGTGCGCGTTATACCAGCGGCTTTCCGCATTCGACTGAGATTGTCGAGGCGTCCTCTGCCACTTTCGCGCGCGGTGGTCTGGCCGCCAAGGCGCTGGTCGGACCCAAAATTGCGGGCGGCGTGACCAGCATGGCAATGCAGATGATGCGCGACCGACCGGATGTTGTTGTGGGGTTCGGCGGCTATCCCTCAATCCCTGCGCTGGGCGCGGCAACCTTGCTGAACGTCCCGCGCATGATCCATGAACAGAACGGGGTTCTGGGGCGGGTCAACAAACTGTTTGCAACCCGCGTTTCGCAGGTCGCCTGCGGCACTTGGCCGACCGATTTGCCCCAGGGCGCCAAAGGGGTCCACACTGGCAACCCTGTCCGTGCCGCCGTTCTGGAACGCGCAGCAGCCGGCTATATCCCGCCTGGCGATTATCCGATGTCGATTCTGGTGATGGGTGGGTCGCAGGGCGCGCGCATCCTCAGCGACGTGGTGCCTGGCGCTATTGCCGCTTTGCCTGAAGATCTGCGCGGCCATATCCGTGTTGCCCATCAAGCCCGCGACGAGGATGGCGCGCGTGTTGCGGCGTTCTATGCTGATCACGGTATCAGGGCCGAAGTCGAGCCTTTCTTTCAGGATGTCCCGCGCCGTATTTCGGACGCGCAACTGGTTATCTCACGCTCAGGCGCGTCCAGTGTCGCCGACATTTCGGTTATAGGAAGGCCATCGGTTCTGATCCCGTTTGCTGCCGCTGCTGGCGACCACCAGACTGCTAATGCCCGTGGGTTGGTGCAGGCGGGTGGGGCGATCATGATCCCCGAGAATGCCCTTGACGTTTCCTCGCTGACCGAGCAAATCACCTCAGTTCTGACCAACCCGGAAGCGGCGCAAAAGATGGCCCAAGCCGCCTTGTCGACGGGCACCCCGGATGCAACCGAGCGCTTGGTGCATCTTGTCGAAGATCTGGCGCAGAAGGAGATCGCATGAATCCTGCAACCAAACTGCCGCAAGACGTGGGGCTGATCCATTTCGTGGGGATCGGCGGGATAGGGATGTCTGGAATTGCCGAGGTGCTGCTGAACCTGGGGTATCGTGTTCAGGGATCAGATCTGAAGACCTCGAAAATCACGGATCGGCTGGCAGGTCTGGGGGCTGAGATTTTTGTAGAACAACGCGCAGAAAACCTTGAAAACGCTGCTGTCGTTGTGGTGTCGACCGCGATCAAACCGGGCAACCCGGAACTTGATGGTGCGCGTGCGCGAGGGCTGCCCGTTGTGCGCCGCGCCGACATGCTGGCCGAGCTGATGCGGTTGCGCTCGAACATCGCTGTTGCCGGAACCCACGGTAAGACAACCACGACTACGATGATGGCCGAGTTGATGGTTGCAGGTGATTTTGACCCGACCGTGATCAACGGGGGTGTCATCCACGCCTATGGCTCAAACGCCCGTATGGGGCAGGGCGAATGGATGGTTGTTGAGGCCGACGAATCCGATGGGTCGTTTAACCGTCTGCCCGCAACCATCGCCATCGTCACCAATATCGACCCCGAGCATATGGAGCATTGGGGCGATTTCGACAAATTGCGCGATGGGTTCTACGAGTTTGTTTCGAACCTTCCGTTCTATGGTTTGGCTGTGTGTTGCACCGACCACGCCGAGGTGCAAACGCTGGTGGGTCGTATTACCGACCGCCGCGTGCGAACCTATGGCTTCAACGCGCAAGCGGATGTGCGGGCGGTGAACCTGACATACAAGGGCGGGGTCGCGCATTTTGATATCCACCTGCAATACGAAGACACCGTAATCGAGGGGTGTACCTTGCCCATGCCGGGCGACCACAACGTGTCGAACGCACTGTCTGCTGTCGCCGTGGCTCGTCACCTCGGCATGAAAACTGCCGAGATCCGCAAGGCATTAGCCAATTTTGGCGGAGTCAATCGCCGCTTTACCAAGGTTGGTGAGGTCGAGGGCGTGACGATCATCGACGACTACGGCCATCACCCAGTTGAAATCGCTGCCGTCCTGAAAGCAGCGCGTCAGGCAACCGAGGGTCGCGTCATCGCCGTTCATCAGCCGCACCGCTACTCTCGCCTGTCCAATCTGTTCGAAGATTTCTGCACCTGCTTCAACGACGCTGATGTGGTCGCCATCGCGGATATCTTCGCCGCCGGAGAAGACCCGATCCCCGGTGCCTCACGCGATGATCTGGTGCAGGGCCTGATCCGCCACGGCCACCGCCATGCCCGCGCTCTGTTGAATGAGGATGACCTTGAGCGCCTCGTGCGTGAGCAGGCCCGCCCCGGCGATATGGTTGTCTGTCTCGGTGCAGGAACCATTAGTGCATGGGCAAACGGTTTGCCCGTAAGACTGCAAAGAAAACAAGCAGTTTGACCCAAACTGATATTTGTCGCACAACTTGCAAGTGTGACAACCGCACATTTACCACTGCGCGCCTTCGGAGAGGCCAATGGACTATTCGATGACCTTTGCGGCCCTCTGGGTGATATGCGCCACAGTCGTTGGATTGCTTCCGATGCGGCTACAATTTCCACCGGGTTTCATTTTGCTGATCTGTGCGCCGGTTCTGATCATCTGGCTGGGTTATGACCACGGCTGGTTCTGGTCGGTTCTGGCGTTCGGAGGTTTCGTGTCAATGTTCCGCAACCCTATCCGCTTTTATTGGCGCCGTTGGACCGGGCGGGAGGTTGCTGAATGAACTGGTCGATCGCCCTTGCCGCGCTTTGGGGCGTCGCAGCAAATGTACTGGCGATGCTTCCCAGCAAGGATAATCACTGGACCCGAGCCTATATCCTGGTTGCTGTCGGCATCCCAATTCTGGGATATGTCACGTATGAAAACGGCCCGTGGATCGGGCTGCTTGTTCTGGCTGCGGGTATATCCATGCTGCGTTGGCCAGTGATTTACCTGGGGCGGTGGCTGCGCAATGTCATGCGGTCTGCGCCGTAGAGGTTGCAGCTTGCTTTGTGCTGCGAAATTCGCGATCTAGCAGACATGACATCTCTTCCTGTTCCGCGCGGCAAGCTTTCTGAAAATCGGTCCTTGAATGACCTGACATGGCTCCGTGTTGGCGGTCCTGCGGATTACCTGTTCCAACCCGCCGATGTTGACGACCTGAGGGCGTTTCTGCGCGATCTGCCAGCGGGTGTTCCTGTCTTTCCAATGGGCGTCGGATCGAACCTGATAGTCCGCGATGGCGGCTTGCGTGCCGTGGTGATCCGGCTGGGGCGGGGCTTTAACGCGATCAATGTCGAGGGCAACACCGTCACCGCAGGCGCGGCAGCGCTGGATGCGCATGTGGCGCGCAAGGCGGCGGATGCGGGGGTGGACCTGACCTTTCTGCGGACGATCCCAGGTTCGATTGGTGGTGCAGTGCGCATGAATGCGGGCTGCTATGGCAGCTATACGGCGGATGTGCTGCGCAAGGCCACAATCGTCACCCGGCAGGGTGCGCTTGTCGACCTGACCGCCGAAGACCTGAACTTCCGCTACCGCCAGTCCGACCTCCCAGAAGGCGCGGTGCTTGTTTCAGCCACCTTCGACGGCCCCTCGGGCGATCCTGATGAACTTCACGCCCGCATGGAAGCACAACTGAAAAAACGCGACGAAACCCAACCCACCAAGGATCGCAGCGCCGGGTCCACCTTTCGAAACCCTGCCGGGTTCTCTTCGACGGGCCGGGCTGATGACGTTCACGACCTCAAGGCGTGGAAGGTGATCGACGATGCTGGTATGCGCGGGGCTGTCCTTGGTGGTGCGCAGATGAGTCCCAAGCACTCGAATTTTCTCATCAACACCGGGAACGCAACTGCCGCAGACCTGGAAGGTCTGGGGGAAGAGGTGCGAAAAAAGGTTTACCAAACAAGCGGCATCACGCTAGAATGGGAAATCATGCGGGTTGGCGATCCGCTGACAGATTAAAGCCCCAGACGTCGCTCCATAACAGGCAATTAAAAGGCGGCGGATCAAAGGCATAACGCAGCACGGACCACGACATAAGGTCCGGGGACATTGAGGCGCACGAAGTGGGTAGGTCGAGCAGGACAAACCCCAAAGTGGCGGTATTGATGGGTGGCCCCTCGGCGGAACGCGAGGTGTCTCTCAGCTCTGGGCGCGAATGCGCAGCCGCCCTTGTGGGAGAAGGCTTTGAAGTGGTCGAACTGGACGCTGGTCCCGACCTTTACGCGCGCCTGTCCGAAATCAAGCCAGATGTGGTCTTCAACGCTCTGCATGGTCGCTGGGGCGAGGATGGCTGCGTGCAGGGTGTGCTGGAATGGATGCGCATTCCGTATACGCATTCCGGCGTTCTGGCCTCGGCCTTGGCGATGGACAAACAACGCAGCAAGGATGTGTTCCGAAGTGCCGGTTTGCCGATTGCGGACAGTGTAATCCTTCCCAAAGCGGACGTGATGGTAGATCACGTGATGAAGCCACCCTACGTGGTCAAGCCCAACAATGAAGGCTCCAGCGTTGGCATCTACCTTGTGATGGAAGGTACAAACACCCCGCCGCAGCTATCGGATGATATGCCCGATCAGGTGATGGTCGAACAATATGTCGCCGGGCGCGAACTGACGGTTACGGTTATGGGCGACCGCGCGCTGACCGTGACTGAAATCATGACCGATGGCTGGTATGATTACGATGCCAAGTACAAACCCGGTGGTTCGTGGCATGTACTGCCTGCTGAAATTCCGTCGGAAATATTCGAATTATGCCTTGATTACGCCATGCGCGCCCACAAGGTTTTGGGCTGCAAAGGCGTCAGCCGGACGGATTATCGCTGGGATGACACCAAAGGCAAGGATGGCCTGTTCTTGCTGGAAACGAACACACAACCCGGCATGACACCCACTTCGCTGGTACCGGAACAGGCCGAGTTCTGTGGGCTCAGCTTCGGCCAGCTGTGTGCCTGGATGGTGGAGGACGCTTCATGCGACCGCTGAAAGCCGCCCGCGCGCCGGTGATTCACCGGTCCAAACCAGTGACTGGGCCGGATACTGACTTTGCCTCAGGCGCACGGCACGAGGCTGAGGCTGGATTGCACCCAAGCGGTGTCAGGCTGTTCGGTCGCAGGTCGCGACGCTTTGATCCAGCACCGTCACGGTTTAGCTATCGCTTTCAGCGCTGGATGCTGACGCGGGGTGTGCGGCGCGGCCTTAGATTGGGGATACCCGTAGTCCTGCTTGTTGCTGTCGCCGGCGTCTACTTTGGTTCAGAAGATCGGCGCGACGCTGCAGTTGCTTATGTTTCCGACATCAAAACCTCAATCCAGCAGCGACCGGAGTTTATGGTTAACCTGATGGCCATTGATGGTGCCGGACCCAACCTATCGGAAGACATTCGCGAAATTGTGCCACTGGATTTCCCGATCAGTTCCTGGGACCTCGACGCAGAACAGATTCGGGACACGGTTACCGGACTTGATCCGGTCAAGTCCGCCACCGTCCGTGTTCGCCCGGGCGGTATTCTTCAGCTGGACGTGGTTGAACGCCAACCGGTTGTCGTCTGGCGCACACGCCGCGGGATCGAACTGTTGGACGAAACCGGCGCGCATGTTGAACGCATCGCTTCGCGCAAAGACTACGCCAACCTGCCGCTGATTGCGGGGAAGGGCGCGGATGATCATGTTGCTGAGGCCTTGGCCCTGATGAGCACGGCCCGCAGCCTAGGTGGGCGTGTGCGCGGGCTGGTCCGTATTGGCGAACGTCGATGGGACCTAGTTCTGGATCGTGGCCAGCGCATTATGCTGCCAACCGAACGCCCCGTGCGCGCGTTAGAGCGTGTATTGGCCGTGAATGAGGTGCAGGACCTGTTGGAACGCGATGTGGCTGTGGTCGATATGCGCCTTGGACAGCGGCCAACAATCAGAATGACCAAAGCTGCCAGCGAAGACTGGTGGAACACAAGAACGACAGTGGGTAACGGGCAGAAACGACCATGATGACCGATCTATATCAGTCCCAAAGGGCTATGCGGCAAATGCGCAGGCAAGCGATGCAGCGCGGTGTTGTCGCCATTCTGGATGTGGGCAGTTCCAAGATAGCGTGCCTTGTGCTGCGGTTCGATGGTGCGGGTCGGCTAAGCGAGGATAACAGCATCGGGTCGTTGGCGGGTCAGACCGGGTTTCGGGTGATCGGTGCCGCCACAACGCGGTCGCGTGGCGTGCAGTTCGGCGAAGTCACTGCGATGCAGGAAACCGAACGCGCCATTCGCACCGCGCTGCAAGCCGCGCAGAAGATGGCAGACATCCGGGTGGATCACGTCATTGTCTGCTTCTCGGGCGCAAACCCCCGGTCCTATGGGTTGGACGCGCAGGTCGAATTGGACGGACAGGAAGTGACCGAGGCCGAGGTCGGCCGCGTGTTGAATGCCTGCGACGTGCCGGATTATGGGGCTGGACGCGAAGTGCTCCATGCCCAGCCAGTGAACTTTGCGCTGGATAACCGATCGGGCCTGATTGATCCGCGGGGGCAACTGGGTCAGACGCTCGCCGTGGACATGCATATGCTGACGGTAGATGCCGTTGCTATCCAGAACATCCTGCGCTGCATCAAGCGTTGCGATCTTGAACTCGCCGGCATTGCGAATTCGGCCTATGTGTCGGGCATCTCGGCCTTGGTGGAGGATGAGCAAGAGCTTGGCGCGGCCTGTATTGACATGGGCGGTGGCACAACCAGCGTGTCGATCTTCATGAAAAAGCACATGATTTACGCGGATTGCGTGCGTATGGGCGGCGACCACGTCACCGCTGATATCTCGATGGGCTTGGGCGTCCCGGCTGCTGTGGCAGAGCGGATCAAGACCTTTAACGGCGGTGTCCACGCAACAGGGGCCGATGATCGCGACCTGATCGATATTGGTGGCGATACCGGTGATTGGGAGCACGACCGCCGCACCGTCAGCCGCGCCGAGCTGATCGGTATCATGCGTCCGCGTGTTGAAGAGATTCTGGAGGAAGTCCGCGTTCGCCTGGATGCCGCCGGTTTCGAACACATGCCCAGTCAGCAGATCGTGTTGACCGGAGGCGGTAGTCAGATCATGGGGCTGGATGGCCTGGCCACCCGTATTCTTGGCCAGCGCGTCCGTTTAGGCAGACCCCTACGCGTCCACGGCCTGCCACAATCAGCAACGGGGCCGGGTTTTTCGTCGGCCGTCGGGCTTAGCCTGTTTGCAGCGCATCCGCAGGACGAATGGTGGGATTTCGAAATTCCGGTCGACCTTTATGCCGCACGGCCGCTCAAACGTGCTATGCGCTGGTTCCGTGACAATTGGTAAAACACTCAGGCTTGCGGCTCTGGTCGCCTTGCCTCCAATTGCGTCCTACGCCCAAACCCGGATTTCGCCCGATGCTTTTCTGGACGCCGTGCAGGGGAAAACCGTCCGGTTTTACGATTTTCCCAGCGGTATCCTGGTCGGCACCGAGCAGTTTCTGAGTCGCAATCTATCAGTTTGGCGGATGGAGGGCCGGGGCTGCGTCTATGGGCAGATCACCACGCCTGATGGGCAACTTTGCTTTCTGTACGATGACGATCCGGATGGGGTGCCGGTCTGTTGGTGGACCTTTGAGTATGAAGGGCGGCTCATGGTGCGATTGGCCAGCTTTAACCACACTGAAATCCAAGAGGTACGCAACATCTCAGAGGACGACCTGAATTGCCCAAGTGCCCAGATTGGCTGAAGAAATGTCTTGCGTGCCGAACGTATTTCCCGCAAATTACCTATAGGGCCCGTCAGAGGCCAAGCGGCAGGACATGAGCAGTTTTCCGCTTAATAAAACCGGTGATCTTTCAGTGGCGCGTGGTCCAACTCTGCCGCGTGGCCGCTTATTTTGTGGTGGATTGAGATCAGTCCGCAACATATCGCAATTCATGCGAAATACCGTTTTGCGGCGCCTTAATTCCTCCATATTTTGTGGAATTCGACTATTTTTGGCGTGACCTTTTAGGTTTCGAGCGGTAGGATTGTTCGTGAACAGGTAAGAAAAACACCGCTTTGGCGGGTCAATAAAACAGGCGGACAGAGCATGACATTGAATCTTTCGATGCCCGGGCACGACGAACTGAAGCCTCGGATTACAGTATTTGGCGTTGGCGGTGCAGGCGGAAACGCCGTTAACAACATGATTGAGAAACAACTTGATGGCGTGGATTTCGTAGTCGCCAACACCGACGCGCAAGCGTTACAGCAAAGCCAATCGTCGTCACGGGTGCAACTGGGTGTAAAAGTCACCGAAGGTTTGGGGGCGGGGGCCCGCCCAACTGTCGGCGCCGCGGCTGCGGAAGAAAGCATTGAGCAGATCGTTGATCATCTGGCCGGTGCGCATATGTGCTTTATCACGGCTGGCATGGGCGGCGGCACTGGTACGGGTGCCGCGCCGATCATCGCACAAGCCGCGCGCGAACTGGGTGTGCTGACCGTCGGTGTTGTGACCAAGCCGTTCCAGTTCGAAGGCGCCAAACGGATGCGTCAGGCCGAGGACGGTGTTGAGGCGCTGCAAAAAGTCGTCGACACGCTGATCATAATACCGAACCAGAACCTGTTCCGCCTGGCCAATGAAAAGACCACGTTTACCGAGGCGTTCTCAATGGCCGATGATGTTCTCTATCAGGGCGTCAAGGGTGTGACCGACCTTATGGTGCGTCCAGGCCTGATCAACCTCGACTTTGCTGACGTTCGTGCTGTAATGGACGAGATGGGCAAGGCGATGATGGGCACGGGCGAAGCTACGGGCGAAGATCGTGCCGTTCAGGCGGCTGAGAAAGCCATTGCCAACCCGCTGCTGGATGAAATCAGCCTCAAGGGCGCCAAGGGCGTGCTGATCAACATCACCGGTTCGCATGACCTGACCCTGTTCGAGCTGGACGAAGCCGCCAACCGTATCCGCGAGGAAGTGGACCCCGAGGCGAATATCATCGTCGGCTCGACACTCGATACAGCGATGGAAGGGGGCATGCGCGTTTCCGTCGTGGCCACCGGGATCGACGCCAGCGAAAAAAGCGTCGATATTCCGGTCGCACGCCGCACCATGTCAGCCCCGCTGACACGCACGGTGTCCGCCGAAGAGCCGCATCCGGATGAGACACCCACTGTTGCTGATGACATGGCGGAACCCGTTGCGCAGCCCGAAGAAAACCGCGAGCCTTCTTTATTCGAAACGGCTGAGGAGCAGGCGCAGCCTCAGTTCCAGCCTCAGGCAGAGCAGGATGATGACGGTTTGCCGCCGCCGGCCTACCAGCCGCGCGTGGCAGAGTTCGAGCCGACCCCTGAGCCGGTTGAGCACGCCGCGGAAAGCTATGTTGCACCGCAACCCAAGCCCGCCGCTGGCACTCCGTCCCCCGAGGCATTGCAGCGTTTGCAGACGGCGGTTCAAAAGGTTCCTGCATCCGAACGCGGGTTTTCCGCGCCTCGTCCGCAGGCTCCGCGACACGCACCGGCACCCCAGGCAGAGGCGCAGGATCGTCCTCGGTTCGGCTTCAATCGCCTCATCGATCGGATGACCGGACATGCGGCAGATACACCTGCTCAACCGGTCCGCCAGCAGCCCCCGGTGCGCCAAGCTGACGCTACGGCACCGGCGCATGATGAGGCTGACCCAGAACAGGACCGGATCGAAATTCCCGCCTTTTTGCGGCGCCAAGCCAACTGAGCCGGGTAACAAGTTAGCGATTTAGGGTCGCCGCTTGGCGACCCTTTTCTTTTTAAAATCATATCTTAAGCTGTATGTAAGCAGGCTTTTGCCGATCTGATACATTCATGTTTCATTCGGTTACAAAGAGTGAGTTGTGCCTTGACGCCTGCTTCCTTAACTGAATGTCCAAGACGGACCGACTAGGCCGGACACCATTCATCGAGGCTCACCTTGCAACATACGCTCAAATCCCCGATCACGTTTAAAGGCGTCGGGCTGCACAGCGGCAAACCGGCGACGATGGTTTTGAAACCGGCAGCCGCCGGTCACGGAATCTGGTTCAAACGGACGGATATTGAGCTGGGCAATGCGCTGATCCCCGCAATCTACGACGTGGTGGAACGGACACCGCTTTGCACACGTTTGGTGAATGACGCGGGCGTGTCAGTCTCAACTGTTGAGCATATCATGGCTGCGCTGGCCGGTTGCGGTGTGCATAACGCGCTGATCGAAATCGATGGACCCGAAGTGCCGATCATGGACGGATCCGCGATTGATTTCGTACGTGGGATCATGGCGAAAGGTGTGCGCCGCCAAAGCAGCCCAGTGCTTGCTTTTGAGGTTCTTAAACCCGTGACCGCGACGCGTGAAGGCGCAAGCGCATCCATCGTCCCGGCAGACGGTCTAATCATCGACTTCCACATTGATTTCGAAGACAGCGCGATTGGCTGCCAGACCAAAACGTTGGATATGCGCAACGGCTCGTTCGCGCGTGAGCTGAGCGATTGCCGCACCTTCTGCCGACGCACTGATGTTGAGGCAATGCGCGAAAGCGGTTTGGCTTTGGGAGGCACTCTGGACAATGCTGTTGTCGTTCAGGGCGACGACGTTCTGACGCCCGGCGGTTTCCGTCACGCGGACGAGGCTGTACGCCACAAGATGCTGGACGCCTTGGGTGATCTCTATTTGGCGGGTGGGCCGATTCTGGGCCACTTCACCGGCGACAAATCCGGTCATGCGATGACCAACACGCTGCTGCGCAAGCTGTTTGAAACGCCAGGCGCTGTGCGACCGATCCTGTGTACTCCCGAACAGGCTGCGCGCCTTCCGGGGCAGGGTTTAGTTTGGGACGAAATTCCCGAAGTTGCCTGATTGGTTCGCCACGGTCTACAATTCCGCGAACTGACCTACTAAGGCGTTTTGCCCCGGAATTATATATGCTAGACCAAGGGCAAATCCGGGGTATGTCCCGACAAGCAGTACAACAAGGATAGGCGGAATGGTTGGCACCAAAGCGGCAGTCAGATTCGCGGGCGCGATTCTTCTGACAGCAGTTTTGACGGCGTGCGGCAACAGTGGCGCGGACCGCAATCAAAATCTGGAAGGCTTCACGCCCGAGCAGATCTATACGCGCGGTGAATTCGAACTGTCGCAGAATCGCTCGGATGACGCGGCGTGGTATTTTTCAGAAGTCGAACGTCTGTATCCCTATTCCGATTGGGCGAAACGTGCGCTGATCATGCAGGCGTTTTCGTATCACACGGACAAGAATTACGAGGAAAGCCGGGCCGCCGCACAACGGTATATCGACTTTTATCCAACCGACGAAGATGCCGCCTATGCGCAGTATCTTCTTGCGCTCAGCTACTATGACCAGATTGACGAGGTCGGTCGCGATCAGGGGCTGACGTTTCAGGCGTTGCAATCCCTGCGGACGGTGATCGAGGTTTATCCTGACAGCGAATACGCAACCTCGGCTGTGCTGAAATTCGATTTGGCTTTTGACCATCTGGCAGGCAAAGAGATGGAGATCGGGCGTTATTATCTGCGTCAAGATCACTACACTGCGGCCATCAACCGGTTCCGTGTCGTTGTTGAGGATTTTCAGACGACAACCCACACCGCCGAAGCGCTCTATCGTCTGATTGAGGCATATCTGTCGCTTGGCTTAGTGGATGAGGCGCAGTCTGCCGGTGCCATTCTGGGTTATAACTACCAGTCGTCCGAATGGTACGACGCAGGTTACCAGTTGCTGACCTCGCGCGGGTTGGACCTGAAGAGCCGCGGTAACAATTGGCTGAGCCAGATTTATCGCCAGACTATCAAAGGTGAGTGGTTGTAATCGCCATGGTTAAAGGCGTGGGACGCTAAGACCCGATGCTGCGCGCCCTTGATATCCGCGATATGCTGATCATTGACCGGCTGGAACTGACATTTCAGCCGGGTTTGAACGCCTTGACGGGTGAAACCGGGGCGGGCAAGTCGATTCTTCTGGATTCGCTGGGTTTCGTATTGGGCTGGCGCGGACGGGCTGAACTGGTACGTCAGGGGGCCGCACAGGGTGAAGTTGTGGCTGTATTTGAACTTGGCCCTGATCACCCGGCGCATTTGGTTCTGGCTGAGGCTGGCCTGCCGGGTGGCGAGGAGCTGATCCTGCGTCGCATCAACACGGCTGAAGGGCGTAAAACTGCTTGGGTCAACGACCGTCGCTGTTCGGGCGAAGTGTTGCGCGCCCTGTCAGACACCTTGATAGAGTTGCACGGCCAACACGATGATCGTGGATTGCTGAACCCGCGCGGGCACCGGGCGATGCTGGATACCTATGCAAAAACGGACGAGCATCTGGCAGCCGTACGCGGGGCGTGGACGAAAATGTCACGCGCGCGAAAGGCTCTGGCTGAGACCCAGGCGACGCTTGCCGCCATGCGGGCCGAAGAAGAATTCCTGCGCCACGCCGTTGCTGAATTGGACAAGCTGGACCCTCAGTCCGGGGAGGACGCGGAACTGGATGCCCGTCGCCGTATGATGCAGGGGGCCGAACGCATCAGAGACGATGTTGCACGCGCGTTTGACCTGCTGGGCGGAGAAGGGGCCGAGGGCGCGATGTCAGACGCCGTACGATGGCTTGAAGGTGTCTCTGACAATGCAGGTGGGCAGCTGGAAGAGCCGATCGCGGCACTGGGTCGCGCGTTAATCGAATTAGGTGAGGCGCAGGACGGGGTAAACGCTTGTCTTCAGGCGTTGGACTTCAACCCGGCCGAGCTTGAGGCCGCAGAAGAGCGCCTGTTCGCAATCCGTGCGTTGGCACGCAAGCACGATGTCACACCTGATGATCTGGGTCGATTTGCGACCACGCTGCGCGAGCGCCTGAACCGGCTGGATGCAGGTGATGCTGACCTGGCGGATCAGCAAGCGGCAGTCGATGCGGCGCAGGCCGCGTATGACACCGCCGCCGAAGCCCTGAGTGCTGTGCGTCGGCGCGCTGCCGGGCAATTGGATGCCGCGGTGATGGCTGAACTGGCACCGCTGAAAATGGAACGCGCGGTGTTTCAGACCGAAATCACCGCCGCCGATCCTGGCCCTGAAGGCACAGATGCGGTGGCCTTTACCGTCGCCACCAATCCGGGCGCGCCCTCTGGACCATTAAACAAGATCGCCTCAGGTGGTGAACTCAGCCGGTTTTTGCTGGCTCTCAAGGTTTGTCTGACGGGCGATGACAGCGCGCGGACCATGATCTTCGATGAAATCGATCGCGGTGTTGGTGGGGCAACGGCCGACGCGGTCGGGCGCCGTTTGGCGTCTCTGGCGCATGGGGGGCAGGTGCTTGTTGTGACGCATTCACCGCAAGTCGCGGCCCGTGCATCCCATCACTGGCGGGTGCAAAAACAAGTAACCGATGGCCAGACACTGTCCACCGTCATTCCGCTGGCCGAGCCGGACCGGGTGGATGAAATCGCCCGCATGGTTGCCGGAGACACCATAACGGATGAGGCCCGCGCCGCTGCCCGCGCCTTGCTGGATACCTGAGGAAATTCTGCCGCGGTCCGACCTTCAAACCATGGCGATCGCACTTTTATCAGGCGGCTCCGTAGCTTACTAAAGGGTGTGTATTGACCCCCGAGAGCCCATGACCCAATCAACCCGCACCGTTCTGCGCAACCAGCTCAATCAGGCTCTGGCCGCGATAAAGGACGCATGGCGGGTCATGTTGCGACGTGGCCCAAGCCAGGTTCAGTTCTGGTTCATTGCCTTGGCCATCGGAATTGCCGCAGGCTTTATGGCCTTGGGGTTTCGTAAGGCAATTCAGGCGTTGCAGGCGTTTGTTTACGACACCGATGATATCCTTTTACTGCATAGCCACGCTGAAAAACTGCCGTGGGTTCTAATCCTGATCACGCCAATCATCGGCGGTCTGATAGTGGGTGTCATGCTGCATAAGTTCACGGATGATGGTCGGGTGCGGTCGGTCGCGGATGTAATCGAAGGTGCCGCTTTGACCAATGGCCGGGTCGAGGGAAAAGCTGGTGTTGCCTCATTCTTTGCGTCGCTGATCACCCTGTGCACTGGTGGTTCGACCGGGCGAGAGGGGCCGGTTGTGCATATGGCGGGGGTGATTTCGACCTGGGTCAGCAATCGTATCCACGCTGATGGTATTACGGGGCGCGACCTGTTGGGGTGTGCGGTGGCGGCGGCGGTATCGGCAAGCTTTAACTCGCCTATTGCCGGGGCGCTATTCGCGCTTGAGGTGGTGTTGCGCCACTTTGCCGTTCACGCCTTTGCGCCTATCGTCATTGCTTCGGTCGCTGGTACGGTAATCAATCGGTTGGAATATGGCGATGTGACTGAATTCGTTCTTGAAACACCAGGGTCACTGCAATTCTACGTCGAGCTTCCTGCGTTCCTGATCCTGGGCCTGATCTGCGGATTGGTGTCCCTGCTGATGATGCGGTCGATCTTCTTTGCCGAGGATATCGGAAACCATATCCAGACCCGCATCTCTTTGCCGCGCTGGCTGCGTCCGGCGGTATCTGGCGCGATGCTTGGGCTGCTGGCGATCTGGTTCCCGCATATCATCGGTGTTGGGTACGAGACGACGATCCGCGCCTTGGCAGGTGACCTGACCCTGACGGCCGCGATTTTGTTCGCCGTTATCAAAACGGTTGCTGTGGCCATAACCATGGGCGGCCGAATGGGGGGTGGTGTGTTTTCACCCTCGCTTATGATCGGCGCACTGACCGGGCTGGCCTTTGGCCTGATCGCGACCGGGCTGCTGCCAGATGTATCGGGCACGCATACGCTCTACGCTTTTGCGGGCATGGGAGCCGTGGCCGCGGCCGTTCTGGGTGCGCCGATTTCCACCACCATGATCGTCTTTGAACTGACCGGAGATTGGCAGATCGGGATTGCGGTGATGGTTTCGGTTTCAATGTCCACCGCACTGGCCTCACGTTTGGTGGACCGGTCTTTCTTCCTGACCCAGTTGGAACGGCGTGACGTGCATCTGGCGGCTGGACCGCAGGCCTATCTTCTGGCCATGTTACGCGCCGGTGCAGTCATGCGACCAATAGGCGACCCGCGTTCGATCACTAAAGACGAGGCGCTGGACCTGATCAATCAGGGGCTTTGTGTGAATGCCAGCGCAACGCTTGAAGCGGCGATGCCCTATTTCGACCGAGACGACATTCCCTGCATTCCTGTGGTGGTCGTCGAAGAGGACGGCAGCGAAAACCCTGTGGGTGCGTTGTTTCACGTCGATGCGCTAAAGGCTTATAATCGCGCGTTGGCGGCCACTGCGGCCGAGGAACACTCGTAGCCGTAGCACACCGATGCTGTACAACATGGATAGGTGTCAAGGGTAAAACGGTATGAAGAGGCTCGGCGACCCGAGGCGATTGGGCACGGCCCGGGCCGATCGACGCGCCTTCGATCAGGGCACGTTTCTAAAAAATTCATCTACGTCTGGTGTAGACACCACCACCTGCCACTTCAAAAGAAGTTTGGCATCCAAACATCCACCCATCCTCATCCAAGCATGGTGGTGTGTAATGGCATGAAATGGTGATGCACCTGCCGAAGGGATATAGCAGTAGGGCAGACATCAATCAAAGACCAAGACACTCAGAAACGCGTTCGTACCTGCGCGGCAACCCTTACCTAAATCTGCTCGACCTTGACGGTATCACTCGGGTAAAACGCGACATAGCCTTTGAGTTCCGCCATAGCTGGGATCGGGTCTTCATAGCTCCAGGCGGCATTTTCAGTAACCGAGGATTTGTTGACGATCGAGAAATGCGTGGCGTCGCCCTTGTGTGGGCAATGCGTGGTCTTGTCAGTCATGTCCAGAAACGCCATCGCAATGTCCGCGCGCGGGAAGTAGATCACCGAAGGCAGGTCTCCCTCGGTCAATTCCAGTGCATTCGTGCTTTCACCCAATACGGCCCCACCGGAACGGACGCACCATTTGCCTGGTGCCTTGTGAATCGTGATCTCAACCATTTCTCTTCCCTCGTTTTTTTCGGGCTTCTCCTTTGCCCGGTTTATGTAACAGCCCGGTGTCAGATCGGCGCAGTTGCGGCATCCAACCACCGCCGCGCGTCATCGCTCAGCCTTGGCCCGATCTTTTCTGCAACATCGCGATGATACGCGTTCAGCCACGCGCGCTCCGCAGACGTCAGCATTTCAACCACGATCAGCCGCCGATCGATTGGCACGTAAGTCAGCGTACGCCAGTTCAGCATGGCACGGTCGTCGTCCCCGCCTGGAAGGGGTGCGGCGTCGTGTACGACCACAAGATTCTCGATGCGAATCCCGAAAGACCCCTCGCGGTAATAGCCGGGTTCATTGGATAGGATCATGCCCGGTTTCAGGGGCACATGGCTGACCTTGGACAGGCGTTGCGGGCCTTCGTGAACGCTGAGATAAGCACCGACACCGTGCCCGACGCCGTGGTTGAAATCTTGCCCTGCGGCCCAGAGCGGTTCCCGCGCAATCCCTTCAATATCACGCCCGGCAAGCCCACTCGGCCAGCGCAGCATGGACAGGTTAATCATGCCCTTCAAAACACGGGTAAAACACGCTTTTTCCTCATCCCCAACCGTACCGATAGCAATGGTGCGGGTGATATCGGTCGTGCCGTCCAGATATTGCCCACCGCTGTCCAGAACCAGAAGGTGGCCATCTTCCAGACGGCTGTCGGTTTCTTCGGTCACGCGGTAATGCATGATCGCGCCGTTCGGACCCGTGCCCGCGATTGTGTCGAAAGAGATATCCTGAAGCGCATTATCCCTGCGCCTGTTCTCTTCAAGCCGGGTGACCACCTGCGTTTCGGTCAGGGTACCCGGTGCCTGTGCGTCCAGCCAACACAGCGTCTCGATCACTGCAACTGCATCCCGCAAATGTGCCTCGGCGCTGCCTTCGATTTCTGCATCGTTCTTGCAGGCCTTGGGCAGGGCGCAGGGGTCGCCGCCATCGACCATCTGATCGTTTAACACGTCCGCCACGGCCTGCGGGAGCGTTCCCAGATCGACCTGCACCTTGCCCTTCAGCGCCGCGACAGCGTCCAGAAATCCATCGGGCTCATGCGATGTGACCTGATCCGCCAGTGGCACCACCAACTTCTTCGAAGCCATAAAAAGATCAACCCGACCATCGGCGTGCAATATCGCGAACCCATGCGCCACCGGGTTGTATCCGATATCGGAACCGCGAATGTTCAGCAGCCACATGATGGAGTCGGGCAAGGTGATCACGGCGGCTGCACTGCCTGACTCTTGCAGGGTTTTGGCCAGACGCGTGATCTTGCTGTCCGCCGTTTCGCCGGCAAACTCGATCGGATGCGCCTTGATCGGATTCATTGGTGGCTCTGGCTGATCATCCCACACGCGGTCCACCAGATTGTCACAGCGGACAAGTTCGATACTGCTGCCGGCCAGCTCTTTTTGCGTGCTGGCGATCTGGCCAGCGGCATGCAGCCAAGGGTCAAAGCCGACCTTGCCGCCATCGGGCAGTTGATCTTTCAACCACGCGCTGAGGCTGATTTCGGGCCATGCTACGGGTGTGAATTCCTTGGCGACCTGCGCCTTGACCTGAGTGCGATAGCGGCCATCGACAAATACACCGGCCACATCCGTCAAGACCGCGCAGAACCCGGCCGAGCCGGTAAATCCCGTCAACCAAGCCAACCGCTGATCCCGAGGGGCAACATATTCGCCCTGATGCGCGTCCGCGCGGGGGATCAGGAAACCGTCCAACCCTTCTTTTGCCATCTCACCGCGCAAAGCCGCCAGTCGGGGCGGCCCCTGTTCCGGGCGCGCCGTTACCTCAAAGGATTGAAACATCACATACCTCTCCCATACCGGGTTTTACCCGTTCTTCTTTTTTGGAAATTCCGCACATTGGCGGCAAGGCCAGTTTTAGCTGGCTTTTTTCATCCCCATAACCCGCGCGCGTGCGCGTGGGTCGCTGTCAAACAGGGCAGCCAATTGTTCGGTCATCGCACCGGCCAACTGTTCCACGTCTGTTATTGTCACCGCGCGGTCGTAATAACGGGTGACGTCATGGCCGATTCCAATAGCCAGAAGTTCCACCATCTTTCGCTTTTCCACCATTGCGATCACGTCGCGCAGGTGTTTTTCCAGGTAATTGGCGGGATTGACGCTGAGTGTTGAATCGTCAACCGGCGCACCATCCGAAATCACCATCAGGATCTTGCGTTGCTCGCGCCGTGCCAACATCCGGCGGTGCGCCCATTCCAGCGCCTCACCGTCGATGTTTTCCTTTAGCAAGCCCTCTTTCATCATCAGGCCCAGATTTGGCCGCGCCCGCCGCCATGGGGCATCCGCACCCTTGTATATGATGTGGCGCAGATCGTTCAGACGGCCTGGCTGTTGCGGGCGGCCATCGTTCAGCCACGCCTCACGCGCCTGACCGCCTTTCCATGCACGCGTGGTAAAGCCCAAAATCTCGACCTTCACGTTGCACCGCTCTAGCGTCCGCGCCAGAACATCCGCGCAGATCGCAGCGATTGAGATCGGACGCCCGCGCATAGACCCCGAGTTGTCCAGCAGAAGCGTCACCACGGTATCGCGGAACTCGGTGTCCTTTTCGACCTTGAAGCTAAGCGGTGTGGTCGGGTTTGCCACCACACGTGCCAAACGGCCAGCGTCCAGAATGCCTTCTTCGCGGTCGAACTCCCAGCTTCGGTTCTGCTGAGCTTGCAGGCGGCGCTGCAACTTGTTGGCAAGCCGGCTGACAGCCCCCTTCAGCGGTTCAAGCTGCTGGTCCAGATAGGCGCGCAGGCGCTCTAACTCGGCGGGTTCCGCCAGATCCTCAGCCGCGATCTCTTCGTCATGCGTGTTCAGATAGACTTTGTAATCCGGATCAGCTTCGGACGCTGGCTGAGGGGCAGGAGGTTCCAGTGGGGCTTCCCCCTCTGGCATCTCGGCCTCATCGCTCAGCTCATCTTCGGACATCTCATCCATCGAGACCTGAGCTTGGGATTGATCCTGTTGCTCTTCCTGAGTCTGTTCGGGGGTGGCGTCGGCTTCTTGTTCGTCCTGATCGTCCTGGCCAGTGCTGTCCGGGTCAGGCTGTTCGTCGGTGTTTTCCTCGGCCTGATCCTCTTGTTCTTCGTCCAACTCATCCGGGTCGTCACCCAGTTGATCGCCATAGCCAAGATCCTTGATCATCTGGCGGGCGAATTTGGCGAACTCTGCCTGGTCCGACAGGATTTCATCAAGGTTTTCGAGGGTCCCGCCAGCCTGTTCCTCGATGAATCCGCGCCACAGATTCATGATGTTCTCAGCCGCCGGAGGCAGATCGCGCCCCGTGGCCAGATGGCGGATCAGATAGCCGGCGGCCACTGCCAATGGTGCGTCCGCAGGTTGCTTGCATTGGTCATATCCACGCCGCAGCGCCTCATGCCCGATCTTGACGTCGATGTTGGACGCCGTGCCGGGCATGTCGCGCGCGCCCATCGCCTCGCACCGCGCGACTTCCATGGCTTCATACAGATCGCGGGCCATATCCCCCGGGGGGGCATAGCGCGTATGGGTCGCGTCATCGTGGTACTTTCGATGCAGGGCCAACGCATCCGCCGTACCGCGTGCCAGCAGAACCTCTTCGCGCGTCATCCGGCGGCTCACTTGTGGCAAACGCATCGACTCGCCGGACATACCAGAAGGGTCTACCGTATAGGTGACGTTCAACTCGGGATCGTCGGCCATAACTTTGGTGGCTTCGGCCAAGGCCTTCTTGAACGGATCGGCGGGGTTGTCGTTGGGTTTGCTCATGGGGCAGTCCGGTCTTGTTCTGTTCCGGCAACCTAGTGCCAAACGGGTGTCTTGGCCATAGGGCGAACCCTGTTTTCCCATCTAACCAACATCGGGTTGAAAGCATTTGGAAACTGGACAGGTGCGTTGCTGTATCCGCCCTCTCTGTGTTCGTGCATTAAAGCTCTTGTTCAGGGGGAGCTTGCAACCGCTAAAACCTACGAAACCCTGCATCGGCACAGCAAAGGTCCAACGTGTGCGGAAACGCAGAAAAGGCTAAAACCTAACGCTTGAACCGCCTTGTAAGCCTGCTCAGAAAGCCTGCTGAGTCAGTGAATGCAAAGAATTCTTGATCCTTGCCATGGTGCGAGTTCAAAACAATTTGCCTCAGCCGATCCATCTGCCCAGCGTTTAGCGCCATGGGGTCGTTGACTGCGCTTGAATTCACTTTTTGCGCAGGCATTTCGGTCAGGTCAAATCCGTTGTCACGACCGAATTTTTCGAGCCCGCCCCGCAGGTCTGAGAAATCCAGCAGGGATACACGCGCGCCTGACGTGTGTTGGGCGGATTTGTTTACTTCTAACCTGCCCGAGATATTCCCGGCGTCCAGCAAATCTGAAATGGATTTGTTTGACGATACGAGCGCCTTGAATTCCGCCAGATCAATGGGTTCGTTTCGCGCGTCGAGGTCAAAGCCGCCGCCGTCCTTCTTACGCATCCAGCGGTGGGGCGAATAATACAGCGACATCATCCGCTCGACCGGAGGACGGGCAAAGGCATATACCGTGTAATCGGCAAAACCCGGACCAATCAGATCTTTGTATTCAGCCAGCGTCTGGTGCTTGGATTTTGTCGTGTCACCGCTCAGCTCAAACCGGTCGGCGCCATCCTGATGGCCGCTGGTTACCATCGCGTCATCAGAAAACCGAAGAAAACAGCGGGTAAAGAAGTTTCCTCCGGTCTTCGGTATGTGAATGAAAACGCAGTGTTGCTTGGGGAAATGCACGTCTCGTCCCTAACGAAGAGAACGCTGCATTGTATCACAGTTCTGTACTTATCCAATAATAATTCCACAAATAGCACCTTTCTGGTGGAAACGGTGGAGTTTACACCAGATTTCAGTTTTTTGCTATGACCGGCACCTTGTAACCGTATAGCTCGCAATATTTCTGCAGAAGGTCTTTTACAGTAGGGCTGATGTTACCCCAATCCGTTTCTGCTAAATTTGGTTTTTCGTAGTGCACGCCTTTGTACAGTTTTTCGGCGTTAACAGGTTTCAGGTTGATTTCGTTCTTACTGACATCAAAGCCTTTTCCCAAAAGGAAGTCGATGAACCTTTCGCTATCATGCTCGATGCGGAATACAAAATCTGGGTTTTGGCTTCGAATTATTCGCGCCCAAAGACATAGTGAAACAATGGCGCGTTCGGTCTCGGTTTCGAAATCATCAAGATCGATCCCGGTTTCAGCTTTGATATGATCGCGTCGAAAATCATACGATACCGGTGCGTGCTTGTTCTCGCGCATGATCGAGGGGATTGCCGTTTTCGGGTCACGTACGGTTTGTATCATGATCTCCCAGTGCAATGCTCGACGCGTCCGTGCAACGGGGTCCATTGCCCACGGGTTTTCTTCGGCGTCAACAGCGAACATCCAAGAGCTAATGCCATCTGCGCCGCCGGCTTCATGCCCGACATCCAAGCCGGACTTTTTACACAATTCGGCGACAAAACCTGTACCTGTTCGTGGATGTCCGACACACAGAAGCGGCCGAAAGAAAATGCGTTTTACATGGCGCCTGAGTTTTTGTTCGTGCGCGGCTTGCTCCTCCGACGCAGCATGTTTAGCGAGAAAGTCCAACCGGTTTTCTTTGGGGTGAATATGCGAATCCACTGAGCCTTCTGACCAAGATAAATCGGACGCTATCGGAGGGAAAATCGTCTTTGAGGTTTTGCTATCGGCGACCTTCTTATGTACGAATATGTCAGAAGTTGTTTCTACTCTTGTGAAACGATCTAGCAACAACTGGGCAAATGCAGGTGTCATTGCATGACAGGGATTTGACATCCGCACGTCTCTTGTAACACGAACCCGCCTTCTCGGCTTATGGTCGTATGACTTAGCCCACCCCATTCTCAACAACATCGGGATTTTAGGGTCGAATGTGATGCGGTTGGCTTTGATCTTTCTATTGAGCCGTTTTGTAATCCGGCTTGTCCATGGGTGCAGAAGCACATCATCCTCTAGAATCAACGTGCGCCGCTTGGAACGGCTGACTTTTTGCCAGATGTCCAAATAGCTGGCAAAGTTTGCCACCTGCGAGGAGATCAAGACGTTATTTTCACAGTTGCATCGATCCTTCCCACAGCGAAAGCAAGGCGGAAAAGTTGCTACCAAACCTTGTTCGAACAAGACCTGAACCTTGGGGTGTTCTGGCTTGAACGCGTCGTGCCATTCGAAATCGGATATTCCAAATTCGGCCAAATGCTTGGGCAGGCGCCCACGGCGTTCGTCTGCGTCAGGTAAACTGAGCACAATAATCTTATCAACTATTCCCTCAAAAGGACCTAGTTTGCTAGAGTTTCTAGCCAGCAATTTTGACTTCATGAGGATTCAACCCAAGCTCGCGCTCGCTGCACTCTCGGGCAGTTCCTCGTCAAAACAGCGTTGGTAGAACTCGGCGACGGTCTGGCGCTCCAGCTCGTCACACTTGTTCAGGAAAGACAGGCGGAATGCGTAGCCGACATTGCGGAAGATCTCGGCATTCTGGGCCCAGTTGATCACGGTCCGCGGGCTCATCACCGTTGAAAGATCGCCGTTCATAAAAGCAGTCCGGGTCAGGTCGGCAACGGTCACCATCTGGCTGACGGTTTTGCGGCCCTTTTCGGTGTTGTAATGCGGGGCCTTGGACAGCACGATCATCGTCTCGGCATCGTGGCTGAGGTAGTTCAGCGTTGACACCAGCGACCAACGGTCCATCTGCGCCTGGTTGATCTGCTGCGTACCGTGATAGAGGCCAGTCGTGTCGCCCAAACCCACGGTGTTCGCCGTCGCGAACAGGCGGAAATTCGGGTTCGGCGTAATGATCTCATTCTGGTCCAGCAGGGTCAGCTTGCCGTCGTGCTCTAGCACGCGTTGGATCACGAACATCACGTCAGCGCGGCCTGCGTCATACTCGTCGAACACGATGGCAACCGGATTGCGCAGCGCCCAAGGCAGGATGCCCTCGTGGAACTCGGTCACCTGTTTACCGTCCCGCAGCTTGATCGCGTCCTTGCCGATCAGGTCGATCCGGCTGATATGGCTGTCCAGGTTCACACGCACGGCTGGCCAGTTCAGACGGGCAGCGACCTGTTCGATGTGGGTGGACTTGCCAGTGCCGTGATAGCCCTGAATCATCACCCGGCGGTTATGGGCAAAGCCGGCCAGAATCGCCAGCGTGGTTTCAGGGTCGAACTTGTAGGTGTGGTCTATGGCGGGGACGCGATCGCTTGCCTCGGCAAACCCTTTGATCGCCATGTCGGTATCAATGCCGAATACGTCACGGACCGAGATTTCTTCGGTTGGTTTTGCGTTGATGTCAATCGATCCGTCAGCCATGTGCGTAGTCCTTATCCTTCGACCCGTCTTGTCGGGCCTGAACCCGTGTGTGGTGCAACATATTGCAGGCGAGGGCAAGGGAAAGCCGCGTCCGCTATAACGTCGGTCAGCCTTTCTTTGAAACTGGCTTTATCGGCACGCGGGCCAATGTTCGCAGTTGATCACCAAAGCCTGCGACAGCGCCGATTTTCGGATGCGGTATTCATGTCTGCGGATTTCTAAGAAGTGTTAATATTGAAATATCTGGATTTACGAAGTTATATTCAAAATATTCTGATACAAAGACTGCTCCCGGTTTGATGTTAAGCGGTAGAGGCGCGAATGGCGTTAACAATTCAAGGTCCTTCTTCAATTGCGATCCCCAGTGGATCGACCTCTGTTATGCAGTTGTACACGGCGAGCAAAGCAGGAGCTTCATGGAGTGTCGTTGTTTCAGGAACTGGGGGCTTGGCCCCTTCCGACTATTCTGTTTCGATTTCGCAAAGCGGTGTTTTGAGCGTCGAACTAACCCCAGGTGCCGTCATTCCTCCAAACACACAGCTTACTGTTGAAATATTCGCATCAACAGGCCCTGGTAACGGCAATAACGACTCCCTCATCGTAGCTGTCGACCTTCCTGCAGGGACGGTGCCGTGTTTCGTGAAGGGGACTTTGATAGAAACTGAAAAAGGCTATCGCGCCGTCGAGGAATTATCCGTTGGCGACAAGGTCCGTGTTTCCAGTGGTGAACTGCTGCCCATTGAGTGGATTGGTGAAAAGACCTTGAGCGTGGAAATGTTGAAGCGAAACCCGCGATTGCACCCGGTTTGCATCCAAAAAGGAGCGATTGGCGCGGGGGTGCCTGACCGCGATTTATACGTTTCGCCGCAACACAGAATAGTTCTGGAAGGCTGGCGCGCAGAACTGCTGTTCGGCGAGCCGAAAGTCTTCGTCGCTGCGATTCATCTGGTCAACGACAAGACAATTCGCCAAGTCTGGTCCAATGAGGCGGTGACTTACTACCATATTGCGTGCAGTCGTCACGCAATATTGATGTCGAATGGGCTACCTTCCGAAAGCTTGTTTCTGGGTGATATGGCGCTGTTGTCTTTCGGTCGAGAAGATGCCGAGGAACTTTGTGCGCTTTTTCCCGAACTACGCAGCCCTGAATCCATTTGGATGCAAACGCGCGTGCCCTGCCTGAAACGCTCCGAAGCCGAGGCGCTGCGCGCTACGCTGACGTCGTAAATCAACTACTTGAAATTCCGACTGTCCTTAATCTGGTCCCAGGCCCAGACGACCTCTTGCAACTGCTCTTCCTGTGACCGGTCGCCGCCGTTCATGTCCGGGTGCAGCACCTTGATCAGCTTTTTGTAGGCTTTGCGCACTTCGGCCTTGGTCCAGCTGTCCTTGGCTTCGAGAATCTCGATCGCCCGACGTTCGGTCGGGGGCAGGCGGCGGCCCGTGGCGGCGCGGCCCGGGTTCTTGGTGGCATTCTCGCCCAGCACCTGATGCGGGTCCTCGATGCCCAGACGCGCCCATGCGCGCGCTTCGGGGTCGCCCATCGGCTTGGTTTCACGTTCCCAGACCTTGTCTTTTGACCGCTGCGCGTTCAGTTCAGCCTCGGTCGTGCCGTCGAAGAAATTCCACTTTTGGTTATATTCGCGTACGTGTTGCTGGCAAAACCAGTAGAAATCATCCAACACGTCTGGCGCCTTGGGCGCGCGATATTTACCAGGCTCCTGGCACCCAGGATGGTCACAGATCCGAACCGAAGTTTCAGACGCGCCCGACATGCCCCGACGCCCGCGCGGGTTTTTCTTTTTGGCGTTGGAGACGGACATATCGAATCCGAAAGGGTCTGATTTCGTCATGCTGTGATCCTTAAGAACGCATCTTCTCGACTCGGAGGCAGCAGTTTAGTCTAAGCAGCCAAAAGTAGAAGAGGGGGGCGGCAATTAATTTGCTGCCGAGCGAAAAAATGACCGTGACCGACGAAATCTATGAACGTCTTGATGCCGCATTTCACCCGAGAGAGCTGAAGGTTGTCGATGATAGCGAAAGCCACCGAGGGCATGCAGGCTATCAGGAAGGCGGGGAAAGTCACTTCAACGTGTTTATTCGCGCCAGTGCATTCGAAGGCCAATCCCGTGTCGCCAGCCATCGGGCGGTGCACAAGGCGTTAGGTGACATCGTGCCGCGGATACATGCGCTGGCGCTGGATATCGGAACCTAATGCGCGCCTTAGGCGCTTTACTTCAGTTCAGCCCAGAGCTTGGAGACGCAAAGTGCTGCGATCATACCGGCAAGCACCTGGTTTTGATACGGGATGGGCCGCCGCGACGCCAAACCCTAAGATTTGTCTGAGTGGCGGAATTCGATCTTTGCGTCCTTGAGCGTCAACGGAGGGTCTTTTACCTCTTCGGAAATTGGTTCCGGCGCTGTGACGATTTCTGGTCCTGGAACGGGCTGCGCAACCGGAGTTTCGTCGGGGGTTTCTTCCGGGACAGGGGCTGCGACCTCGACCGCCTCGATCGTGCGGCGGAAGACAAGCACATTGCGCCAATTCACGGTAGATCCGGTCAAGCCAGCCCTCTCTTCGCTTGGTAAAAGCTCTGCGCGTTGATATTCCCAGCCGTCTTGACCCAATTGGTTCAACACTTGCTCAATCGTTGCGGCAAACCGGCCCTCGGCGGTCTTTACACCTTTTGCTTTCGTGCCTTTTTGCGGGGCGGGAACGACCTTGTACTCATAGCGCTGCATCGGTTCTTCCTGATTGCCGGTTTGTGGCAACTTAACATGCGGTTGATTTGGCGAAAGTCAGCATTGCGCGAAAACACCCGGAAAATCAAAAGCGGCAGGATTTTGCGAAACCCGCCGCCTGTATTGGGTGCCCTTAGAAGGTTACGAACCTAGTTTCTTGCCGACCAGCTCGTTCACCGCCTTGGGGTTGGCCTTGCCGCCAGTTGCTTTCATGACCTGACCCACGAACCAACCTGCAAGCTTCGGGTTCACCTTCGCCTTTTCGACCTGCGCGGGGTTAGCGGCGATAATCTCATCCAGCGCGGCCTCGATTGCACCCGTGTCGGTGACCTGCTTCATACCGCGGTCTTCAACGATCTTCGCCGGGTCACCGCCTTCGGTATAGACGATCTCGAACAGGTCCTTGGCGATTTTGCCCGAGATCGCGTCCGAGGAAATCAGATCGATGATTGCACCCAGTTGCGCCGGAGAGACCGGCGAGTCGGTGATGTCGTGATCTTCTTTCTTCAGGCGACCAAACAGTTCGTTGATGACCCAGTTCGCCGCCAGTTTGCCATTGCGGCCCTTGGCAACCTCTTCAAAATACGCGGCTGACTCTACCTCGGCAGTCAGGACGGATGCGTCATAGTCAGTCAGGCTAAATTCGCTGATGAACCTTGCCTTTTTGTCGTCTGGCAGTTCCGGCAGTTTGGCGGCGATATCGTCCACCCATGCCTGCTCGATCTCCAGCGGCAGCAGGTCGGGATCAGGGAAGTAACGATAATCATGCGCCTCTTCCTTGGACCGCATGGATCGTGTTTCACCTTTGTCCGGGTCGTACAGGCGGGTTTCCTGCTCGACCTGTCCACCACCTTCGACGATAGCGATCTGACGGCGGGCTTCGACCTCAATCGCCTGCTGGATAAAGCGCATCGAGTTCATGTTCTTGATCTCACAACGCGTTCCCAGATGCGAGAAATCCTGCGTTTCCTGATACTTCTCATACGCACCCGGCAAACAGATCGAAACGTTTACGTCCGCGCGCAGGTTACCGTTCTGCATGTTGCCGTCGCAGGTGCCCAAGTAACGCATGATCTGGCGCAGCTTTGCGATGTATGCGGCGGCCTCTTCTGGCCCACGGATGTCGGGACGCGAGACGATCTCCATCAGGCAGACGCCTGTGCGGTTCAGGTCGACAAAAGACATATGTGGATCCATGTCGTGGATCGATTTGCCCGCGTCCTGCTCCATGTGGATGCGTTCGATGCGGACCATGCGTGCCGTGCCATCGCCCATCTCGACCAGCACTTCACCTTCGCCCACGATGGGGTGGTACAACTGAGAAATTTGATAGCCCTGTGGCAGGTCCGGATAGAAGTAGTTCTTGCGGTCGAAAGCCGATTTCAGGTTGATATCCGCCTTCAGGCCCAACCCGGTGCGCACCGCCTGTTCCACACAATATTCGTTGATCACCGGCAGCATCCCCGGCATCGCCGCATCCACAAAGGCCACGTTTGCATTCGGCTCGGCCCCGAATTTCGTCGACGCGCCCGAGAACAGCTTGGCATTGGATGAGACCTGAGCGTGCACCTCCATCCCGATCACCAGTTCCCAATCGTGCTTGGCCCCGGCGATGGTCTTGGGTTTGGGCATTTCGTATGTCAGATCGAGCATTGCGCGCCTCATTTCCGCAGAAGTCTAAGCCTGCGTATTAGGCCCGGCGCGGGCTAGGGGCAAGGGGGAATCAGTGCTGGGACAGGCGCAACCCCGACGGGGTGAAGGTTACATCCATGCCGCTGAGCAACTCCTCGCGGAACAGGTCGCCAATCGCGCGCAGTGCATCGCGCTGACCGCGGGCCGCGAACCGCTCGGCCGAGTGTATACGGACCGAGTTGTTGAACCCGTTCGCCGCATGCGCCCAGATCATTGGGTGCAGCTCGGTCATGTGGTCGCGGATCAGCCCGTGTGCGGCCTCGTGAATTTGCGCACGCACAGTCTCGGCTTTTTCATTCTGCCTCAGGCCGTTCTGTATCGTAATGGCGCAATAGGCGGATAGCATGTTGACTGTTTGCTGATCCGGCCGATGGTGCAGAATGTCATAGAGACCTTCCAGAAAGTACTCAACATCCAGCCGGGCACAGGCCTCTTCATCCAAGGTGATGGCGTCGAATTGCACCCATGTGTAACCGCCAGCGCCCCAGATGTCGTGGGTCCGGGCTGCGTTGCGCAGGGCTTGAACCTCAAGCTCTGCGTAGCTGCCAAACCACTGGGGCAGCAGCTGGGTGCCCATCGCGCGCATGTGGCGCTGATTGTTGGGGTCTAGCGAGATCAGCCGCTCATATTCATCAGCAACACGAAGGCTGGCTTTGCGTTGGCCAGCCAAAAGTGCGCAGCCTGCGGCGGCGACGATCGGGCTGTCTGGCAAAGCCGCGCGACATCTCGGCAATAACGCTGCGGCCCGGTCGAAATGGGCCGCACAGCGGGAACGGTGCAGTGGCGGAAGGGTTGCGTCCGTTGCCGTTCCGCGCCACGCCCAAGCCAGGTCGATATGCGTCAGCGCGACCACAAGCGCAATCATCGCATCATCCGGGTGCGCGCGCATTTCGTCTTCAAGCTCGGAAATCCCGCCAAGCAAATCGTACTCACGCAGTGCATTTCCATCCGAAAGGGCGTGTTCGACCCCGAGAACCACATCGGACCGAGCGCCAAAGCCAAGCAGATCCGCGATTGGCGTGCCATCCGGTGCGGCGGCACGGTTCTTGTCTGCCGCGCGCATTTGACGAGACAGTTCGGCCCAACGATCCTGTCTGGCCAGCGTGCGACCACGCCCAATCGCATCGCGGCCTGCCAAGTCTTCGGCTTTGACGTCGGCCAATGGGATGTTCAATTGCCCTCTACCCGGGAGCGTCGAATTCACGCCGCCATTCACGTTGGGCAGGCTCTGCATGGAGCCTTTGGAAGAAGGAGAGGATTGGGCCTGACGCGCCCTGAAAAACCGAAACATGGTAAAACTCAAAATCAAAACAACTTACACGCTTGTTAGAAATTCTGACCGAAGGTTGGCTCAAATTCAAGCTTACGGCACTTTATTGGGTATAAACCCGAAACTAAGCATCATTAATCAGTTTGATTGTTTCAGAAAACGCGAAAATGATGCCGTTCAACCCGCAACCCGGCTTTCTGCAAGACGGCCTCAAGCTCCTTATGCGGCGGCATAGCCTCATCCGGCAGGCGAATCCGTTTGTCTGACGTCAGAACCAGTGCGCTGCGCACCGAAAAGTCCCAGCGTGTGTCTAACCGAACGTGATCGATTTCGGACAAAGCGACCTCGCCCTCGCGGTTGCCAGAGAACCAGCGAATCCGGTCGACATCCAACGTCAGCCCTGCTTGAGTGTCCTGTATGATGTCCCAAAGGGCAGGCAAGGTGGTCAGGCTGAGCAACACAACAAGCCACCATGCTGCGTCAAACACGATCACCAGCGCCAACAGCCCCGCATAGATGCCGATCAGAGTCAGGACGCCGCGTCGCGTCCGGTTGTTGCGCGTGAAACTGTACGGGCTCATGCGCCAAGGATACGGGACACCATTTCCGTGGTATCGCGCGACAGGTTTGGTGTTTCGGCGATACGGGCCAGCTGCGCTTGCATGAGGTCCTGTCGCTCAGCGTCGTAGCGTTTCCATGTCTGGAAAGCCGAGCACATTCGGGCCGTTGTTTGTGGGTTAACCGGATCCAGACGGATCAACCAATCCGCAAGCAGCTCATAACCGGCCCCGTCAGGGCGGTGAAACCCGGCATGGTTCATCGCGAGCGCACTGATGACCGCGCGGAATCGGTTCGGGTTTTTCCAATGGAAATCAGCGTGCTCTGTTAGCGCGCGTGTGACGTCAACGGTTGTTTCGGGTGTGGTTGTAGACACTTGCAATGCAAACCACTTGTCAACCACCAGCCGGTCATGTTGCCACTGATTGTAGAATCTTGTCAGTTCCGCCTGGCCCGCGCCTGCCCGCAAGAGACAGGACAGAGCAGTCAACTGGCGGGTCATGTTGTCAGCGACTGCGTATTCTTCGGCTGCTTTGGCACCGCCATCAAGCCGCGAAGTCAGGTACATAACCGCACCGCCAAGCGCGCGTTTGCCAGCCTGTTCGGCGTCTGGGCTGAACGGAGCGTCAATCTGCGTTTCGCTAAGCAGTCTCGGCAGCAGGTCCTGGACATGGTGCGCGGTTGCTTGCCGCAGGGTTTCGACTGCTGTCCAAATCGCCATCGGATCAGGGGTTTCACCGCTTTCGAACAGGGCGGCTGCCAATTCTGATTGCGTTGGTAGGCCCAGCATCAAGGCGCGATAGGCGGGGTCCAGATCTCTGTCCCGCAACACGGTTAGCATACCATCCAGATAGTCCGCCCCCGGCGCGGCATCGTTTCTGATCATGCGCAGTAAGGTGTCTTGCGCGAGTGAGCGCCCGGCCTGCCAGCGGTTGAACGGGTCAGTGTCATGGGCCAACAGAAAGGCGCGTTCCGCATCCGTATGGTCATGTTCGAGAATTACCGGAGCCGAGAAATCCCGCAGGATCGAGGCAACGGGTTTGGCGGCCAGACCGGTGAATTCAAAGCTCTGTTCGGTCTCTGTCAGTTCCAGCACCTCGGTTGGGCGCACTTCATCCCCGTTCGGGCTCAGCAAGCCAACGGCGACCGGGATCACTTGCGGCAGCTTCTCTGACTGACCGGGCGTCGGTTCGGTTCGTTGTTTCAGGGTCAGAGTATAAATGCCGTCCGCCCAATCTTCGGACACGGTAACGCGCGGTGTCCCTGACTGACTGTACCAGCGTTTGAACTGGGTCAGATCGCGGCCTGTCGTGTCCTCGAACACTTTCAGCCAATCCTCGATGGTGCAGGCCTGCCCGTCGTGGCGGTCGAAATAAAGGACTAGCGCCTGTTTGTACGCCTCATCCCCGACCAACCGCTTCAGCATCCCAATCACCTCGGCCCCTTTTTCATAAACTGTGGCCGTGTAGAAGTTATTGATTTCCTGAAAGCTCTCGGGTCGGACAGGGTGCGACAATGGCCCGTTGTCTTCGGGGAATTGCCGCGCGCGCAGGTCTATGGCGTCATGTATGCGTTTCACCGGGGCCGAGCGCATGTCAGAGGTGAACTGCGCATCACGGAAGACGGTCAGACCCTCTTTTAAACAAAGTTGGAACCAGTCGCGGCAGGTGATGCGGTTGCCTGTCCAATTGTGGAAATACTCATGCGCGATGATCGCTTCAATGCGTTCGAAGTTATCATCGGTCGAAGTTTCCGGGCTGGCCAGAACAGCCGAGGAGTTAAAGATGTTCAGCCCCTTGTTCTCCATCGCGCCCATGTTGAAATCGTCGACGGCCACGATGTTGAACACATCCAGATCGTATTCCCGGCCATAGACGTCTTCGTCCCATTTCATTGACTTTTTCAGTGCCTCCATACCAAAGGCGCATTTCTCTTCATCGCCTGGGCGAACCCAGAGGTTCAATGCAACATCGCGGCCCGACATCGTGGTGAACTGGCCGGGATGCGCGATTAGGTTGCCAGCCACCAACGCAAACAGATAGGCGGGTTTAGGCCAGGGATCGGTCCACTCCGCCCAGCCCTTGCCTTTGCCCGAGGGGTTGCCGTTCGACAGCAGCACCGGCAAATCGCCATTTATGCGCACGGTGAAGGTGGACATCACGTCTGGCCGGTCGGGGTAAAAGGTGATCTTGCGGAACCCTTCGGCCTCGCACTGCGTGCAATACATGCCGTTCGACATATAGAGCCCCTCAAGGGCGGTGTTGTTGCCCGGGTCGATCTCTACAATCGCTTCCCAGATGAATGGGGCGTTTGGAACGTCGGCGGTCAGGCCAGTCTCGGTGACATCGGGTGTGATCTCGGCCCCGTCGATGGCGGCGCGGATTAGGGTTAAATCCTCGCCATGCAGGAAAAACGTTCGATCTGTGGCGTCCGGATTGGGGCTGAAGGCAATGCGCGACGTGACGCGTGTGGCGTGATCGGCCAAATCAAAGGTCAGATGCACGCTGTCCACTAGATAGCCAAAGGGCGTGTAATCTTTCAGGTAGATCGTGGTAGGGGCTGCGTCACGCATCGGGGGCCTCGCATCGGTTCATGTTTGGCGCGACGTTATGGCCTGCGGCGGTGGGCTGCAAGCGGTGCAATCCGCAACCGTGCCTGTGTATTCCGAAGTTTTGGTAAGTGTGTTTTACCGCAGTGGCCCCTGTGCGCGTTGCCTATCGGAAACAATCGTTCTAAATGCAACCGGAATACAGTGGCGTACACACGAGAGAGGGACCCCATGAGCAGCAGACAAACGCGCAGCGGACTGCAAGTTGATACCGTTCTGGCCGAATTCATCGAAGATCGGGCTCTGCCGGGCACGGGTGTCACCGCCGAAACCTTTTGGGGCGGTCTGTCCCGCCTGGTGGCTGAGCTGGGTCCGAAAAACCGCGCGCTGCTGGCAAAGCGGGAAGAAATCCAAGGGCAGTTGGACGCGTGGCATCTGGAGCGGAAAGGGCAGGGGCACGACGCCGCCGCGTATCAGGCATTCTTGCGCGAAATCGGCTATCTGGTTGAAGAAGGCGCCGATTTCCAGATTGAAACCACCGATGTTGATCCCGAGATTGCGCAAACACCCGGACCGCAATTGGTAGTGCCAATCACTAACGCGCGTTTCGCGTTAAACGCAGCCAATGCGCGTTGGGGCAGCTTGTATGACGCCCTCTACGGCACCGACGCGATGGGTGACCTGCCGACCGGCAGCGGGTACGACACGGCCCGCGGCGCAAGGGTGATCGCTTGGGCCAAGGGGTTTCTGGACGACGCTGCGCCTTTGGCAAACGGGTCTTGGGCGGATGCGGCTGAGTTGCGGGTTGAAAACGGTGCGCTGGTGCCGGCTCTTGCGGATGCCTCACGTTTCGTTGGGTATGGTGGCGCTGCGAAAAACCCGGAGTTCATTCTGCTGAAAAACAATGGGTTGCACATCAAGATCGTTATTGATGCCTCCAGTACTATTGGTGCCTCTGATCCGGCGGGTATCGCGGATGTCGTGCTGGAATCGGCCTTGTCTACGATTATGGATTGCGAAGACTCAGTCGCCTGTGTCGACGCCGAGGATAAGGTGGTTGCATATGGTAACTGGCTGGGCCTGATGAAGGGTGACCTGACCGAACAAGTCACCAAAGGCGGCACCACATTTACCCGCAAGTTGGCGGATGATCTGGAGTACACCACCGCCGGTGGGGGTCAGGCCAAGCTGAAAGGTCGCTCATTGATGCTGGTGCGGAACGTGGGGCACCTTATGACCAACCCTGCCGTTCTGGACGCCGAGGGCAATGAGATCGGTGAAGGCCTGATGGATGCGCTGTGCACCACGTTGATCGCCATGCACGATTTGGCTCGCGAAGGCGGCAACTCGGTCATGGGATCGGTTTATGTGGTTAAACCCAAGATGCATGGCCCGGAAGAAGTTGCGTACTCGGTCGAGATTTCCGATATGGTCGAAGACATCCTTGGCCTGCCGCGTAACACCGTGAAGCTGGGCATCATGGACGAAGAGCGCCGCACCTCGGTTAACCTTAAGGAATGCATCCGTGCTGCAAAGTCGCGCGTGGCTTTTATCAACACAGGTTTCCTCGACCGGACAGGGGACGAGATCCATACCTCGATGGAGGCAGGTCCGATGCTGCCCAAGGGGGATATGAAAAACACACCATGGATCGCGTCCTACGAGGATCGCAACGTCGATATCGGGTTGGCTTGCGGCCTGAAAGGCAAGGCGCAGATCGGCAAGGGCATGTGGGCCATGCCCGACCGGATGCAAGATATGCTTGAGGCCAAAATCGGCCACCCGAAGTCCGGTGCCACCTGCGCATGGGTGCCGTCGCCAACCGCCGCAACGCTGCACGCAACACATTATCACAGTGTGGATGTTTTGGCCCGTCAGGACGAACTGGCAGCTGGTGGCGCGCGTGCCTCGCTTGAGGATTTGTTGACGATACCATTACTGAGCGGCCGCAATCTGAGCGATGATGAAATCACGCGCGAGATTGAGAACAACGCTCAGGGTATTCTGGGGTACGTGGTGCGCTGGATCGACCAAGGCGTCGGGTGTTCGAAAGTACCAGACATCAACGATATTGGCCTGATGGAAGACCGCGCAACCTGCCGTATATCCTCTCAAGCGCTGGCCAACTGGCTGAATCACGACGTTGTCAGCAAAGAGCAGGTGATAGCCGCGATGCAGAAAATGGCCGCCGTGGTGGATCGCCAGAACGAAGGCGACCCCGAGTATCGCCCAATGGCCCCGGGATTTGATGGCGTGGCTTTTCAGGCTGCCTGCGATCTGGTGTTCAAAGGGCGGATACAGCCTTCGGGCTATACTGAACCAGTCCTGCATGCCCGCCGTCTTGAGTTGAAAGCCAGCCTTTAAACCGAAAACACGATAGGACAGAAAATGGCAGTTTCTTTGCGCAAAGCCCGCACGATCATCCGAAAAACCCTTGAAAAGGGTCGTGAGATGGACCTGAAACCCCTTTCAGTTGTTGTACTGGATGCGGGTGGGCACGTCATCGCATTTGAACGCGAAGATGGCGCCGCACCGGGCCGGTTTCCGATCGCTCATGGCAAGGCCTATGGCTCGGTCATGTTGGGTATGGCGGGCACCGCGCAAATGCAGCGGGCCGAGGCACAGGCCTATTTTATGGCAGCGGTAAACGGTGTTTATGGTGGGCAGGTCGTGCCGGTTCCGGGCGGCATCCTTCTGCGGGATCGCAAAGGGGCTGTTATCGGCGCAGTTGGTGTCACGGGCGACACGTCTGACAATGACGCCGTTGCAGGCATGGCAGGGATCGAGGCCGCTGGTTTGACCGGAGAAATCTGAAAAAGATCACCGCGCCGGGGCAGAGCCTTGCCAGTTTAAGGCTCGGGCCCCGGCGTGGGCAACTCTCCCGTGTGCCTGAGGTTTCTGGATCACACTGTGCATCACTGAACACAGCCTTGCGCTGTCATACAGGGCGTGTTTTGTTGCACGTTCGATCCACTGCGGATAGCGTTCTCGTGAACAAGAAAACAGCAAGGGAAGCGGCATGTCTCGACCGGTCGTCGGTATCATCGGTAACTCCTACATCTTGAATGATGAGTACCCGACCCATGCGGGCGGAACGATGAACTCGGACGCGGTTGCGAATGTTTCGAACTGCCTGCCGCTGCTGATTCCGTCCGACCCACGCTATGTCTCAGTCGAGGAACTGTTGGAGGTATGTGATGGGTTTCTGCTGACTGGTGGGCGCCCGAATGTGCACCCTGAGGAATACGGCGAGGACGCCACCGACGCCCATGGAGAGTTTGATCGGGCGCGGGATGCGATTACGTTGCCTCTGGTCCGGGCCTGCGTCGAACGCGGTCAACCATTCATGGGCATCTGCCGCGGCTTTCAAGAGGTCAACGTGGCCATGGGCGGTACGCTGTATCCTGAAATTCGCGATTTGCCGGGCCGGATGAACCACCGCATGCCGCCTGACGGCACGTTGGAAGAAAAGTTTGCGCTGCGCCATGTGGTGACCCTGTCTGAGGACGGAGTTTTTCATCAACTGTTCGGGGCGACCGAGGTTATGACGAACACGCTGCACGGGCAGGGGATCAAAACAGTTGGCGACCGGGTGGTTGTTGACGGCTATGCCCCGGATGGTACGCCCGAGGCGATGTATATCCAAGACGCCCCAGGTTTTACGCTGTCGGTACAATGGCACCCAGAATGGGATGCAATAAACGATCCTGTGTCTCGACCGCTGTTTCAGAAGTTTGGCCAAGCCGTTCAAGCGTGGTCGACCTGCGGGCGCGCCGCGTTACGCCGGATCGCTTGAAGCCTGCTGTCTGTTTCGCACAGAAGAGCGACGTGGATGTCCCGCTTTTCACGTCGGAAAGCGGGACATCCACGCCTGATACGTGTCAGACCAGCAGGTTAAACTGCTGATTCAGCGGCAGTTTGCGGGCGCGCTCTCCGGTGAGGTCGAACAGCGCATTTCCAAGCGCGGGCATCGACGGAGGCGTGCCGGGTTCGCCCGCGCCACCCATGTGGCGGTTGGTTTCCAAGACGCGCACTTCGACCTGCGGCGCAGTATGCATGCGCAGCGCATCATAGTCGGGGAAGTTGTACTGCTCGACTTCACCTTCGGCAAAGGTGATCTCGCCATAACACGCGGCTGACAGCCCGTACATCATGCCGCCAAACATCTGCGCCTTGACGTTCTCGGGGTCCAAAGCCAGCCCCATGTCACAGGCGATCCAGGCCTTGCTGATGCGAATGGTGCCGTCCTCGTCAACCACCTCGATGACCTGAGCAACCGGAGTGCCGAAGCTGTAGGTGAAGGCAACGCCCCGGCCCACACCATCCGGCGTCTGACCAGTCCAACCTGACATTTCCTTCACGGCTTCCAGACATCCGGCCGACGGGGCATGCTCGGTCTTCATCAGCACCAGCCGGAATTCAAGCGGGTCCTGACCAGCGGCGTGGGCCATCTCATCCATAAAGGTTTCGTGGAAGAATCCGTTATGGCTGTTTCCTACCGAACGCCAGAACCCCACCGGAACATCCAATTTGGCGATGTGGCCGCTCATTCGGTAGTTCGGCACCGCATAGGGCTGGTTGAAAAAACCTTCGACCAGAACCTTGTCCGGGCCAGCGCCGGGCATGCCGGTGTACCGCGTCACCGCCTGCTGTGTGCAGGATTGCGCCGCGACCATGCCGTCGATCAGCACTGCTTTGCCGTTCTGAACTGCGCCCCGCATGCGGGCGATGGCACCGGGGCGGAAATAGTCATGGCGCATGTCTTCTTCGCGGCTCCAGGTTGTCTGCACCGGAGTGCCGGGCATCGCCATGGCAACCTTGGTGGCAATTTCACCAAAGTCCAACTCACCCCGGCGACCAAAACCGCCACCTAAGTAAGTGGTATGAATTTGCACCGCCTCTGTGTCCAGATTGGCCGTGTTTGCAACGCGGAACTTGATCAGGGTCGGGGCCTGATTTCCGCACCACAGTTCGAGCGCATCGCCGGTAAACAGTGCTGTTGCGTTCATCGGCTCCATCGTTGCGTGGGCCAGATAAGGCACCTGGTACTCAGCCGTAATCTCGGTCGCGCCGTCGGGTGTGACGCTGACATCGCCGTCATCCCGCATGGTCGAGTTCGGGGCTTCGTCAAACGCCTCGGAAATTTTTGCAAAGATGCCTTTGGTGTCTGGCGGGTAGGGGGCGTCTGCCCAGTCGACATCAATCGCTTCGACCGCCTGATTGGCCAGCCATGTGTTGTTGGCGATCACAGCGACCCCGGTGCCCAGATCGACCACTTTCTCAACTCCGGGCATGGATTTCGCAGCGCTGTCGTCATAGCCGTTCATCGCGCCGCCCAGCTTGGGGTTCATCCGAACGGCTGCGAATTTCATACCGGGCAAGCGAACGTCGACTCCGAATTCTGCGGTGCCGGTTGCCTTTTCCACCATGTCCAAACGCGGTTGGGTCTGGCCGAGATAGCGCCATTCTGACGGATCCCGCAGGGGGGCATCAACCGGTTCAAGCGCAGCCGCATCCACCGCCAGATCGGTGTAGGCGATCTTTTCGCCGCTGGGTGCAATGACATGGCCTGAGGCCGTTTTCAGGTCAGTCGGATCAACGCCGAGACGGTTGGCGGCAGCGCGCTTCAGCGTCTCACGCGCCGAAGCACCAGCTTGACGCATTCTCTCGAACCCATCTTTCATTGAGGTCGATCCACCGGTCACCTGCAAGCTGAGCGTTTTACCAAGAACACCCAACGCCTCGCCCAGATTGTGCTGGAAATCGGAGATATCATACCCCTTGTTGGGCAGGCCTTCCCCTATCAGGGCCGAGTTATAGTAAGCCGCCGCCGCAGGGCCGTGCAGAACGGTGATCTGATCAAGATCGACATCCAGTTCCTCGGCAATCAGCGCAGCCCATGTCGTCTGGACACCCTGTCCCATTTCGGCGCGGGGGGCAAAGAGGGTAACGCCATTTTGGTCGATCAAAACAAACGGGTTCAGAGCAGCCTGGCCCTCGCCAGGTTTCAACGGATTCACAGCGGGGCGGCTGACGTAATAGGCGCCGAACGCTACGCCACCGACAATCGCGGCCGAACCGATTAGGAAGGTGCGACGAAGGATTTTACCAACAGATGCCATGGTTTACGCCTCCTTCAACTTGCTGGCTGCATCATGAATGGCGGCGCGAATGCGAGGATAGGTGCCACAGCGACAAAGGTTGCCTTGCATAGCGTCATCAATATCTGCGTCCGAAGGGGCAGGATTTTCCGTCAGCAACGCAGCGGCCTGCATGATCTGGCCTGACTGGCAGTACCCGCATTGCGCCACTTGGTGATCGACCCACGCTTGTTGGATTGCAGCCATCGCATCAGGCGATCCGATCCCTTCGATTGTCGTGACATCGCCCCAGACATCCGACAGTGCCACCTGGCATGAGCGTACGGCTTCACCATCAATATGAACGGTACAAGCCCCGCAGGCCGCAACACCACAGCCGAATTTGGTTCCTGTCAAGCCGACCTCATCCCGCAATACCCAAAGCAGGGGTACGTCGTCGGGCAGATCAATCTGATGTTGCTTTCCATTGATCTTCAGGGCGGTTGCCATGGCGCACCTCACGTAGCTGTAGCTGGTTTCTGACATAATTGTCGTAAAATGTCACTGTGTCAATTGACAAAATAGACAGAAGATGTCACGGGTTCAGATATGACGGACACAGTTGATGATCCACGGCAAAAGGCAATCCTGGCATCGGCCTTTCAGGCGTTTGCCGCTTATGGGTACCGGAAAACGTCGATGGATGACATCGCGCGCGGCGCCGGCATGTCCCGCCCGGCAGTGTATCTACACTACAAAAACAAAGAGGCGATCGTCAGAAAACTGACTGAGGTTTATTACGCCGATAAAAGCGCTGCCGTGGCCGAGGCGCTGGCGACCTCAGGCACAGTGCCCGAGGTTCTCACACGTGCAGTGCAGGCACAAACTGCCGGGATGGCGACCATATTGGCCTCGCCTCACGGGCTTGAGATGCTGGATAACACCAAGTCCATGGCGGCCGACATCATTGCCGAGGGTGAGGCCGAACTGGCCAAGCACTATGCAGACTGGCTGACGCAGCAAGCGCAGGCTGGTCGGGTCAAAATGCCAGCAGATTCGGCCGAAACCGGGCGGACAATTACGGCCACGCTGAAAGGGCTGAAGCTGGCCGGCGCGGGGGCCGAGACCTATGAAAAGCAGGTTGCCCAGATCGCGTCCTTGATCGGTGCGGGGCTTGAGGTCAGGTAACCCTCTGCTGCACCTTGTACTCGGGCGCGTCCCACAGGCGATTGTTCATGACATCGGCTAGGATCTCAACCGCGCCTTCGACATCCTGTTCGTCGATGTAAAGCGGGGTAAAGCCAAAGCGCATGATGTTGGGCGCACGGAAATCTCCGATTACACCGCGGGCAATCAAGGCCTGCATAGCGGCATATCCGTCATTGAAGCGGAACGACACCTGACTGCCGCGCTGGCTCGGGTCACGCGGGCTGACCAGCTCCAGCTCGGGGCAGGTTGCTTCGACGCGGGCAATGAACAACTCGGTCAGCTCAATGGACTTGGCGCGCACATCGGCCATATCAGCCATGTCCCAGATATCCATCGCGGCTGACAAGGCGGTCATTTGCAGGATCGGAGGGGTTCCAACACGCATCCTCTCAATCCCGGTGCCGGGGCGGTAATCCAAGTCGAAAGCAAAGGGTGCCTCGTGCCCAAGCCAGCCTGACAGGGCCGGTCGTGCCCGATCCGCAAGGCGTGGCGCGACATAGATAAAGGCTGGCGCGCCCGGTCCTCCGTTCAGATACTTGTATGTACATCCCACCGCGAAATCGACGTTGCAGCCGGTCAGATCGACCGGGATCGCACCGGCAGAGTGGGCCAGATCCCAGACTGTTACTGCACCGTTGGCATGTGCCAGTTCGGTCAACGCTTTCATGTCGTGCATGCGACCGCTGCGATAGTCGACTTCGGTCAGCATCAGAACAGCGACATCTTCTGTGATATTCGCGGCCACATCCTCGGGCGCAACAACGCGCAGCTCATAGTCTGTCCCGAGCGATCGCAACAGGCCTTCCACCATGTAAAGATCAGACGGGAAGTTACCGCTGTCCGAAAGTACAACTTTTCGATCAGGACGCAGTTCCAGTGCCGAAGCGACGGCCTGATACACCTTGATTGACAAAGTATCGCCGGTCACAACCGATCCGGGCGCGGCACCTATCAACCGCCCGATACGATCTCCCAGAGCCGTGGGCAGAGCCATCCAACCAGCCTTGTTCCAGCCCGTGATCAGCATCTGCCCCCATTCCTTGACCATCATGTCATTCACGCGCTTGCCCGCAGCGCTTGGCAGGGGGCCAAGCGAATTGCCATCCAGGTAAATGATGCCCTCGGGCAGATCGAACATGGCTTTGGTTGCGGCAAAGTCGGTCATACTGGGGTCTCTACCTTCGTACTGTGTTGCGGTGATTTCGTCTGGCGTATCCTATCCATTTCTGCCTGTCCATCGATGCGACAACCTGAACTTTTGCCAATCTGGTTTCAAAGCGTTAGGACAGCGCTCAGAAATGTCACGTGCTTTACGTGATGTAAGGCCTGAGAACTGACTATGCGCTGGATCAATATCCCTCCTGTTTGGCTTGCCGGTTTTGTATTGCTGGCTTGGCTACAGGCGCGTCACCTGCCCATGGGGCTGTCACTGGAAAGCGGTTTGACCGATTTGCTCAGCGGATTTCTGATCGGAGGCGGCATCTTGATAGCGGTTCTCGCGGTCGTCGAGTTCCGCCGTCACAAAACAACCGTTGTTCCGCATCAAACACCCGATGCGTTGGTGCAGTCGGGTATCTACAAGCGCAGCCGCAACCCGATCTATGTTGGCGATGTTCTGATATTTGCTGGGTTGGTCCTGCGGTTCGATGCAGTACTGTCTTTGCTATTGATCCCGGTTTTTGTCTGGGTGTTAGAGCGCCGCTTTATCCTGCCCGAGGAGGACCGCTTGCGTCGCACTTTTCGTGCGGATTTCGCCCGCTATGAACGCAAAACACGCAGATGGATTTAGCATGGCACAACCGGTGACACAGCGTAACGATTGCCATGCTTGTGAAACAATGTTGCGCAAGATAAACGTTTGCTTAACAAACAATACCGCTCACCCGATCGAACAGAGTTAAATTTAGGGGGACTGCCAGTGAAAATAGGCACACCGAAAGAGATTTTTGACGGCGAGAACAGGGTTGCAATGACGCCTGAGTCTGCCGTGCAATTGCAGAAACTGGGCTATGAGTGCCTGATCGAGAAAGGGGCCGGTCAGGCGGCTGGTTTTTCCGATGCAGCGTATGAATCTGCCGGTGTTGAGTTGGTCAAAACAGCTGCGGCATTGTGGAAAGCGGCTGATATAATTGCCAAGGTTCGGGTGCCGACCGAGACAGAGCTTAAGCGTCTGACAAAGGGTAAGACGTTGATCTCGTTCTTCAATCCTGCAGGGAATGAAGAGGGGATGGAGCTAGCCAAATCCAAGGGCGCAAACGTCATCGCCATGGAAATGGTGCCGCGTATCTCACGTGCGCAGAAAATGGATGCGCTGTCGTCCATGGCGAATATCGCAGGCTATCGCGCGGTGATTGAGGCGGGTAACAATTTTGGTCGTTTCTTCACCGGTCAGGTGACGGCGGCGGGTAAGGTGCCGCCTGCCAAGGTACTGATCGTCGGGGCCGGTGTGGCCGGTCTGGCCGCGATCGGGACCTCGACGTCGCTGGGTGCAATCACCTATGCGTTCGACGTGCGCCCTGAAGTGGCCGAACAGGTCGAATCCATGGGGGCGGAATTCGTCTATCTGGACTTCGAAGAGGATCAGCAGGATGGCGCGGCCACCGGCGGCTATGCCTCGGTCCAGTCCGAGGAATTCCGCAACGCACAGCTTGCCAAGTTCCGCGAGCTTGCGCCTGAAATGGACATCGTCATCACCACAGCCCTGATCCCCAACCGACCTGCGCCCAAGCTGTGGCTTGAGGATATGGTGAAGGCGATGAAGCCGGGCTCGGTCATTATTGACCTTGCGGCGGAGCGTGGCGGCAATGTGGAAGGCACTGTGCCGGACGAAAAGGTCGTGACCGATAATGGCGTGACTATCATCGGCTATACCGATTTCCCCAGCCGAATGGCGGCGCAGTCTTCGTCTCTGTATGCGACAAACATCCGTCACATGATGACGGACCTGACGCCCGAGAAGGACGGCCAGATCAATCATGACATGGAAGATGACGTGATCCGCGGCGCGACCGTGACCCATGAGGGCGAGATCACCTTCCCACCGCCGCCGCCCAAGGTGCAGGCGATTGCGGCGCAGAAAAAGCCCGAGGTCAAGGAACTGACCCCGGAAGAGAAGAAGGCGCAGGAAATCGCGGCGTTCAAGGCGCAAACCAAACAGCAGTTCACCCTGCTGGGTGTGGGCGGAGCGCTGATGCTGTTGGTAGGGCTGGTTGCTCCGGCCAGCTTCATGCAGCACTTCATCGTCTTTGTGCTGGCGATTTTTGTGGGCTTCCAGGTGATTTGGAATGTCTCACATTCGCTGCATACACCGCTGATGGCGATCACCAATGCGATCTCGTCGATCATCATTGTGGGGGCGTTGATGCAGATTGGGTCGGGGTCGTTCCTGGTCATTCTGCTGGCGGCGCTGTCTGTCTTCATGGCCGGGATCAACATCTTCGGCGGTTTCCTCGTAACCCGGCGCATGCTTGCCATGTTCCAGAAATCTTAAGGAGGCCGGGCACATGGAATTTGGCTTCACCACTGCTGCCTATGTTGTTGCGGCTGTTCTGTTCATCCTTTCCCTCGGCGGCCTGTCGAACCAGGAAAGCGCCAAACGCGCGGTCTGGTACGGCATCGTCGGTATGGCGCTGGCGGTCTTTGCCACTCTGGTCGGTCCGGGTTCGGGTCTGTGGCTGCTGTCGATCCTGCTGATCATCGGCGGCGGTCTGATCGGTCAATATGTGGCGCAGCGCGTCCAAATGACCGAGATGCCGCAACTGGTCGCTGCGATGCACTCGCTGGTTGGTCTGGCCGCTGTGTTTGTTGGTTTCAACGCGCATTTTGAAATCGGCAACGTGGCTCAGGCACTGGCGTCGGCAGATGCTGAACTGGCGAAAGAGGGCTTTGGCACCTTCGCCGCGTTGATTGCCAAGAAAACCTCGGCTGAGCTGGCGATCCTGCACGTTGAACTGTTCCTTGGTATCTTCATCGGTGCGATCACCTTTACCGGCTCGGTCGTGGCCTATGGCAAACTGGCAGGTAAGGTGACGTCGGCTGCGACCAAGCTGCCCGGTGGCCACGCTTTGAACGCCGCGGCGGCGGGTTTGTCGTTCATCTGTCTGATCTGGTACACCAGCTCAGGCGGTTTCTTCCCGCTGTTCCTGATGACGCTGGCGGCGCTGTTCATTGGTTATCACCTTATTATGGGTATCGGTGGCGCGGACATGCCGGTGGTTGTGTCGATGCTGAACAGCTATTCGGGCTGGGCGGCTGCGGCGATCGGCTTCAGTCTAGGAAACGACCTGCTGATCGTGGTCGGTGCTCTGGTGGGCTCGTCCGGTGCGATCCTGTCCTACATCATGTGCAAGGCGATGAACCGGCACTTCGTCAGCGTGATCCTCGGCGGCTTTGGCGGTCCGCAGGGGGAACAGATGGCTGTCGAGGGCGAGCAGGTGGCCATTGACGCCGATGGTGTTGCGGCGGCCCTGAACGATGCCGACAGCATCATCATCATCCCTGGCTATGGCATGGCGGTGGCGCAGGCACAGCAGTCGGTATCCGAACTGGTCCGCAAGCTGCGCGCCAAGGGCAAAGAGGTGCGCTTTGCGATCCACCCCGTTGCCGGTCGTCTGCCGGGCCACATGAACGTGCTACTGGCCGAGGCAAAGGTGCCCTACGACATCGTTCTGGAAATGGACGAGATCAACGATGACTTCCCGGATACGGATGTTGCCATCGTGATCGGCTCGAACGACATCGTAAACCCTGCGGCACAGGAAGACCCCAACAGCCCCATCGCCGGCATGCCGGTATTGGAATGCTGGAACGCCAAGCAGGTGTTTGTCAGTAAACGCGGTCAAGGCACCGGATATTCGGGTATCGAGAATCCGCTGTTCTTCAAGGAAAACACCCGCATGTTCTACGGCGACGCCAAACAGTCGTTGGACAAGCTGATACCGATGATCGAGTGATCAAGGGTTTAATCCCAATACCAAGGGCGCCTAAGGGCGCCCTTTTTTGTTCTGTGGCGTGCTTTGCCTTCTGACCTTCGCGAATTGGTAGCCAGTCAAAACACGCTGCTGTGGTATGATTAGCCTGAGCTTGAAAAGGAGGGCGGGTATGCAGAAAGTCAACGGTATCGGAGGTGTATTCTTCCGTGCGCGCGACCCTCAAGCGTTGAGCGCCTGGTATGAGAAATATCTGGGCGTCAATCATTATGATCCAGTGCCGTGGAAGCAGCGCGAGGGGTACACGGTTTTTGCACCCTTCGCCCAGGACACAGCGTATTTCGGGCGGGACGAACAACAATGGATGATCAATTTCCGCGTTGATGACTTGGACGCCCTGACCAAGCAGCTGAAGGCAGCGGGAATAGAGGTTGAGACCAACCCGGACTGGAACAGCGAGGTTGGAAAATTCGCACGGATACACGACCCCGAAGGCAATCCGATCGAGCTGTGGCAGTCAAATCAATGAGATAGGGGGAATGTATACTGTCGTATCCGTGTAAGTAACTGAAAAAAAACGGAATTGATGTATTCTGGGTGTGTCGTATAGTGCCACGGACGAAACGGAGCCCCGCATGACGCCCATGGACGACCACCCGCTGCGCTATACCTTGGCCAATGAACTGCACGCCCGCCCTTTTCCAGTGGCCGAAACGCCATGCACGGTGGTTTTTCTGGCGATCAAAAAACCGGTGGCCGCAGTGGCCCGTGATCGCAGTGAGGACTTAACGCATCTGATCGACCTTTTGGACCGGCACGGTGCGCAGCATCCGCAGCCAAACGCCACTCATTTCGCGGGGCAGATCGGTCGCCACTGGCTCAAGTGGGAACAGCATACCGAATTCGTCACCTATACTGCGATTACGCAGAACGTCAGTGACCGCCCGTTCGACCCAGCGGATTTCGAGGTTTTTCCGAAAGACTGGCTATCTACCTGTCCGGGTCAGCGGGTCACTTCGCTGATGCTGCGCGTGGTTGATCGCGAAGAGGATGACGCGGTCAAGGTCGCCTTGGCTGACTGGTTCGAACCGGAAAGCCTGGCGGTGGCGCGGGTGTTGGACGATTCGGCCATCTGTGCCAGCGATTTTCGTATAGATGCCACGGGGCATATGCGTTTTGCACTGTTCGTGGCCAACAGCACGGGGCGGCGCAGGACCGGACGGATCATCCAGCGCCTGTGCGAAATCGAGACATACAAGGCCATGTCGATGCTAGGCTTTGCGCGCGTCAAACAATTGTCGCCCCGCATCGGGGCCTTGGATGGCAAACTGACCGACCTGATGGGGCAGATGACCAACAATTCGGCCCATCCTGACGAGTTGCTTCCCGATTTGCTGGCAACGTCGATCGAGTTGGAGACCCTCTCTGCCCAATGCTCTTTCAGGTTTGGGGCTACGGGTGCCTATGAGGCCATTGTCAACCAACGGATCGAGGCACTTAGGGAAGAGCGGTTTCAAGGCGGTCAAAGTTTTGCTGATTTCATGATGCGCCGCTACGATCCTGCTATTCGAACGGTGAAGTCGACCGAGCGTCGCTTGCAGGCTTTGTCGGACCGGGCGATCCGCGCGGGCGAATTGTTGCGGACGCGCGTAGATGTAGAACGCAGCGCACAGAACCAGGCTTTGCTGGAAAGCATGGACCGCCGTTCCGACCTGGCCTTGCGGTTGCAACACACGGTCGAAGGATTGTCTGTTGTGGCGGTTAGCTACTATGCGGTTTCGCTGGTTAGCTATCTGTTGCATCCCCTGACAAGCTCCGAGGTCAGCAAGGGCACGCTGACGGCAGCAGTGACGATACCCGTAGTGTTGATCGTTTGGTTTGCGCTCCGGAAGATCCGTGGAAAGCTCAGGTAATCCGCGATTGCCAAAGTATCCTAAGCCTGTAGAACAGGGCCGTTTGACGCGATTTGCAAAGGGTAATCGGTGATTGGAATCGCAGCTGCATGGCGGGCCGTAGCCGCCATGTTCATCCTGAACGGTGCGCTGTTTGGCATCTGGGCGTCCCGCATTCCCGCAGTGCGGGATCATCTGGGCCTGACGCATGAGGCGTTGGGCTATGGATTGTTGTTCATGGCGGCCGGTGCGGTGTGCTCGTTTCCGGTGACGGGTCGCCTCACCGATCGGTTTGGGGCTGTATCCATAACGCGGGTCATCGCGGTGCTTTATACGTTGTCCCTGATTCTGCTGGCGATGGCTGACAGCTTTTGGGCGTTGGCAGGTTTTCTGTTCGTGTTCGGGGCCTTTCACGGCTCAATGGATGTCGCCATGAATGCCTGGGCGGCCGAGGTTGAACACGCCTATGACAAACCTGTCATGTCCTCGTTTCACGCGATGTGGAGCTTAGGTGCTGGGCTGGGCGCGCTCAGCGGGTATGGCGCGGTGCAGATGGGGCTGACGGTAATGCAGCACTTTCTGCTGATGGGTGGGATTGTTGTTGCTTTGACGTTGGCACTGTCCTGGGTTCGGTGGACTTCACGCAAGGCCGCATCTTCGGGCGCTGCGGTGTTCGCACTGCCGTCTGGCGCGCTGATCCTTGTGGGGTTCACCGCTCTGTGCGGCGCACTTGGAGAAGGGGCCGTCGCTGATTGGAGCGCGATATTCCTGCGCGACGTGACAGGCGCGGAAGAAAGCATTGCGGCATTGGGGTATGCAGTGTTCTCGGTGACTATGGTGGCCTTCCGACTGGCGGGCGGGTTCGTTATCTCTCGGTTTGGTCCCGTCGCGACTGCGCGGTTTGGCGGAGTGTGCGCGGCGATTGGTGTTTTCACAGTTGTTTCAACTGCCGAACCGGCGTTGGCGCTGGTCGGCTTTGCCCTCATGGGCATCGGCTACGCAGTTATCATGCCGCTGGCGTTCAGCCGGGCCGCCAGCGATGCAAACGTACCGCCTGGGCAGGCCATCGCCAGCGTGGCCACTCTGGCATATGGGGGTTTGCTAATCGGTCCACCGCTTATTGGGTTTCTTGCCGAAATGCTTACATTACGCTTGGCGTTCGCGGCCTTGTTGCCCTTGGCCGTTTTGATTGTCTTGCTGTCCGGCGCGCTTCGGCCAGCCCGCTTGGACTAAGGACACAAAGGCGCAATCGGGGTCACACTCCGACAAAAATAGATGGGAGAGAACTATGCCAATCAAGAACCGTTTTGCCGAATTGCAAGGTGAGATCACTGAATGGCGGCGCGATATTCATGAGAACCCTGAAATTCTGTTCGAAACGCACCGCACCAGCGCCTTGGTTGCCGACAAGCTCAAGGAATTTGGCTGCGATGAGGTGGTGACCGGCATTGGTCGCACCGGGGTTGTTGGCGTGATTAAGGGCAAAACCGACACAGGCGGCAAGGTGATCGGGTTGCGGGCCGATATGGACGCCTTACCCATCCATGAGGAAACGGGGCTGGACTATGCCTCAAAAACCGATGGGGCGATGCATGCGTGCGGCCATGACGGCCATACGGCCATGTTGCTGGGCGCTACGAAATACCTGTCGGAAACCCGGAACTTTGACGGAACGGTCGTAGTGATTTTTCAGCCCGCAGAAGAGGGCGGCGGCGGCGGTCGTGAGATGTGCGAAGATGGCATGATGGACCGCTGGGGCATTCAAGAGGTTTACGGCATGCACAACTGGCCCGGTCGTCCCGTCGGCAGTTTCGCCATTCGTCCGGGCGCTTTCTTTGCGGCGACCGATCAATTCGACATCACGTTCGAGGGCAAGGGCGGACACGCGGCCAAACCGCATGAGACGATAGACACCACAGTCATGGCCGCGCAGGCGGTTCTGGCGCTGCAGACGATAGCGGCGCGCAATGCCGACCCCGTGGATCAGGTTGTGGTATCGGTCACGTCGTTCGAAACCTCGTCCAAAGCGTTCAACGTGATCCCGCAGAAAGTCCACCTTAAGGGGACGGTCCGCACGATGAGCAAAGAGATGCGAGATCTGGCGGAAAAACGCATCGGCGAGATATGTCAGGGCATCGCAGTGACATTCGGCGGGGCTGCTGAGGTGACATATTACCGGGGGTATCCGGTGATGGTGAATAGCGACGAGCAAACCGATTTTGCAGCAGATGTCGCCCGATCCGTATCAGGAAACTGCGATGAGGCGCCCTTGATCATGGGCGGCGAGGACTTCGCCTTTATGCTCGAAGAGCGACCAGGCGCCTATATTCTCGTTGGCAATGGCGACACGGCGGCAGTGCATCATCCCGAGTACAACTTCAATGATGAGGCTATTCCGGCCGGGTGTAGCTGGTGGGCCGAAATTGTCGAGCAACGGATGCCCGTAGCGTGAAGGTTAACGGCAAGGACACGCGCTGACAGCGACTTGCCATCAGCCCGACGCAGTTGAATTCTGACTTGAGAGGCTAAGTTGGGTGCAGAGTGTTTCGACAACTGCATCCAGCGCTGTTTTTTGGGTGTTCACGCAAGTCTTTGCAGCAGCGCGTGCCCTATCCAGTGCGGTTTGGTCAGTAAGCCATGTGGCTACGGCCTCGGCCAGTTCGGCGGATGACTGCACTTGCAGCGCGCCGCCCGATGCGATCAAAGGGGCGAAGGTTTCAGCAAAGTTGTAATAGCCGAGCCCGGTGATCACCGCAGCACCGGCTTGCGCGGGTTCGAACGGATTGTGGCCGCCAATCTCTTTTAGCGACCCCCCCAGAAACACGATGGGGCTAAGCGCGTACCACGTACCAGTTTCGCCAAGCGTGTCCGCCACGTAAACCTGAGTCTCCTCTGAGATCCTGTCGCCTGCCGAGCGGATCGCGGATCTCTGTCCGGCTTGGTCCAGCAGCGCGGTAACTTCTGACCGGCGTTCAGGGTGGCGTGGGATCAGCAGCAGCAACAAATCTGGCCACCGTCTCAGCAGTTCGGAATGGGCGGCCAGAACCGTTTCTTCCTCGCCCGCATGGGTTGAACTGGCGATCCAGACCGGGCGGTTCCCGATCTGCGCGCGGATGTCAGACAGCGTGGCCTGATCTACGGGCAGGGGGTCGGACATTGCTTTTAGGTTCGTGCCCGGTTGAACGCGCTCCGGACGTGCGCCCATGTCTATCAGGTTTCGGGCTGTTTTGTCATTTTGGGTCAGGAACAGAAGGAAATGATCCAGGACGAACCGAGCCGTATCGGGGTGTTTTTTCCAGTTTTCGACGGACTTGTCCGACAGGCGCGCGTTCAGCAGCGCCAACGGAATGTCCCGCAGGGCGCCTTCCACAACAAGGCGTGGCCAGATTTCACTTTCGACAAAAATACCTGTATCCGGGCGCCAATGATCCAGAAAACGCCGTACGGGACCCGCGGTGTCCAGCGGCGGGAATTGGTGGCGTGTGCGGGGCGGCATGCGTTTTTCGATCAGCGCGGCAGATGTAGGCGTGCCAGAGGTGATCAGGAACTCGGCCCCGGGCAAGCGCTCACCCAGCCGTTTGATCAAGCTGATGACCGAAAGGGTTTCACCAACGCTGGCTGCGTGAAACCAGACCAATACTCCGTCCGGGCGGGGAAGGCTGGCATGCCCCAAGCGTTCCTGTTGTCGGGTCTTGGGAACGTCCGCGGCTTGCAGCTTGTTGCGCACAGTGCGCCAGACAAGCGGAGACGCAACGGAAGTCAGACCACAATACAGGTGATAAAGTAGCGTAGGGCGGCCAGGAATGCCTGGCATTTCAGCCGCCTGTGTGGCTCATGTGGCGGCTCATCTTGCCGTCTACCGTTTGGCGGGAATAATCGAAATCGTGGCCCTTGGGTTTCAGGTTGATCGCCGCGCGGATCGCCTCCTCCAATGGCTGTTCGGTGTCGGGGTGATCGCGCAGGGGGGCGCGCAGGTCAGCCATGTCTTCTTGGCCAAGGCACATGTAAAGCTCGCCCGTGCAAGTTAGCCGTACGCGGTTGCAGCTTTCACAGAAATTGTGGGACAGCGGTGTGATGAAACCGATCTTTTGGCCGGATTCTTCAAGCCGTACATAGCGCGCCGGCCCGCCGGAACGCTCGGCCAGATCAGTGACGGTATAGTGGTTTTCGTATTCCTTGCGCACGTCTTTGAGAGACCAATACTGGTCCAGCCGATCTTCGTTGCCGATATCGCCCATTGGCATGACCTCGATCCAGGTCAGGTCCATATCCCGTTCGGCGCACCATTTCGTGATCAAGGGCAATTCTTCTTCGTTGAACCCCTTGAGGGCCACGGCATTGATCTTGATCCGCAGTCCGGCCTTCTGCGCTGCGTCGATCCCGTTCAGCACCTGTTTCAAGCGTCCCCAGCGGGTCACTTTGGCAAACTTGTCTTCGTCCAGCGTGTCCAGTGACACGTTTACACGACGCACACCCGCCGCATACAGGTCGTCGGCAAAACGATGCAGCTGTGAACCGTTGGTGGTCAGCGTCAGCTCTTTCAGCGCGCCGCTATCAAGATGGCGCGTCATGCTATTGAAAAACGACATGATATTGCGGCGCACAAGCGGTTCGCCACCGGTGATGCGCAGCTTTTCAACCCCCATCTTCACAAAGGTCGAACACATGCGGTCCAACTCTTCCAGCGTAAGCAGGTCCTTTTTCGGCAGAAACTTCATGTCCTCGGACATGCAGTAGACACAGCGGAAATCGCATCGGTCCGTGACAGAGACGCGGAGATAAGTGATCGCACGTGCGAACGGGTCAATAAGCGGAGCAGTCATGCGATATAGGTAAAGGCGAGGCTCGCCAACGACAAGAGCGAAGTTTCCTTTGCGCTGGCACGTATGCGCGCGGGGGGATAAGCTGACAGCATGAAGTATGTACTAATCACTTTGTGTGTTCTCGTGGCCGGATGCGACACCGTTCGGTCGACGACAGACCGCGTCTTTGGCGGGGACCAAGCCCCGCCCGAGGCTGATGAGGTCACGGTTGAAGAGGCCGTGGTTGAAGAACCTGTTGAGCCCGAGCCCGTAGCGGCCACAGCCGTTGGCTGGGTCGGGGCAAAGACGACCATCGCCGGGTTGGGTGATCCGACCACGCCGGGCCGGTGGCTAGAGACCCCTCTGGTCGACACCGAATTCACCGGGCGAGTCGTGGTCCCACGAACCGGATCGCAGGCCTACATTACTCTGGTTCCAGCCGGAGGACCAGAAAGCGGCGGCAGTCGGCTCTCCCTTGACGCGATGCGTGCCCTTTTGTTGCCCTTCGACGAATTGGTTGAACTTGAGGTCTATTCCAACTGATCTTTCAGGTATTTTCCGGCCTCGCGACGGGCAAAAGGTTTCATCGCGCTTCCGTGTTCGACCAGAAAAGCGGCCACTCTCGGTGCGTCGTGTTTTGACAACTCGCGCAGCCACCACGCGATGGCCTTTTGAATGAACCAATCGCGGTCGGGTACGTAACCTGCGGCCCACCCAAGGATGCGGTCGCGCCGAGCCAAGTCGTCGGGTTTGGGGTGGTTCTGCTTGGTCCAAGGCAGCGTGGCCACCAACGCCGCGCGTCGGGCCCACATATGGTCCGAGGTCGTCCAGAGTTCGACCTGATCCAACCGGGCCGGGTCGGCTGACGGGCGTTTTTGCATCGCCATGCAGGCGTGATCCGCCACGGCCCAGGCATCGAAATCGGGTAGCCAGCTTTGCAATAGCGCCCAGACTGCCTCATCCGGGCGAATGCGCGCCTGTGTCAGCAGTTTTGCGGCGGCCAGCCTGCCCTCATGAATGTTGGATTGCCATAGCTCATCTGCCAATTCCACGCGCGCGGGCACATCCAGTTCCCTGCGCCATGCTTTTGTCAGGTCGTTCAGAACGGGATTTGCAACACCAAGGTAAGGGCGGTCGACCTTGTGATAGGTCGCCATTTGCGCAGCGCGCTCTGGATCAGCTTTTGTCTTGATCTGGTCTAGATAGGTGTTCAGCATCCGTCGGTCAGTCGGCTACGCGCGTGGGTTTGCCATCTATCGTCTGTTGGTTCCTTTCCACCCAATAGGCGCGGATATCGTCATCGGACTTTGCATCAACCCATTTCTGCATGGTGTCGCGCTCGGATTGATACTCCATAAACGGCACCGCGTAACCACAGGAGGTCTGGACGAGATCAATCTCCAAGTCATAAATCTGCCGTGCGCTGCGATGACTAGGAAACAGATCAGCCATTTCATCCCAACCCGCGTCACCAACATGCAGCGTACGAGCGGTTCCGTAAGCACGCAGGATCAGGGGCCGCGTGGTGAAGGAGCACCACATCAAGGTCATGCGGTTGGTCTCTAGCAGATGCCCGGCCGTTTCGTTGCCACTGCCGGTCAGGTTCATCCAAACGATACGACCGGGTCCCAGAATGCGCAATGAGTCCATCCCTTTGGGCGAGATATTCACTCGCCCATCCGGTGCGGCGGTGCCAACGAAGAACATGTGTTGCTCTTCGATGAACTTGCTGTGGGCGTCTTGCAGTTCCGGGAATTGCTTGGCCATGGTTCACTCCACCGTAACTGATTTAGCCAGATTGCGGGGCTGGTCCACATCGGTGCCCTTGGCGATTGCCGTGTGATAGGCCAGTAGCTGCGCCGGAATCGAATAGAGGATCGGAGCCAGGCTTGGATGGATATGAGGCAGGCGAATGGTGCTCCAGGTGCCATCCCCGGCTTCGGCAATGCCGTCATCATCTGAAACCAGAATGACTTTACCCTTGCGCGCCATGACCTCTTGCATGTTTGAGACGGTCTTGTCGAACACCGCATCGCGCGGTGCCATCACAACCACCGGCATGTGCTTGTCGATAAGGGCGATGGGGCCGTGCTTTAGTTCGCCCGAAGCATAACCCTCGGCGTGGATATAGCTGATTTCCTTGAGTTTCAGCGCACCCTCCATCGCTAGCGGATACATCAGACCGCGACCCAGGAACAGCACGTCGCGCGCCTCGGACAAGCGTTGGGCGGATTTCTTGATGGCGGGGTCCTGATCCAGTGCTGCATTCAGCGCCGTTGGCAAGCCTCGCAGCGCGGCGGCATGGTCGGCCAAATCCTCATCGCTCAACGTACCCCGGTCCGCCGCTGCTTTTAATGCCAACATCAGCAATACGCTCAGTTGACAGGTGAACGCCTTGGTCGAAGCCACACCAATTTCCACCCCTGCATGGATTGGCAGGGCAATGTCGCTTTCCCTTGCGATCGAGCTCTCGGGAACATTGATCACCGACACGATCTTGTCGGCCTTACCCTCGCAATAGCGCAGCGCGGCCAGAGTATCAGCGGTTTCCCCCGACTGGCTCACGAAAAGAGCCGCCGTCCGCCCCGGGATCGGAGGTTCGCGGTACCGGAATTCACTGGCGATATCGACCTCAACGGGCATTTTGGCCAGACGTTCGAACCAGTACTTCGCAGTCAGACAGGCATAGAACGCTGTACCGCAGGCGACCATTGTAAGGCGGTCCAGCTTGGAGAAATCAAGATTGTCCGGAAGCACAACCCTGTCCCCGCCCGTGGGCAGGTAAGATCGGATAGCCTCGGCCACTACAGCGGGTTGCTCAGCGATCTCCTTGGCCATGAAGTGTTTATGGCCAGCTTTGTCCGCGCGTGTCTGATCCAGCTTGATCTTGCGGGTTTTGCGGTTAGCCAGTTCACCGGCCTCGTTGCGGATTTCAAGCGAGGTGCGGGTCACCACCGCGCGGTCGCCTTCCTCAAGGTAAGTGATGCGGTCAGTTAGCGGGGCCAGCGCAATTGCGTCTGATCCTACAAACATCTCACCCACCCCATGCCCGATCGCAAGGGGCGAGCCCTTGCGGGCCGCCACAATCAGGTCATCTTCACCGTTGAACAGAAAGGCCAAGGCGAACGCCCCTTTCAGTCGCTTGATGGTCTCGAACGCGGCATCAACCGGGGAAAGGCCAGTGTCGAGGTAGTACGCGGCCATCAGGGCGACAGTTTCGGTGTCCGTCTCGGTCACGAAATTTACGCCATGCTCGGCCAGTTCGGCGCGAAGTTCGCGGTAGTTCTCGACGATCCCATTGTGCACAACAGCGACCGGTCCGGCCTGATGCGGATGTGCGTTGGTAACGGAGGGTGCGCCGTGGGTGGCCCAGCGGGTATGGCCAATGCCGGATTTTCCTGGCAGGGGATCATGCACCAACAGATCGCTGAGGTTGACCAGCTTGCCCACCGCACGGCGGCGCCCAAGAACGCCATCATTGACCGTTGCGATGCCCGCACTGTCATAGCCACGATATTCAAGCCGCTTTAAAGCCTCGACCAGAATGGGGGCGGCTTCGTGATCGCCCAATACACCTACGATTCCACACATGGATCAGGCTCCTTTGTCGCGGCGAGCCTTCTTCGCCTTTAGCATGTCAAATAATTTGCGCGCATAGCCGGGCTTGTTGTCCTGCTTGGCGCGGGCCACGGCCAGTGCGTCGGGCTCAACATCGCGGGTGACGACTGTGCCGGTTGCCGTCATTGCGCCATCGCCTACCGTTACAGGGGCCACAAGCATGGTGTTCGAGCCAACAAACACATTCTCACCAATAGTGGTGCGGTGCTTCATGACGCCATCATAATTGCAGGTGATCGTGCCCGCGCCGATGTTTGTGGCAGCGCCCACCGTTGCGTCGCCGATATAGCTGAGGTGATTAACCTTGGCGCCTTCGGCAATCTCAGCGTTTTTGATTTCCACGAAGTTGCCGATGCGGGTGTTTTCGGCCAGTTCCGTACCGGGGCGCAGGCGTGCATATGGGCCTACAATCGCGCCGCGACTGACGTGGCACCCCTCCAAATGTGAAAACGCCCGGATAGTCGCGCCACTTTCGACCGTGACGCCGGGGCCGAAGACCACGTTTGGTTCGATCACCGTGTCGCGGCCGATGACGGTATCCGCCGCCAGGTAGACGGTTTCCGGGGCCATCAGTGTAACACCTATGTCCAGCAGATCAGCACGCGCCCGGGTCTGGAATTCAGCATCCGCAGCGGCAAGGTCCGCGCGCGAGTCCACGCCCAGAGTTTCGGATTCAGCACACTTGATCGCGGTGGCGCTCAGACCGCGTGCATTGGCGAGGGAGATGATCTCAGTCAGGTAGTACTCGCCCGAGGCATTGTCGTTGCTGACCTGGTCGATCAGATCGAATAAAAGCGCGGCGTCGCAGGCCAGCAGGCCACTGTTGGTAAACCGAATAGCGCGCTGTTCCTCGGTGGCGTCTTTGTATTCGACGATCTTTACCAACCGATCACCGTCCATGACCAAGCGACCGTACCGGGGTTGAACCTCGGCAATGTCAAAACCCAGCATCACCAAGTCATGCGAGGTGCGGGCGTCGATCATTCGGCGCAGGGTGTCCGGTTCGACAAACGGCGTATCGCCGTACAAAACGATCACGTCACCATCAAATCCTGCAAGCGCCTCGCGCGCCTGCGCGACCGCATGAGCGGTACCAAGCTGTTCCGTCTGACGCACAACGATTGCGCTTTCATCTTCTGCCTTCGCGGTTTTTTCAACGGCTTCGGCCCCGTGGCCGGCCACGATAACGGTACGATCCGGTAAAAGACTGGCCCCCGCGCGCATGGCGTGAACCAGCATCGGCGTTTGGGCCATGGGATGCAGAACCTTTGGAAGATCCGACTTCATCCTGGTACCTTTTCCTGCGGCAAGGATGACAAGGGCAGTGCTCATGAAAACGATTTCTCTTTGTGTTTTGTTGGCGTCCGTTTTATCCGCTGAGGGCAGGGGCGCAAGCGGTTCAGCCATCAAACAAGATTGCCGTTTGCAACACGATACGGCAAAAACCCGCCGAGGCAGGAGGTATCATGCGCACGGTTATCTTTGATTTGGACGGAACTCTGGCTGATACATCGGGCGATCTGCTGGCCGCCGCGAACCACTGTTTTCGTCAGATGGGGCACGGAGACGTTCTGAACCGCGAGCAGGATGCGGCAGTCGCATTGCGGGGCGGGCGGATGATGCTGACCTATGGGCTGAAACGGGTCGGCGCCTATGATGAGGACACTGTTAACACCTATTATCCAACGTTGCTGCAGGCTTATTCGCAGGCCATCGACACCCACACACATTTCTACCCCGGTGCGCTGAAAGCGGTCGAGATGCTGAAATCTGCGGGTTATGGTGTGGGCATCTGCACCAACAAGCCAGAGGCACTTGCAGAACAGTTATTGACCCAGATGGGGGTGCGTGATCAGTTCGCCTCGCTTGTGGGGGCCGACACGCTGCCAGTGCGCAAACCCGATCCGGAACCGCTGCGCGAGGCGGCGCGCCGGGCGGGCGGACATCCGGATTGGTGTGTGCTGATCGGCGACTCGGATACCGACAGGAACACGGCGCGGGCGGCGGGTGTGCCCTCGGTCCTGGTGACCTTTGGCCCGTCCGGCGACGATATGGCCGCGCTGGAGCCCGAAGCCCTGTTGCATCATTTCGACGATCTGCCTGACCTTGTTACTGGCCTGATCGGTGCGGCGGCTTGATCTCTTGACCCGGACCGCTGGTAGCACCACAACGTGCTTATGACCGAGACATTCACTGGCAGCTTCACCCAGCAGGAACCCATCCCCGAAGAGGCAATCGAGGCCGCGATGGTCGTGCTGCGCCACGGACGCCTGCACCGTTACAATGTTGTACCCGGTGAACTGGGTGAAACCGCGTTGCTGGAGCAGGAATTCGCGGCCCAGATGGGGGCAAAATACTGCTTGGCTGTGTCGTCCGGCGGCTATGCTTTGGCGACCGCGTTGCGGGCTATTGGGGTCAAGCCGGGTGATCCGGTTCTGACGAACGCCTTTACGCTCGCCCCGGTGCCCGGGTCGATTGCTTCGGTCGGGGCCAAGCCGATTTTTGTGGGCGTGACAGAAAACCTGACCATAGATTTGGATGATCTTGAGGGAAAGCTGCATCAGGCGCGTGTGCTGATGTTGAGCCATATGCGCGGGCACTTGTGCGATATGGATCGGCTGATGCAGATGTGCGATGCCGCAGGCGTCACGGTGATCGAGGATTGCGCCCACACAATGGGTGCCGCATGGCGCGGCCAGATGTCGGGGCGTCAGGGCGCGATCGGGTGCTATTCCTGCCAAACCTATAAGCATGTCAATTCCGGTGAAGGCGGCCTGCTGATCACCGATGACGAAGAGATTGCGGCCAAGGCTACGATGCTGTCAGGCTCTTACATGCTGTACGAGCGCCATTTGGCCGCGCCCGGGCCCGAGGTTTTTGAGAGAATCAAATACACCACCCCAAACGTCTCTGGCCGCATGGACAACCTGCGCGCCGCGATCCTGCGCCCGCAATTGCGCGATCTGGACCGACAGGTGCGGCGCTGGAACGAACGCTATCACGAGATTGAGGCCGGCCTTCGAAACACACCCGGTCTGGCCATCGTTGATCGCCCACCGCAAGAGACCTATGTCGGCTCGTCCATCCAGTTCCTGCTGCTTGATTGGTCGCCCGAACGTATAGCCGAGGTTATCCGGCGCTGCGCGGCCCGAGGGGTTGAGTTGAAGTGGTTCGGTGGGGCCGAGCCAACAGGTTTTACCTCGCGCTATGACAGTTGGCGCTATGCGGACAGCGAGCCGCTTCCTGCCAGTGACCGCATCCTCGCCGGTGTCATGGATATGCGCGTGCCTCTTACCTTTTCACTGGATGATTGCCGCCTGATCGCGCGTATCATCCGGGCTGAGGTCGGCGCGGTCTATCAGTCTCGATCCAATTGAGTGCGCTTTCAGCGCACGCTCTGATTTTTGACAGCCGCCCTTTTCGGGCGGTTGTCTGCGTTTTTGGGCGACGTTTTGCAGAGGATCGTTGACCCGGAATGATCAGGCTGATATCAGTTTATTGAACGTCTGTTCATTTATGCGAAGGAGGAGGTCGCGAATGTTCATGGCCACAATGCAATTCGATCTTGGCGAAGACGTGAATGCCTTGCGCGAGATGGTGCATCGCTGGGCGCAGGAGCGGGTCAAGCCGATGGCGGCTGATGTCGACGCGTCTAACGCTTTTCCGAATGAGCTTTGGAAAGAAATGGGCGATCTCGGCTTGCTGGGTATCACGGTACCCGAGGAATATGGCGGCGCGGGGATGTCGTATCTTGCCCACACAGTTGCTGTGGAAGAGGTCGCGCGGGCCTCGGCCTCGGTCTCGCTTTCTTATGGGGCGCATTCGAACCTTTGCGTCAATCAGATTAAGCTGAACGGCGATGACGCGCAGAAAGCAAAGTACTTGCCGCGTCTTATCTCGGGCGAACATGTGGGCGCGCTGGCGATGTCCGAAGCCTCGGCCGGTTCTGACGTGGTGTCGATGAAACTGCGCGCGGAAAAGCGCAACGATCACTACCGTCTGAACGGCAACAAATATTGGATTACGAACGGGCCGGACGCGGATACGCTGGTGGTATATGCCAAGAACGATCCGGATGCAGGTTCAAAAGGGATAACGGCGTTTCTGATCGAGAAAGAGATGAAGGGGTTCTCGACCTCGCCCCATTTCGACAAGCTGGGGATGCGAGGCTCGAATACGGCCGAACTGATTTTCGAAGATGTCGAGGTGCCCTTCGAAAACGTACTGGGTGAAGAGGGCAAGGGCGTTGCTGTTCTGATGTCCGGTCTGGATTATGAACGTGTGGTTCTGGCCGGGATCGGAACCGGGATCATGGCCGCCTGTCTGGATGAGATCATGCCGTATCTGGCCGAGCGCAAGCAATTCGGCAAGCCGATTGGCAGCTTTCAACTGATGCAAGGTAAGATCGCCGATATGTACACGGCGATGAATTCCGCGCGGGCTTATGTTTACGAGGTCGCAAAAGCATGTGACCGGGGTGATGTGACCCGTCAGGATGCGGCTGCATGCTGTCTTTATGCCTCGGAACAGGCGATGGTGCAGGCGCATCAGGCCGTTCAGGCGATGGGTGGTGCCGGGTTCCTGTCGGATTCGGCGGTTAGCCGGATTTTCCGCGACGCAAAGCTGATGGAGATCGGCGCGGGCACCAGCGAAATCCGCCGGATGCTGATTGGGCGCGAAATGATGAACGAGATGACCTAAGGAAAACGCCCCGCCAGAATGTGACGGGGCGTCTTGAAGAAGGTTCAGAAGCGATGGACGTACGATATGCCGACCAGCCAGGGATCGATCTCGGCAGTGCCGATATCGGTTCCGTCCAGTTCGACGTCCGAGTCGATGTCGAACCAGCGGACATTCAGACGAACGGCACCGTTTTCAGAGACCATGTAGTCCAAACCGGCCTGAACCGCGACACCGACCGAGTTATCGACCTCCAGATCACCCAGGGGCGAACTTTCGTCAAAGAAGATGGTGTAGTTAATGCCGGCGCCAACGTAGGGCTTCCATACGCTGTTCGTCGGAAAATGATAATTCAGCGACAAGGTCGGGGGCAGATGCTTGACCGACCCGGCATCTACGCTGCCGCCCAAGGTGACCTCATGGCTGAAAGGCGTGGCGGCCAACAATTCGACACCCAGATTATCGCGGACGAAGTACTCGACAGTAAAGATCGCGCTGGTGTCTGCGTCCACTTCGGCGTCGAATCCAGCCAATGTGCCGTTGTCGGATTTGGGATCAAGGTAGCCAACACCGACACCAACGGTCCAGTCACCTTGATTCTGGGCGAAGGTGGGGGCGGCGAGCGCAACAAGCGCGGTGGAGAGCGTCAAAGCAACGAGTTTTTTGGTCATTTTATGGCCCTTGAATATGTTGATGAGTGTGTTTTGCACACGTGCGGTCGGGCAGACTCTGATCTACATCAAGTGGGCGTACCCCTTCGAATTGTGGTTGATTGTAATGCATTGGAAATAAAGGAATTTCATAATGCATCCCGCTGATTGCATACCGGGGATGCAAAAAAACGGGGGCTGGTTAATCCCCGACAGGCTGAATATGGCGCAGCAGTGCCTTTCTCAGCCAAAGGATCGTGTTGCGATCATCGATTTGACCGGCGGTGGTTGTGAGGCCATCACTTATGGCGCATTGCAGCGCATGGCGGACGGAATAGCGCATGACCTGAAAATGCAGGTTCAACCTGGTGACAGGGTTGGTGTTCTTCTCAGCCAATCTCCGTGGTGTGCGGCGGCACATCTTGCAATCTGGAAGATCGGCGCGATCTCGGTTCCCTTGTTCAAGTTGTTCAAGCACGATGCCTTAGCGTCGCGGGTAGGGGATGCGGGCGCGTTGCTTGTGTTGACGGATACCGAAGGGGCGGCGTTGGTAGGCGATCTGGCCCGACCCGTCGTGGTTGACCAGATCGTACCGTCGCATGACCCGCTGCCCTATGCGGATACCGGCTCCGAAGACCCTGCGGTTTTGATCTACACCTCTGGCACCACGGGCAGCCCTAAAGGCGCGCTGCACGGCCATCGGGTTCTGACCGGCCACTTGCCCGGTGTTTCGATCAGCCACAATCATCTGCGGGAAGGCGACTGCCTATGGACACCCGCCGACTGGGCCTGGATTGGCGGGTTGTTCGACGTATTGATGCCCGGTCTGGCGCTCGGCATTCCCGTGGTCGCCGTACGGCTTGAGAAATTCACCCCAGAAGCCTGCGTCGACGTGATCGCGCGTGGGGGCGTGCGCAACGTATTTTTCCCACCGACCGCGTTGCGAATGCTGAAGGCTGCGGATCAGGCGATTCCCGGTCTGCGCTCGGTCGCGTCCGGGGGCGAGCCGTTGGGGGCTGAGATGCTGGCCTGGGGGCAGAAGGCGTTTGGTCTGACGATCAACGAATTCTACGGTCAGACTGAATGCAACATGGTCGTTTCCTCCTGCGACGTGGATTTCCCGGTGCGACCAGGCTGTATCGGCAAGCCGGTGCCGGGGCATGAGGTTGCGGTTATCGACAAGGACGGCAACCCGACGAACGAAGAGGGCGACGTAGCCATCCGGCGCGGCTCGGCCTCAATGCTGCTGGAATACTGGAACCGGCCTGAAGCCACCGCTGAAAAGTTCCGCGGCGACTGGCTGATCACCGGCGACCGCGGCGTGTGGGATGGCGATTACCTGCGCTTCGTGGGCCGCGACGATGATGTGATCACGTCCGCCGGGTATCGCATCGGCCCGGCCGAGATCGAGGACTGCCTGCTGACCCATCCGGCAGTGGCGACTGTCGGCGTGGTCGGCAAGCCCGACCCGCTGCGCACCGAGATCGTGAAAGCCTATGTGGTTTTGAAACCAGAGGCTGAGGCTGCGGAACATGAGTTACAGGATTGGGTCAAAGCGCGCCTGGCGCATTATTCGTATCCACGAGAAGTGGCTTTCTTAAAGGAGTTGCCGATGACGGTGACGGGTAAGGTTATCCGCAAGGAATTGAAAGCGCGGGCGAGAGCGGAATTGAGGGTATAGAAATGAAACTCACATCCAAAGTCATGCTTGCCTCTGACGGCTTCAAGGCAAACCGCGCGGCGCATCTGGAGGCGCTGGCGCACATCTCTGCCGCTGCCGAAGCAGCCCGCATGGGCGGCGGTGAGAAATCCCGCGCGCGGCATGAATCGCGGGGCAAGATGCTGCCGCGTCGTCGGGTGGCGAACCTGCTTGATCCGGGGTCTCCGTTCCTTGAAATCGGGGCGACGGCTGCGCATGGGATGTACGGCGATGCCGCGCCAAGCGCCGGGGTCGTTGCGGGGATTGGCCGGGTGCAGGGGCGCGAGGTTATGGTGGTGTGCAACGACGCCACCGTGAAGGGCGGCACCTACTATCCGATGACCGTCAAGAAACACCTCCGCGCGCAGGAGATCGCTGAGGAAAACCATCTGCCCTGCATCTATCTTGTTGATAGTGGTGGTGCGAACCTGCCCAATCAGGACGAGGTGTTCCCCGACCGCGATCACTTTGGCCGCATCTTCTATAACCAAGCGCGGATGAGTGCGAAGGACATCCCTCAGATCGCTGTGGTGATGGGGTCTTGTACGGCTGGCGGGGCGTATGTGCCTGCGATGTCGGATGTCACGATCATTGTGAAAGAGCAGGGCACGATCTTTCTGGCCGGGCCGCCTCTGGTCAAGGCCGCAACCGGCGAGGTTGTCACGGCTGAGGATTTGGGCGGTGGCGACGTGCATACCCGCTTGTCCGGTGTGGCTGACTATCTGGCCGAGGACGATGCCCACGCCTTGGCTCTGGCGCGGCGGGCTGTTGGCTCGCTGAACCTGCGCAAGCTGCAGACGGTCGATTGGGCCAGCCCCGAAGACCCGGCTTATGACCCCGAGGAAATCCTTGGCGTTGTCCCCGCTGACCTGCGCACGCCCTATGATATTCGCGAGGTGATCGCCCGCCTAGTCGATGGATCGCGCTTTGATGAGTTCAAACCTCGGTTCGGGGAAACGCTGGTGACTGGGTTCGCCCATGTCAAAGGCTGCCCGGTCGGGATCATTGCAAATAATGGCGTGCTGTTTTCTGAGGCCGCGCAGAAGGGCGCACATTTTGTCGAGCTTTGCTCGCAGCGGAAAATTCCTTTGGTGTTTCTACAGAACATCACCGGTTTCATGGTCGGTCGGAAATATGAAAACGAAGGCATCGCGCGGCACGGGGCCAAAATGGTGACGGCTGTGGCAACTACCTCGGTGCCGAAGATCACGATGCTTGTCGGAGGCTCATTCGGGGCTGGAAACTATGGCATGGCCGGTCGGGCCTATCAGCCGCGGTTCCTGTGGACTTGGCCGAATTCACGGATTTCCGTGATGGGGGGCGAACAGGCCGCAGGCGTGTTGGCTACTGTTAAACGCGACGGGATCGAACGGCAGGGCGGTACGTGGTCGGCCGAGGAGGAGGCCGAATTCAAACGCCCGACCTTGGATATGTTCGAGGAGCAGTCCCATCCGCTATATGCTTCGGCGCGGTTGTGGGATGACGGTATCATCGACCCGCGCAAAAGCCGCGACGTGCTGGCCCTGTCCCTCAGCGCCGCTCTGAACGCCCCGATTGAGGAAACACGTTTCGGCGTGTTCAGGATGTGAGTGCCATGGCATTGAATGACGTATTGACCCGCTATCCCGGTGCGCAAACCTTTAATTTCGGTGACAGCGCTGAACTGAGCGCTGAGTTGCTGGCATTGGTGCGCTCCGACCGGAAAACAGCAACCTGTGGCGCGCGTCGGGATTATCCCGACGGCAGCCCCGATATGCCGGTTGCCGGACGCCAGGATATTGCTTTGGAATGGGACGGTCGCCCGGCATTGGTCATCGAAACGGTCGAGGTATCGATCTGTCGATACTGCGATGTGACGGAAGACTTCGCTTTGGCTGAGGGTGAGAACGAAACCCTTGAAGGATGGCGCCGGGATCATCAGCGTTACTTTGAGCGTAACGGTGGATTTGAACCTGAGATGGAACTGGTGTGCGAGCGGTTCCGGCTTGTAGAAGATCTGGCGGTTGAGGGGTAGAAGATGTTCAACAAAATCCTGATTGCCAACCGGGGCGAAATTGCCTGTCGTGTCATTGAAACGGCGCAGTCCATGGGCGTGTCTTGCGTTGCGGTCTACTCGGATGCGGATGCGACGGCCAAGCACGTTCAGATGGCAGATGAGGCCGTGCACATCGGCGGTGCGGCTCCGGCCGAGAGTTACCTGAAGGGTGACGTGATTATTCAGGCCGCACTGAAGACAGGGGCACAGGCGATACATCCCGGATATGGTTTCCTGTCCGAGAACCCCAAATTTGTCGATGCGGTCGAGGCCGCCGGGCTGGTGTTCATCGGACCTTCGGCGGATGCGATTCGTAAAATGGGCCTAAAGGACGCGGCCAAAGTGCTGATGGAACGGGCTGGTGTTCCTGTTGTTCCGGGCTATCACGGTGACAATCAGGACCCCGAGCATCTGGCCGGGGCTGCCGACACTATCGGGTATCCGGTGCTGATCAAGGCCGTCGCCGGTGGCGGTGGTAAAGGCATGCGTCTGGTAGAGCGACCCCAAGATTTCGCCGCTGCGCTGGATAGCGCCCGGGGTGAGGCGCGCACTGCATTTGGCAATGACGATGTGTTGGTCGAAAAATTTGTCGCCAAACCGCGCCATATTGAAGTGCAGGTTTTTGGCGATGGCGCCCATGCGGTGCATCTGTTCGAACGCGATTGTTCGCTGCAACGCCGCCATCAGAAAGTGATCGAAGAGGCTCCGGCCCCCGGAATGACGCCCGAGATGCGCGAGTCGATGGGTCAGGCCGGTGTGCGTGCGGCCGAAGCCATCGGCTACAAGGGCGCGGGAACGGTCGAGTTTATCGTGGATGCGTCGGACGGGCTGCGCCCGGATCGCTTCTGGTTCATGGAGATGAATACCCGCCTGCAAGTCGAACATCCGGTGACCGAAGCGATCACGGGTATTGACCTTGTCGAATGGCAGCTTCGGGTAGCGTCAGGCGAGGCTTTGCCGAAACGGCAGGAAGACCTGTCAATCTCGGGCCATGCTTTCGAGGCACGGCTTTATGCCGAAGACGTGCCCAAGGGTTTTCTGCCTGCAACGGGCACTCTGACGCATCTGCACTTCCCACCCGCCTGTCGCGCCGACAGCGGGGTGCGCGCGGGGGACACGATCAGCCCGTGGTATGACCCGATGATCGCAAAGGTCATCGTCCACGGCCCCACCCGAGATGTCGCGTTGGAGCAATTGCATCGGACCCTGCAGCAAACTGAGGTCGCAGGTACTGTCACAAACCTTGCTTTTCTTGGCGCGCTTACGCGGCACAAGGGGTTTGCCTCTGGTGATGTGGATACCGGATTGATTGGGCGTGATCTTGAGGCGCTGACACAGCAGGAACCGGTGTCGGCCCCGACTTGTGTGGCTGCCGCGATGACCGCGCTCGGTCTGGTTGAGACGACCAGTGAGACCGGCTTCTCGCTTTGGGCGCCGCTGCATCGGGCGGTTCAGCTACAGGCACCCGAGGTGATTGATCTGGACGTTCAGGTCGAAAGCCCCAATCGTCAGGTGTGGCAGATCGGCGAGCAGACCGTTATCGCCGAACGCAGCACTGGTGGTTGGCTGATCGGTGGTACGCCGATGCCGCGTGTTTCGGTTTCGGGGTCACAGGTCACTGTATTCGATGCCTTCGGACAGGCCTTTGATATCGTCGATCCGCTGGACCGTGATGCCAGTGCCGCGGGGGATACCAACGTGATCGAGGCACCCATGCCCGGTCTGGTGAAAGCCGTGTTTGCGTCGGTTGGGCAGGCGGTGAACGAAGGGGATCGGCTGGCCGTCCTCGAAGCCATGAAGATGGAGCATTCTTTGTTGGCGGCCCGAGACGGAATAGTAGCCGAAGTATTGGTCGAGAATGGCGGGCAGGTTGAAGCCGGTGCCGCGCTGATCAGGCTGGAAAAAGAGTGAATTCGACGCCTGCCGCCTAGGGTGGCACCGTCGGAGGTGATCAAAGCTGGGAGGAGCGCAGCCATGGGCGAGCAGGTCGATATTTTTGAGGTAGGTCCACGCGATGGTCTGCAGAACGAAAAACGCGAGATCGCGGTTTCTGAAAAGGTAGCCCTGATCAATTGCCTCAGCCGCGCGGGCTTCAACCGGATTGAAGTGGCCAGTTTCGTCTCGCCTAAATGGGTGCCGCAAATGGCGGGCAGTGCCGAAGTTTTGGCCAAAATCACTCGGGCGGACGGAGTGCGTTACGCCGCGCTGACCCCAAACATGCGCGGGTACGAGGACGCGCTTGCAGCCAAGGCAGATGAAATCGCGGTATTTGCGTCGGCCTCAGAGGGGTTTTCCAAGGCCAATATCAACGCCACGATTGCCGAGTCGATTGAGAGGTTCACCCCTATCCTTGAGGCCGCGCGGCATATTGATCTGCCGGTGCGGGGTTACGTGTCTTGCGTGACGGACTGCCCGTATGATGGCCCGACACCGCCGGAAAAGGTGGCAGAGGTCGCGGATCACCTGTTTGCACTGGGCTGCTATGAAGTGTCGTTGGGTGATACGATCGGGCAGGGCACGCCGGATACTATTGCTCATATGATACTCGCCGTGCGCGAGCGTGTTCCCGTGACCCGGCTTGCAGGGCATTTCCATGACACGAATGGGCGCGCGATCGACAATATCGACGCGGCATTGGCGCTGGGCGTTCGTACCTTTGATACGGCCGTCGGGGGGTTGGGCGGGTGCCCATACGCGCCCGGAGCTGCCGGAAATGTCGCGACCGAAGCCGTGGTCGCGCATTTGGAGCGGCTAGGTTATGAGACCGGACTTGATCTGGGAATTGTAGAAGAGGCCGCGCAAATGGCCCGCGCTATGCGACCAGAGTGAGGAACAGTCATGTTTGAAACAATTTCGCTTTCGACCGATGCACGCGGAATAGCAACCCTGACCCTAAATCGGGCCGAAAAGCACAACGCAATGTCGGCGCAAATGATATCTGAGTTGACCCAGGCCGCTGGGCAATTGGGTGAAGACGACGCTGTGCGTGCCGTGGTACTGACCGGCGCGGGCCAGAGTTTTTGCGCGGGCGGTGACTTGGGGTGGATGCGGGATCAGATGGCCGCTGATCCCGAAACCCGGTTTTCCGAGGCGCGCAAACTGGCTGAGATGTTGCAAGCGCTGAATACCATGCCCCGGCCCCTGATCGGTGCCGTGCAGGGCAATGCGTTTGGTGGTGGCGTCGGGTTGGCCGCAGTTTGTGACGTGGCAATTGGCGCAATCGGCTTGAAAATGGGTCTGACCGAAACGCGGCTTGGTCTGATTCCCGCCACCATCGGCCCTTATGTTATTGCCCGTATGGGCGAAGCCCGCGCGCGGCGCGTTTTCATGTCAGCACGGCTGTTTGACGCCGCCGAAGCCGTTGAGCTTGGCTTGCTGGCCAAAGCGGTGCCTTCCGCTGATCTGAGCGCGGCTGTTGAAAAAGAAGTCTTACCCTATCTCTCTTGCGCTCCGGGTGCGGTGGCATCGGCCAAATCACTGGTGCGATCGCTGGGACCGGCAATTGACAATTTGGTGATCGATCAGACCATCCGGGCGCTGGTCGAGCGGTGGGAGACCACCGAAGCGCACGAAGGTATCAGTGCTTTTTTTGAAAAACGAAAGCCTTCTTGGAGCAATGAAGGCTAGCGCGCTAGAACAGCGTTTAAATTCGGGTGAAAAATGTAGCTTTTTTATTGCTGGAAACAACTGAGTTATTAGGCCACTGCGCGTTTGTGCTCGGTTGACCCCCTGATCCTGCGCGGATAGAGAATGGCCAGTCAACACGCCAATTGACGGCGCCCCCGGATTGGGTTGCGCAGGAAAGGAGCTATTCGTGGAAGACCTGCTACGGGAGTATCTCCCGATTCTGGTGTTTCTGGCCGTTGCTGTGGGCCTTGGAATCGTCCTGATTCTGGCGGCTGTGGTTCTGGCTGTACGTAACCCCGACCCTGAAAAGGTCAGTGCATATGAATGCGGCTTTAACGCATTCGACGATGCGCGGATGAAATTCGACGTCCGATTCTACCTGGTGTCGATTCTCTTCATTATTTTTGATTTGGAAATCGCCTTTCTGTTCCCTTGGGCCGTTGGGTTCCGGGACATTAGCGATGTGGGTTTCTGGTCAATGATGGTGTTCCTGGGCGTTCTGACCATCGGCTTTGCCTATGAATGGAAGAAGGGGGCCTTGGAATGGGAGTGATGACAGGTGCAAACACTGCCGGTGTCGACAAGGAGGTCGCAACCGAGGCCTTAAATGCCGAGTTGCAGGACAAAGGGTTCCTGCTGACATCGTCCGAGGACATCATCAACTGGGCCCGTACCGGATCGCTGCATTGGATGACGTTCGGTTTGGCCTGTTGCGCGGTCGAGATGATGCACACTTCGATGCCACGGTATGATGCTGAGCGGTTCGGAATCGCACCGCGCGCTTCCCCGCGCCAGTCCGATGTAATGATCGTTGCGGGAACGCTGACCAACAAGATGGCCCCGGCGCTGCGCAAGGTCTATGATCAGATGCCCGAGCCGCGTTACGTGATCTCGATGGGGTCCTGCGCCAATGGGGGTGGTTACTATCACTACTCGTACTCTGTGGTGCGTGGCTGTGACCGCATCGTTCCGGTTGATATTTATGTCCCCGGCTGCCCTCCAACGGCTGAGGCGTTGTTGTACGGCCTGATGCAGTTGCAACGCAAAATCCGCCGCACCGGCACAATCGTACGCTGAGGAGAGGGCAGATGAGCGAAGCACTCAAAGAACTTGGCACGCAGCTAGAGATAAAGCGGGTGGATTGCGTTCTGTCCTGGGATGTGACCCATGGTGAGCTGAACGTCGATGTGGCCCCGTCAAGCCTCGTGGAGTTTGTCGAGTTTTTGAAAACCGACCAAAGCTGCAAATTCTCGACGCTGGTCGATATCACGGGTGTGGACTACCCCGAACGGCCCAAGCGGTTCGACGTGGTGTACCATTTCCTGTCGATGTATCAAAACCAGCGTATTCGCCTGCGGGTTTCGATCCGCGAAGAAGATATGGTGCCTTCAATCACTGACATTCACCCCTCGGCCAACTGGTTCGAGCGTGAGGTGTTTGACATGTTTGGCATCCTGTTCTCAGGGCATCCCGACCTGCGGCGCATCCTGACCGACTATGGCTTCCGCGGCTATCCGTTGCGCAAGGATTTCCCGACCACCGGATATACCGAGGTGCGGTATGATGAGGCGCAAAAGCGGGTTGTCTATGAACCTGTCAGTCTGGTTCAAGAGTATCGTCAGTTCGATTTCATGAGCCCTTGGGAGGGTGCGAATTACATTTTGCCTGGAGATGAAAAACAGGAGACGTAGTCATGTTTGAGTTCCTGATCTGGATTGTGTTGGTGGTGGCGACGGTCGTACCGATGACCAAGCTATTGCCGCATTTCGGGATCAACAAGAACTGGGCGTTCGCATGCATCATCTCACCGGTCGTGCTTATCCTATTATGGATCATGGCCTTGAAGTTGCAAGAGATGGAGCGCCGCTGACATGATAGGTGAATTAATCGCATTGGGCGCGTTGGGCGTGCTGCTGGCAGGGGCCGCAGTGAAAGCGACCGAAGCTGAGAAGGTCCGGGTTCGGGCTGAAGCGAAAAAGAAAAAACGGGGGCGTTGATGGACGGCTCAAGATACGATGACGGCAGCACGGACGCGCTGAGCGGAGAACAGAAGATCCGCAATTTCAACATAAACTTCGGCCCGCAACACCCTGCGGCGCACGGAGTTTTACGCCTTGTGCTCGAGTTGGACGGCGAGATCGTCGAACGCTGCGATCCGCATATCGGCCTGCTTCACCGAGGCACCGAAAAGCTGATGGAAAGCCGGACATATCTGCAGAACCTACCATATTTCGATCGTCTGGATTACGTGGCACCGATGAACCAGGAGCATGCCTGGTGTCTGGCCATCGAAAAGCTGACTGGGGTCGAAGTTCCACGTCGGGGGTCGCTGATCCGGGTTCTGTATTCCGAGATCGGTCGTATTCTGAACCACCTGCTGAATGTGACTACGCAGGCGATGGACGTTGGGGCACTGACCCCGCCACTGTGGGGGTTCGAGGAACGCGAAAAGCTGATGGTGTTCTACGAGCGTGCCTGCGGTGCCCGCCTGCACGCCGCCTATTTCCGCCCCGGCGGTGTCCATCAGGACCTGCCGCCCGAATTGCTCGACGATATCGAGGCGTGGAGCCACGAATTCCCCGCCGTTCTGGACGATATTGACGGGCTACTGACCGAAAACCGCATCTTCAAGCAGCGCAACGCCGATATCGGCGTCGTGACCGAGGATGACATTCAGAAATACGGCTTCTCGGGCGTGATGGTGCGTGGAACGGGTTTGGCCTGGGATTTGCGCCGCGCGCAGCCCTATGAATGTTATGATGAGTTCGAATTCCAGATCCCCGTCGGTAAGAACGGTGACTGCTATGACCGTTATCTCTGCCGCATGGAAGAGATGCGCCAGTCGCTGCTGATCATCCGTCAGGCGATCGCCAAAATCCGCGAGTGCCCCGGTGACGTTCTGGCGCGCGGCAAGATCACCCCGCCTAAACGCTCGGACATGAAGACCTCGATGGAAAGCTTGATCCATCACTTCAAACTATACACCGAAGGCTTCCACGTCCCCGAGGGCGAGGTTTATGCCGCTGTCGAAGCCCCTAAGGGCGAGTTCGGCGTCTATCTGGTCGCCGACGGCACCAACAAACCCTACCGCGCCAAACTGCGCGCGCCTGGTTTCCTGCACCTGCAAGCCATGGACCATGTTGCAAAGGGCCACCAACTGGCCGACGTGGCCGCCATCATCGGCACCATGGATGTCGTATTTGGAGAGATTGACCGCTAATGCTCCGCCGTCTTCACCCAGAACAACCCGAAAGCTTTGCCTTCACTGCTGACAACCAGCAATGGGCCGAAGCGCAGATCACCAAGTACCCCGAGGGCCGTCAGGCCAGCGCGGTCATTCCGCTGCTGTGGCGCGCGCAAGAGCAGGAGGGTTGGCTGAGCCGTCCGGCTATCGAATCTGTCGCGGACATGCTGGGTATGGCCCATATCCGCGTGCTTGAGGTCGCGTCTTTTTACTTTATGTTCCAGCTGCAACCCGTTGGTTCCGTGGCACATATTCAGGTGTGCGGCACGACCTCCTGCATGATCTGCGGGGCTGAGGATTTGATCGCGGTTTGTAAGAAAAAAATCGCTGCCAAACCGCACGAGCTGTCTGCGGATGGTAAGCTGAGCTGGGAAGAGGTGGAGTGTCTTGGATCCTGCACCAATGCGCCGATGGCGCAAATCGGCAAGGACTACTACGAAGACCTGACCGCCGAGAGTTTTAGCAAGATCATCGACGACCTTGTATCTGGCAAGGTTCCCACGCCGGGGCCCCAAAACGGGCGCTATGCGTCGGAACCTTTGAAGGGTCTGAGTAGCCTGTCCGAGTATGAGGCGGGCAAGCCTCAGTACAACGCTAGTGTTGAACTGGCCACTGATTTGGGCGACACAGTCAAGCGGATCGACGGTACGGAAGTACCGATCCTGACGCCTTGGTTGGGCAAAGATGGCAAAGCCACCGCGAGTCAAGCGGCGCCCAAACCGCCTAAAGCGCCTGAGACTGGAAAGACTGCGGCGCAGCAAGGTGGCACCAAGAAATCGGCCAAGGCTGAACCGGCTTCGCCGGAAGGTGCTGCGGCCAAGGCGGACAGCACAGAGGTTCAGGAAGCCCAACCCGAAACGCTTAGCGCAGCGCGCGATGGTAAGGCGGACAATCTGAAACTGCTAAAAGGCGTCGGGCCCAAACTTGAACAGACGCTGAACGAGCTGGGCATTTATCATTTCGACCAGATCGCGGCGTGGTCGCCCGAGCATGTGGCTTGGGTGGATGAGCGGTTGCAGTTCAAAGGGCGGATTGAACGCGACGGCTGGATTGAACAGGCTAGGAAACTGGCGGCGGGTGAGGAAACCGAATTCGCCAAACGCGCCAAGGAAGATGGCACTTACGACGACGATTAAACGGTGCCCGGTTGGGGCATCAGGGTAAGATGGATAAGGACAAAGAACAGGCCATAGCCCGCAAGGGCCGTCATATTGGTGTAGTCATTGCCGCGACTATGCTGTTTTGGCTTGCCATGAACCTTTTTGTCGGACCCGCACTGGAATTGACGACGCGACATGCCCTGCTTTTTGACTTCGCTGCTCTGGCGGGTTTCATCTACGCGGGTGTCAACATTTTTCAACTCTGGCGGATGCGTCAGGATAGCCAAAGGTAACTAGCGATGCTGAAGGATCAGGACCGGATCTTTACCAACATCTACGGGATGCATGAGCGTACTTTGAAGGGTGCGCAAGCCCGGGGGCATTGGGATGGCACTGCTGGCCTGATGGAAAAGGGCCGCGACTGGATCATCCAGACGATGAAGGATTCAGGGCTTCGTGGACGGGGTGGCGCGGGTTTCCCGACGGGACTGAAGTGGTCCTTCATGCCCAAAGAAAGCGATGGACGTCCGGCGTATCTGGTTGTGAACGCAGATGAATCCGAACCCGGAACCTGCAAGGACCGCGAGATCATGCGCCACGATCCGCACACGTTGATCGAAGGCTGCCTGATCGCCTCTTTCGCGATGAATGCGCATACCTGCTATATCTACCTGCGCGGCGAATATATTCGCGAGCGTGAGGCGCTACAGGCTGCGATTGATGAGGCGTATGACGCGGGCTTGCTTGGCAAGAACGCTGCTGGCTCGGGCTGGGACTTTGACCTGTTTCTGCATCACGGGGCAGGGGCGTACATTTGCGGTGAGGAAACCGCTCTGATCGAAAGCCTTGAGGGCAAGAAGGGTATGCCGCGGATGAAGCCTCCGTTCCCGGCGGGAGCGGGCCTTTATGGGTGTCCGACGACGGTGAATAATGTGGAGTCCATCGCCGTTGTTCCTACGATCCTACGCCGTGGTGCTGACTGGTTTGCGGGTTTTGGCCGTCAGAACAATGCAGGCACCAAACTGTTTGCGATTTCGGGCCACGTGAATAACCCCTGCGTCGTTGAAGAGGCGATGTCGATTTCTTTTGAGGAGTTGATTAAAATCCATTGTGGCGGGATTCGTGGCGGTTGGGACAATCTGCTGGCGGTGATCCCGGGCGGCTCGTCCGTGCCATGTGTGCGCGGTGAAAACATGCGCGATGCGATCATGGATTTCGACTACCTGCGCAACGATCTGGGCTCGGGTCTGGGTACGGCTGCGGTAATCGTGATGGACAAGTCCACCGATATCATCAAGGCGATCTGGCGCCTGTCGAAATTCTATAAGCATGAAAGCTGCGGTCAGTGTACGCCGTGTCGCGAAGGCACAGGCTGGATGATGCGTGTTATGGACCGCCTTGTGCGTGGTGAGGCCGAGTTGGAAGAAATCGACATGCTGTTCGATGTGACCAAACAGGTCGAAGGCCACACGATCTGCGCGCTTGGTGATGCGGCCGCCTGGCCGATCCAAGGTCTGATCCGCAACTTCCGCGAAGAGATCGAAGACCGCATTAAGGCTCAGAAATCGGGCCGCATGGGCGCTATGGCGGCGGAGTAACCTGATGGACCTGTTTGCAGAATATGGCCATGCTGTCGCATCGGTTGTCATATTTTCCCTGATAATCTTGGTGCTGGCACCTTTTTCAGCCTTGGCCAAGCAATCCAAGGGTTTGGCACCCGGTGCAGCCCCAGCGCAGGACTATTCCGACAGTGCGTATCGTTTGAACCGGGCGTACCTGAATGGGACTGAGACACTGCCCGCGTATGTTGCGGTCACGGTCGCGGCCATTCTGATGGGGGTCAGCCCGTTCTGGGTGAACCTGCTGGCCTCGATCGCGCTGGTCGCGCGCGTGGCGATGTTGGTGGTGCATATTCGGGGCATCGGCAAACCAAATAGTGGCTTGCGCTCGGTCACTTATGTGATCGCGTGGGCTTGCATGGTGGCGATGGGTGTAATGGCGACGGTGGCTGCGTTCTAATGGCAAACTCGGGGAATATTCAGATGAAGGCCCAACATCTCCTTACGGGTCGGTTCACGATGCTGGGTGCGTTGGCCGCCATATCTTTTGTCGCGGCTTGCGGTGGAGTCGGGATTTCGTCTTCCAGCGATCGGGTTTTTTTTGACGGCCACTACTTCCGGGCCAACGCGAAACCGGTCGACAAGAAAGCAACGCCGACAGAATTCACAGTGGTCGTGAACGACGTATCGGCATCGCTGGACGGCGCGCGCGAAGCAGGACGGTTCGAAGGAACAAAATTCTGCATCTATAATTTTGGAACGTCCCAAATTCTTTGGAAGGTTGGCCCGGATACCGATCCGCAGGCGCTCAGCATTGTTGACGACAAGCTGACCTTTATAGGGGCATGCCAACGACCATGAGGCGTGCTTGCGCATATCACGCCATGACGCGGGGGATGTTATTGCATAGCACCTCGGCGGCAGGCCGTCTTGGGTTTCCCAAGACGAAAGGACTGGTCATGTCTGGTGTGAAACTGCTTGCAATTTTGTCTGTGCTGGCCCTGCCAACGGTAGCAAAAGCGAAACCGCCGCTGCGCGACGTAAAAGAGATCGACGACGAGCTTTACTATATCGCTATTGCGAACGAGATCTCAGAATACTGCCCCTCAATCAATGGTCGACGCCTGAAGGCGATTGGCGTGATGTGGGGGCTGAAGTCCAAGGCAAATAACCTCGGCTACTCGGACGATGAAATCCGGGCATATGTAGAATCCGACGCCGAAAAGGACAGAATGCGCGCCAAGGGCGAGGCATATTTGGCCCGGAACGGTGTGAGTTACAAAGATCAGAACTCTTTCTGCGCATTAGGGCAGAAGGAAATCGAAAGAAACAGCGCCGTTGGCGTGTATTTGAGGGCGAACTAGATCATGTCTGACCTCCGCAAAGTTAATATCGACGGGCAAGAAATCGAAGTCGATGGTGCAATGACCCTGATTCAGGCTTGCGAACAAGCTGGGATCGAGGTGCCGCGCTTTTGCTATCACGAGCGTCTTTCCATTGCCGGAAATTGCCGTATGTGCCTTGTTGAAGTTGTGGGCGGACCGCCGAAACCTGCAGCATCCTGCGCGATGCAGGTACGCGACTTGCGCCCGGGACCGGAAGGTCAGCCGCCAGTGGTCAAAACCAATTCACCTATGGTCAAAAAGGCCCGCGAAGGGGTGATGGAGTTCCTGCTGATCAACCATCCGCTGGATTGCCCGATTTGTGACCAGGGCGGCGAATGCGATCTGCAGGATCAGGCGATGGCTTATGGTTTGTCGGGGTCGCGGTTTAAAGAGGCAAAGCGCGCGGTAGACGATCTGGATTTGGGGCCGTTGGTGGGCACCGCGATGACCCGCTGCATCAGTTGCACCCGCTGCGTGCGCTTTACGACCGAGGTGGCCGGGATCACGCAGATGGGACAGACCGGGCGCGGTGAGGATGCTGAGATCACCTCGTATCTGAACCAGACGCTGGACTCGAACCTGCAAGGTAATATTATCGACCTTTGCCCGGTTGGGGCGCTGACGTCCAAGCCCTATGCGTTCACTGCACGTCCATGGGAGCTGACCAAGACCGAGAGCATCGATGTGATGGACGCTCTGGGTTCGAACATCCGGGTGGACACCAAGGGGCGTGAAGTCATGCGCTTTCTGCCGCGTAACCATGATGGCGTGAACGAGGAATGGATCAGCGACAAGACGCGGTTTGTGTGGGACGGCCTGCGTCGTCAGCGCTTGGACAAGCCGTATGTGCGCGAAAACGGCAAACTGCGTCCGGCCTCGTGGCCTGAAGCGTTGAACAAAGCTGCCGAGGCGCTGAAAGGGGCCGAAAAACCTGCAGGACTTGTGGGTGATCTGGTACCGGTCGAGGCCGCGTTTGCCTTGAAACAGATGATCGAAGGGCTGGGCGGAATTGTCGAATGCCGAACCGACGGTGCCCGGTTGCCTGCTGGAAACCGGGCGGCTTATGCCGGAACCGCCGCAATCGAAGATATCGACACGGCCGAGCGGATATTGCTGATCGGTACCAACCCACGAGACGAAGCTCCGGTACTCAACGCCCGTATCCGCAAGGCCTGGGCACATGGGGCAGAGGTCGCTGTGGTCGGGCCGGCGGTTGATCTGACGTATGAGTATCAGCATATGGGTGATGACCGCGCAGCCTTGCAAAAAGTCGTCGACATGGGCGGTGACGATGAGATCAAGGGCAAAGCCTCGTTGGTAATTATTGGTCAAGGCGCCCTGAAAGAAGCGGACGGGGCCGCTGTTCTAGCTGCGGCACAAACCATTGCCGCCAATACCGACAGTGGCCTGATCGTGTTGCATACAGCAGCGTCTCGGGTTGGCGCGATGGACGTAGACGCAACAAACGAAGGCGGCATGGAAGCCATAAGTGCGGCGGATGTGATCTACAACCTCGGTGCAGATGAGATTGAGATTGGGGAAGGCGCATTTGTCATCTATCAGGGCAGCCACGGTGACCGTGGTGCGCATCGCGCTGATGTGATCCTTCCGGGCGCGGCCTATACCGAGGAAAACGGCCTGTTCGTGAACACCGAGGGTCGTCCGCAACTGGCAGCGCGTGCTGGTTTCGCACCGGGTGAGGCCAAGGAGAATTGGGCGATCCTGCGTGCCCTTTCGGCAGAGCTGGGTGCAAAACTTCCCTATGACTCACTGGCGCAGCTTCGCACAGCGTTGATCGAAGCGGTGCCGCATCTGGCGCGAATTGACGAAGTCATTGAAAACAAGGTGGAACCACTGGAAGTGGCTCCACTGGGCAAGGGGACCTTCCGAAATGCGTTAGGTGACTTTTACCTGACCAACCCGATTGCTCGGGCCTCGCAATTGATGGCCGAACTGTCGGCACAGGCACAGGCACGCAAGTCCGAGAAGATCGCGGCGGAATGATCCAGTCTTGTTTCATATCCTTGAAGCGGGCCTGCGATACGCTGGGCCAAGAAATGCGTGTGAAACGCAATAAAAAGGGTGGCGCTGGGGCGGCGGATGCTGTTTACACCAACGCGCCGACCCAGCCGCAATTTGCGCAGGCATATGGCCTAAGCATCGTTTGCGGAAAACGGAATACCCACGGTGTGAGGACCAATGGCTGATTTCTTTAACACCCCAGGCGGAATAGCCTTTATCATTCTGGCACAAGTGCTTGCCGTTGTTGCATTTGTGATGATTTCGCTATTGTTCCTCGTGTATGGCGACCGCAAGATTTGGGCAGCGGTCCAGATGCGGCGCGGTCCAAACGTGGTCGGCGTGTATGGCTTGCTGCAAACAGTCGCGGATGCGTTGAAATACGTGGTCAAAGAGGTCGTTATCCCGGCCGGTGCGGACCGTACCGTCTTCATGCTTGCACCACTGACAAGCTTTGTGCTGGCGATGATCGCGTGGGCAGTGATCCCGTTTAACGATACCTGGGTTCTTTCAGATATCAACGTTGCCATTCTGTACGTATTCGCCGTTTCCTCGCTTGAGGTTTATGGCGTGATTATGGGCGGTTGGGCGTCGAACTCAAAGTATCCGTTCCTGGGTTCTCTGCGCTCTGCGGCACAGATGATTTCATACGAAGTATCGATCGGCCTGATTATCATCGGTGTCATCATTTCCACCGGCTCGATGAACTTTGGCGACATCGTCCGCGCACAAGACGGGTCGTTTGGGTTCTTCAGCTGGTATTGGCTGCCGCACTTCCCGATGGTTTTCCTGTTCTTTATTTCGGCGCTGGCGGAAACCAACCGTCCGCCGTTCGACCTGCCTGAGGCGGAATCGGAATTGGTTGCCGGGTATCAGGTCGAATATTCGGCCACGCCCTTCCTGCTGTTCATGGCTGGTGAATACATCGCCATCTTTTTGATGTGTGCTCTTACCACGTTGTTGTTCTTTGGCGGATGGCTGTCGCCCATTCCGGGTTTGCCGGATGGCGCGCTGTGGATGGTCGCGAAGATGGCGTTCTTCTTCTTCCTGTTCGCAATGGTCAAGGCGATCACGCCGCGCTACCGCTATGACCAGCTGATGCGTCTGGGCTGGAAAGTCTTCCTGCCGTTCTCGCTGGTCTGGGTGGTCTTTGTGGCCTTTGCGGCAAGATTTGACTGGTTCTGGGGCGCATTCGCCCGCTGGAGCGTAGGAGGCTGATTATGACTCAAATCGACTATACCCGCGCCGCGAAATATTTCCTGCTGCAGGACTTCTGGGTAGGTATGAAGCTGGGGTTGAAATACTTCTTTGCCCCAAAGGCCACCGTAAACTACCCGCATGAGAAGGGGCCACTGTCGCCGCGCTTCCGTGGTGAACACGCCCTGCGTCGCTACCCGAATGGTGAGGAACGCTGTATCGCTTGCAAGCTGTGCGAGGCGATTTGCCCCGCGCAAGCGATCACCATCGACGCAGAACCGCGCGAAGACGGCAGCCGCCGCACCACGCGCTACGACATCGACATGACCAAGTGCATCTATTGCGGCTTCTGCCAAGAGGCCTGCCCGGTCGATGCCATCGTCGAGGGTCCTAACTTTGAATTTGCCACGGAAACCCGCGAAGAGCTATTTTACGACAAGGAAAAACTGCTCGATAACGGTGAACGTTGGGAAGCTGAAATTGCCCGGAATCTGGAAATGGACGCACCTTACCGATGAGTGACAGCCCGACAAATCCGTTCGAGCTGATGATGAAGCAAGCTCAGGACATGGCCAAAGCGATGAACCCGGCGATGGAGAATTTCTCGCCCAAGGGGTTCGAGGCGCTGTGGCCGACCATGCCCAAAGAGGTCATGGAGATGATGTTCGGCAACGCCGTCAACAAGGATGGGTTGGATGCGAAGACCCGCCTGCTTCTGACGCTGGCGGGGCTGACCTGTCAGGGCGCGCAGGCCGATACCGCTGTGCGCCAGACTGTCCGCCACGCGCTTGAAGCCGGGGCCAGAAAACAAGAGATCGTGGAAACGATCGGTCAGATGTCGGTCTTTGCCGGCATCCCGGCCATGACCCGAGCGCTGGATCTGGCGCAAGAGCTCATGGGAGACAACGAGGATGAGGATCAATGACCGTCTTTGCCTTCTACCTTTTTGCCATCGGCGCCATAACCGGAGGGCTGTTCACGGTGATCAGCCGCCAACCGGTGCATTCGGTGCTGTGGCTGATCCTGTCCTTCCTGTCCTCGGCGGGGCTGTTCGTGCTGCTTGGGGCTGAATTCGTGGCGATGCTGCTGATTATCGTCTACGTGGGCGCGGTCGCGGTGCTGTTCCTCTTTGTGGTGATGATGCTGGACGTGGACTTTGCCGAACTGAAGGCCGAGATGGCGCGCTATATGCCGCTGGCACTGCTGATCGGTCTGGTCATCCTGATGCAGTTCGTCATGGCCTTTGGTGCCTGGGACAGCGCGCAGGGTGCTGCGGCCAATCTGGCCCAACCGGTTCCGACAGACCGTCACAACACCGAGGCGCTTGGCGTCATTCTTTATGATCAATACTTCCTTCTGTTCCAACTTGCGGGCCTGATCCTGCTGGTGGCCATGATCGGCGCAATTGTTCTGACGCTGCGCCACCGCAAGGACATCAAACGTCAGGACATCGTCGGCCAGATGATGCGCGACCCGGCCAAGGCGATGGAGTTGAAGGACGTGAAACCGGGGCAGGGGTTGTGAAGCATAACTCCACAATAGCACTCATGCTCATCATGTTTGTGATGAGTAACGCGGCACTGGCCTGTTCGCCAGCGCCCGTCAACGAGGGATGGAAGTTTAAGTCGGTCCACCCAGACTGTTCTTTTAAGAATGGCGGGCGTGGAAAATGGAATTCTTTCAGCGGGGAGCCAGTCATAGACATAGGCAATGGCCGCATTGGACAAAGATTGAATAGCGGCGATGCGTGCTTCTCTCAACAGTACCTCTTCTTCATGGATTGCTCAATTGCAGACGGAATTATCATCGGTGGGCAACTAGTTGGCTCGGAGACAGTAATTGCTGAAGATGGTCAAAAAGTTGTGTCGCATCCTATAGGCATTCATGAGTCAATCGAACTCATTCAACAGCCGCAGGGACCAATAGGCTTGAATGATCAGACCACCGTGTCTGAATTGCAGAATATCGCAAAAAACCAAGGTTATCGCAGTAGCTCTAGTCTTGATGCGTTCTTTGGCAGAACTGCGGATCAAAAGAAAGTCGACTACACCTGCGGCTGCAAACTCTACTACCCCGACTCGCCAGGAGCGAAGCTATGATCGGACTTGAACACTATCTTACGGTCGCGGCGACGCTGTTCGTCATCGGCATCTTCGGTCTCTTTCTGAACCGCAAGAACGTCATCATCCTGCTGATGAGCATCGAATTGATGCTGCTGGCGGTGAATATCAACCTCGTGGCGTTTTCCAGCTTCCTCGGCGATCTGGTCGGGCAGGTGTTTACGCTGTTCGTCCTGACCGTTGCAGCGGCCGAGGCGGCGATTGGGCTCGCCATTCTGGTTTGCTTCTTCCGCAACCGCGGCTCGATTGCGGTTGAAGACGTCAATATGATGAAGGGGTAAGAGACAATGGAAACGACCATCCTCTTTGCCCCGCTGGTGGGTGCGCTGATTTGCGGGTTCGGCTGGAAATTCATCGGCGAGAAAGCCGCCATGTGGACATCCACTGGCCTGTTGTTCCTGGCCTGTGTGCTGTCGTGGATCGTGTTCTTCACCTTCGATGGCGTCACCCAACAGATCGAAATCATGCGCTGGATCGAGAGCGGATCGCTGTCGACTAGCTGGGCCATTCGTCTGGATCGACTAACTGCGATCATGCTGATCGTGGTAACGACCGTTTCGGCGCTCGTGCACCTCTATTCCTTCGGGTACATGGACCACGATCCGCAATGGCGTGAGGGCGAGAGCTATAAGCCGCGTTTCTTCGCTTACCTATCCTTCTTCACCTTTGCGATGTTGATGCTGGTGACCGCCGACAATCTGGTGCAGATGTTCTTTGGCTGGGAAGGCGTGGGTGTCGCGTCTTATCTGCTGATCGGATTCTACTATCGCAAGCCGAGCGCAAATGCCGCTGCGATGAAAGCGTTCATCGTCAACCGGGTGGGTGACTTTGGTTTTGCCTTGGGGATCTTCGCGCTGTTCTTCCTCACGGACAGCATCAATTTCTCAGACATATTTGCCTCGGCGCCGCAGTTGGCGGAAACGCAGCTGACCTTCTTGTGGTCTGAGTGGAACGCCATCGAAGTGATCTGCGTCCTGTTGTTCATCGGTGCGATGGGTAAATCTGCACAGCTGATCCTGCACACCTGGTTGCCGGATGCGATGGAGGGCCCGACGCCTGTGTCTGCGCTGATCCATGCCGCGACGATGGTAACGGCGGGTGTGTTCCTTGTGTGCCGGATGTCACCGCTGATGGAGTTTGCGCCGGGTGCGACAGGGTTTGTCACCGTACTGGGCGCAAGCACAGCCTTTTTTGCCGCGACCGTTGGGTTGGTGCAAACCGACATCAAGCGTGTCATCGCGTATTCGACCTGTTCGCAGCTTGGCTATATGTTCGTGGCCGCTGGGGTCGGGATGTACTCCGCTGCGATGTTCCATCTGTTCACGCACGCCTTCTTCAAAGCGTTGCTGTTCCTCGGCGCGGGCTCGGTTATTCATGCCATGCACCACGAACAGGAAATGACCGAATATGGTGGGCTGAGGAAAAAAATCCCATATACCTTTTGGGCGATGATGATCGGTACGCTGGCGATCACAGGGGTTGGTATTCCGCTGACGACGATCGGTTTCGCTGGGTTCCTGTCCAAGGACGCCATCATCGAAAGCGCCTATGCAGGTGGGTCGGCCTATGGCTTCTGGTTGCTGGTCGTCGCGGCAGCGTTCACATCCTTCTATAGCTGGCGTTTGATATTCCTGACTTTCTATGGCGAACCTCGCGGGGACAAGCATAAGCATGAGCACGCGCATGAAAGCCCGATGACCATGCTTGTGCCACTGGGTGTGCTGTCCCTTGGGGCGGTATTCGCCGGAATGATCTGGTATGGCAATTTCTTCGGTCATGCAGACAAGGTCGGCAAATTCTACGGCATTCCCGTGGCTGAGGCGTCAGAACATGCTGAGGTTGGCGATCACGCGGAGGCGGCCACGCATGGCGATGAAGGTCACGCGGATGACGCTCAAGGCGATGCCCATACGGATGAGGGCCATGGCGAGAAAGACGCGCATGGCGACCACCACTACGCGTTTGTCGGCGAACCGGGTGAAGGCGCGCTTTACATGGCGCCGGACAACCATGTTCTGGACGATGCGCACGCGGCTCCGAAATGGGTCAAGGTCTCGCCGTTTGTGGCGATGGTCCTAGGTTTTAGCATGGCTTACTGGTTCTACATCGTCAATCCGTCGCTGCCGGGTCGTTTGGCGCAGAACCAGCGTCCTTTGTACCTGTTCCTGCTAAACAAGTGGTACTTCGACGAAATCTACAACGCGATCTTCGTCAAACCCACTGTGGCGATTGGGCGGTTCCTGTGGAAGCGCGGTGATGGCAACACCATCGACGGTTTCCTGAACGGGGTTGCAATGGGCGTTGTTCCGTTCTTCACCCGCCTCGCAGGTAAAGCGCAGACGGGCTACATCTTTACTTACGCCTTCTGGATGGTTCTGGGCATCGCAGCCCTTGTCACCTGGATGTCGATTGGCGGAGGCGCACAATAATGGACAATATCCTCTCCATCGTCACCTTCATCCCCGCTGTGGCGGCTGGCATTCTGGCCCTGTTCCTGCACGGTGATGACGCCGCCGCTCAGCGCAATGCGAAGTGGGTTGCGCTTGTGGCGACCACAGTAACCTTCCTTGTTTCAATCGGGATCTACACCAGTTTCGACCCCTCAAACACCGGCTTTCAGATGGTGGAAGAAGGCGAGTGGTTGCTGGGCTTGAAATACAAGATGGGCGTGGACGGCATCAGCGTGCTGTTCGTTTTGCTGACGACCTTCATCATGCCGCTGACCATTTTGGCCAGTTGGAACGTGACCGACCGAGTCAAGGAATACATGATCGCCTTCCTGTTGCTGGAAACGCTGATGCTGGGCGTGTTCATGGCGCTGGATCTGGTGCTGTTCTATCTGTTCTTTGAGGCAGGGCTGATCCCGATGTTCCTGATCATCGGCATCTGGGGCGGCAAAGAACGCATCTATGCCAGCTTCAAGTTCTTTCTGTACACCTTCCTCGGTTCGGTGTTGATGCTTGTGGCGATGGTGGCAATGTATGCTGATGCAGGCACTACGGATATTGAGGCACTGATGAACCATCAGTTCTCGTCCGAGGGGTTCACCGTTCTGGGCATCTACATCGTCGGCGGAATGCAGACGCTGATGTTCCTGGCTTTCTTCGCCTCGTTTGCGGTGAAAATGCCAATGTGGCCAGTACACACCTGGTTGCCAGATGCCCACGTGCAAGCGCCGACCGCCGGTTCGGTCGTACTGGCGGCAATCCTGTTGAAGATGGGCGGCTATGGCTTTCTTCGGTTCAGCCTGCCGATGTTCCCGGTAGGGTCGGCTGTGATGACTGATCTGGTGCTGTGGATGTCGGCGATTGCCGTGGTCTACACCTCACTGGTTGCGCTGGTGCAGGAGGATATGAAAAAGCTGATCGCATATTCTTCGGTCGCACATATGGGCTTTGTCACCATGGGCATTTTTGCGGCAAACCAGCAGGGCATTGACGGTGCGATCTTCCAGATGCTCAGTCACGGGTTCATTTCGGCGGCACTCTTCCTGTGTGTGGGCGTAATCTATGACCGGATGCACACGCGCGATATTGAGGCTTATGGTGGGCTGGTCATTCGGATGCCTGCCTATGCGTTGGTCTTCATGCTGTTCACCATGGCCAATGTCGGCCTGCCGGGCACATCTGGGTTCATTGGGGAATTCCTGACCCTGATGGGCACGTTCCAGGTGAACACTTGGGTGACGGCCGTGGCCGCAACAGGTGTCATTTTCTCGGCAGCCTATGCGCTGTGGCTCTACCGTCGGGTCGTGTTTGGCGACTTGATCAAGGAAAGCCTCAAGGCGATGACAGACATGAGTTCGCGTGAGCGGCTGATCTTTGCGCCACTGATCGTGATGACGATCCTTCTGGGCGTTTACCCGTCGCTGGTGACCGATGTGATCGGCAACTCGACGGCTGCCCTTATTTCAAACTATGACACGGCTCTGGCCGCGGCTGAGGCCGCGACCCAGACGGCCGCGTCGCAGTAGGGAGCTTTGGAGAAATGATCCAAGCTGATCTGACAATAATCCTGCCAGAGATCATTCTGGCCGTATACGCGATGGCCGCTCTGATCGGGGCCGTTTACACGACCAAGGACGCACTGGCGCCGGTTCTGGTCTGGACGACGGCCGGGGTGATGGCGCTCTTGTCTTTCTGGATTGCGACAAACGGCGACGGCACAAATGTGGCGTTCAACGGCATGTTCGTGGATGACGGATTCTCGCGCTTTGCAAAGGTTGCGATCCTGCTGTCGGCGGCTGCGGTCTTGGTGATGAGCCAAGACTATATGGCGCGTCGCGATATGCTGCGGTTTGAATATCCGCTGCTGGTGGCTTTGGCTGCCGTGGGTATGATGATGATGGTCAGCGCGGGCGACCTGATGTCGCTGTATATGGGGCTAGAGCTTCAGTCACTGTCTCTCTACGTCGTGGCCGCTTTGCGCAGGGACAGCTTGAAATCGACCGAGGCTGGCTTGAAGTACTTCGTACTTGGGGCTCTCAGCTCGGGTCTTCTGTTGTATGGCGCATCGCTGGTCTACGGTTTTACCGGAACCACTCTGTTCTCGGGCATCATCCAGACAGTTCAGCACGGAGAGATCTCGGTTGGTCTGTTGTTCGGCCTGGTGTTCCTGATCTCGGGTCTGGCCTTCAAAGTCTCGGCTGTTCCGTTCCATATGTGGACGCCAGACGTCTATCAAGGTTCGCCCACGCCGATCACGGCCTTTTTCGCCACCGCGCCGAAAGTCGCGGCCATGGCGCTGTTTGCACGCTTGTTACATGACGCGTTTGGTGGGGTGATCGCGGATTGGCAGCAGATCATCGTGCTGCTTTCAGTACTATCGATGCTGTTGGGAGCCGTTGCTGCCATCGGTCAGCGGGATATCAAACGACTGATGGCTTTCTCGTCCATCGCTCATATGGGGTATGCTTTGATTGGTCTAGCTGCAGGGACAGAGCTGGGCGTCAAGGCGATGCTGATGTATCTGGCGATTTATGTAACCATGAACATCGGTACTTTTGCCTTCATCCTGATGATGGAACGGGATGGCAAGCCCGTCACGGATATCGACGCGTTGCGGCAATACGCCAAACGCGATCCGGGCAAAGCATTGGCGGTGCTGATCCTGATGTTCAGCCTAGCCGGCGTGCCGCCGATGCTGGGCTTCTTCGCCAAGTTTGGCGTTTGGCAAGCTGGCGTCAGCGCGGGGTTGATCGGTTTGGTCATCGTTTCGGCAATCGCGTCGGTGATTGGTGCGTTCTACTATCTGCGGATTGTCTTTTACATGTACTTCGGTGCCGAAAACGAAGATTCAATTGAAACGCGCGCGACGCCGGTTCTGTGGGTCGCATTGATGGGGTCAGCCGCACTAATGCTGGTTGGTGTTTTCTACCAATTCGGTATCGAAGGCGCGGCAGCGGCTGCGGCGGCTACGCTTGTCAACTGACGTGTTGGACATCCAATCGCAGGAGGCTCGGTCGACAGGCCGAGCCTTTTTACCATGACAGACTGGCCGCAGGGATACGGCCTGCATATCTTGCAAGAGGTCGACAGTACCTTAAACGAGGCCACCCGGCTTGCGCCAACGGCGTCCGGCCCGGTGTGGATCATGGCACATCACCAAACCGCCGCGCGCGGACGGCGCGGTCGGGCCTGGGTCAATCCCAAGGGAAACCTGGCCGCCACGTTGTTGATGCGGCCGCAGGGTAATCCGGGGCAGGCAGCTTTGCGCAGCTTTGTTGCGGCACTTGCGGTGTTCGATGCCTGTATCGCGGTGACAGGACGCGCTGCGGGACTGTCTTTGAAATGGCCGAATGACGTGTTGCTGAACGGCGGCAAACTTGCAGGTATCCTGCTGGAAAGCACTGGGCAGGGCGGTGCGGTATCGCATTTGGCAATCGGAATTGGCGTGAACCTGTCCGAAGCGCCGACAACCAATGTCGTCGAACAGAATGCGGTGCGCCCGGTATCGCTGCTGTCTGAGACAGGTGCGGCAGTTTCGCCCGACGATTTTCTGACAGAATTGGCGGCGGCCTACGCGCGATATGAAACGCAGTTTACGACCCTTGGGTTCGAGCCGATCCGTACCGCGTGGCTGTCCAGGGCAGCAAGGCTGGGAGAGGTGATTACCGCCCGAACATCCACGTCCAAAACGGTTGGAACATTTGAAACCGTGGACTCCGACGGCAACCTTGTCTTAAAGACCGCAAAGGGCCGCATTGGCATTCCTGCGGCGGACGTGTTTTTCTGAAGGGGGCCCGGATGCTTCTGGCAATTGACTGCGGTAACACAAACACCGTTTTCTCGATCTGGGACGGCAATAAGTTCCTGTGTACGCTGCGAACTTCGACTCATCACTCGCGCACGGCGGATGCTTACTTCACTTGGTATTCGACGTTGGTGAAACATTACGGGATTGATGCGGAAATAAACGATGTGGTGATTGCATCAACTGTGCCGCGCGTGGTGTTCAACCTGCGCATCTTTGCTGATCGTTTCTTTGGCTGCCGACCGCTTGTTGTTGGTAAACCGGAATGCCTGCTACCTGTCGCGCCGCGTGTGGACGAAGGAACGATCCCCGGCCCGGACCGCCTTGCCAACGCCGTGGGCGCGTTTGACCGCCATGGCGGGGACGTGGTTGTGGTCGATTTCGGAACGGCGACGAATTTCGACGTGGTGGCGTCGGACGGGGCTTATGTCGGTGGCATCATCGCGCCGGGCGTGAACCTTAGCCTTGAGGCGTTGCACCAAGGGGCGGCGGCGCTGCCCCATATCGATATTACCCGACCGGAAAAAGTGATTGGTACAAATACGGTTGGCTGTATCCAATCCGGCGTGTATTGGGGCTATTCCGGTTTGATCGAGGGGCTGATCGCCCGGATCAAGGCAGAATACGGAATGCCGATGAAGGTGGTCGGCACCGGTGGGCTTGCGCCTTTGTTCGATCAGGCGGATGTCGGGTTTGACGCAATCGAAGACGATCTGACGATGCACGGGCTGACCGTGATCCATCGCTACAACAAGGAAAATGGCTCGACATGAGCAGTGAACGACTGATCTATCTGCCGCTGGGTGGTGCCGGCGAAATTGGCATGAATGCCTATGTCTATGGCTATGGACAGCCAGGACAGGAACGTCTGATCCTTGTGGACCTTGGCGTGACCTTCCCGGATATGGACACAACGCCGGGCGTCGACCTGATCTATGCTGACATATCATGGCTGCGCGAGCGGGCTGACCAGCTTGAAGCCGTGTTCGTAACTCACGCGCATGAGGATCACGTCGGGGCCGTGGCGCATTGTTACGAGGCGCTCGGTGCGCCGATTTACGCACGTGCCTTTACCGCGAATATCGCGCGGCGCAAGATGGAGGAGCACGGACACCCAGACGACGCGGTGCATACGGTTTCGGCCTGGCCCGAGAACGTTACGGTTGGACCGTTTACTGTTGGCTTCCTGCCCGTGTCTCACTCGATTCCCGAAAGCGCGGCACTGGTGATTGACACGCCCGCGGGCCGGGTTGTGCATTCGGGGGATTTCAAGCTGGATGCGAACCCTGTGGTGGGTGAACCGTTCGACCCCGAGCTTTGGGCCAGCGTTGCGAAAACCGGCGTTAAGGCGCTGATCTGTGACAGCACCAACGTGTTCTCCCCGCATGATGGCCGCTCGGAAGCGGAAGTTGTTCCTGAAATTACAAAACTGGTCGAAAGCGCCGAGGGCATGGTTGTGGCAACAACTTTTGCCTCAAACGTTGCCCGCGTTAAAACGCTGGCCGAAGCGGGCCAGCGGGCAGGGCGCTCAGTCGTCTTGTTGGGGCGCGCCATGCGGCGAATGATCGAGGCGGCGACAGAGACGGGCATACTCTCGGATTTCCCAAAAGTCATCAGCGCAGAAGAGGCCGTGGACGTACCGCGCCAGAACCTGATGCTGATCGTGACCGGCAGCCAAGGCGAACGCCGTGCCGCCAGTGCGCAATTGGCGCGGGGCAAGTATCGTGGGTTAGAGTTGAAGGAAGGCGATCTGTTCCTGTTTTCGTCCAAGACCATTCCGGGAAATGAGCGGGGAGTGATCTTTATCATCAACCAACTCAGCGAAAAGGGAGTCGATGTGGTCGATGACAGCTCGGGTCTGTATCACGTCTCTGGCCATGCGAACCGACCTGATCTTGAGAAAGTGCACGCGCTGATAGACCCGCAGGTGGTGATCCCGATGCATGGGGAACATCGCCACTTGCGCGAACACACCAAGCTGGCCGAGGCCGGCGGGAGAACGGGTGTTTTGGCGATCAACGGAACGATGGTTGACCTTACAGGCAATGCGCCCAAGGTGGTTGATTACGTCGAAACCGGTCGCACCTATCTGGACGGCACGGTCAAGATCGGTGCGCTGGACGGGGTCGTACGTGACAGGATCCGCATGGCCTTGAATGGGCATGTGACTGTGACCGTCATTCTGGATGAAGAGGATGAACCGCTGGGTGAACCGTGGTGTGACACAATGGGTCTGCCCGAAACCGGCACGTCGCGCGCCGCCCTGGTTGAGGTATTGGAGGAAGACTTGAACCAGTTCCTCATGCGCGCGGATGCCAAGACTCTGCGTGACGACGACAAGCTGGAAGAAGCCATGCGTCGCATCGTGCGTCAAACTGCCAGGGCCGAAATCGGTAAAAAGCCCGAAGTGACCACCGTCATCAGCCGAATGAAGTGACGCTTAGTCTGTGTTCGGCATCGGATGCCCTTTAAGCTGTAGGAACAGGCTTTGTTCCTCGGTATGCAGGAAGAGGGGAACGTTTGAGGGCGGCTCGGGGTTTGTAACCCGGGCCGCCACTTCGGCCAGAACGACCTCAGTTATAAACGGCAGGTCCAATTCGCGCGCCCGGTTCAATGGGACCCATTGCAGGTGGGACAGCTCATCCGAAGCGCGGCTGAAATCGTCAGGGTCCCCTTGGATGGCATTGGCATCGACAAGGAAAAACCGCGCATCGAAACGGCGGGGGCGACCCGGCGGGGTCACGGCGCGGAATACGAACTGAAGGGCACTGGCCGTTGGTCGGAAACCCATGCGCGCAAATTCCTGCCAATCCGCAGGAATTGATCCTTGCCAATCGCCACGCTCACCAAGAACCAATCCGGTTTCCTCCCACAATTCGCGGATCGCCGCTGCGGCCAAAGCGTTCTGCAAACCGGGAGCGGATCGTTCGTCCAGCCTTTCGCTGCATAGTGCGGGCAAGGGGGCGACCAACGGGACAGAGCCGTCTGCCGTGTCGACCGCGCCACCGGGAAACACAAACTTGTTGGGCATAAAAACAGCTTTTGCGCCGCGCTGTCCCAATAGTATCGAGGGGTTCGTCAGTCGATCGCGCAGAACTATGACCGTTGCCGCATCCCGTATCGCGGATTTATCCTCTGTCATGCGCTGTGCGATCTCGTGAACAAGGTCATTGCTCTTTTTCGAAACCGTGCATGCGACGTGCCCATTGATAGGCAACGACGGCGCCTTTCAGACGGGGCAGCAAAAACAGCGACAGTGCCGTACAACCGATCGCAAAGATCAAGAACATGGTCAGCGGCTCGGGGCGAAATTCAACATATGTGACGTGCAAAGCGGGCGCCAGCAGGTGACCAACGACCAGAATGGTCAGATAAGCCGGGCCGTCATCCGCCCTATGGTGAAACAACTCCTGTCCGCAATGGCCGCAGTTGTCCTGAACCTTCAAATAGCCCCGCAGAACCTTTCCCTTACCGCATTTCGGGCAACGGCCCCGGAAGCCGTTGACAAGTGCGGGCCAGGTTGGCCTGTCATTTTCGGTCGTGGTTTCGATCGTCTGGTCTGTCATTTTGAAACTCGCGCTTTCACTTGCGCGCGATACTGCTCTGGTTTTGCCTCACAGAAAAGGGGGGTGCGTCGCTTTGTGACGCGAAGCCGCGGCAACGCTTCAACAAAATTTTCGAACAAATTTCGACGGAACCGGTACTGCTGTGCGTTTAGTCTTTTGTAGGCGGCGGCAAAGGGCCGCAAAACAAAGGGAAAACGACATGAACAGCGCCAAATTTATTCCGGCCATTCTGATCGCGGCTGTTGCCGTTACCGGCACATCGCTTTTGGCAGCCGGATCAAGTATTCGTGAACCTGTGAACTTTCAGGAATTGGACGCCAATGGCGACGGCCAACTGACGCGGGAAGAAATGGAAACCCATCGCGCGCAGCGATTCTCTCAGTCTGACATTAATGGCGATGGACAGCTGAGCATTGATGAGGCGCAGGCGGCAGCTCAGCAACGCGCCAATGATCGTGTGGCAAAGATGTTTGAAAGGCATGACGCCAATCAGGACGGCTTTCTGAGCCAGGACGAGTTGCCCAAGCCGCGCCGGGCTGGCAAGATGTTTGACCGTATCGACGCGGATAACAGTGGGACGATCTCAGAGCAGGAATTTGCCGATGCAAAAGCGCGGATGGGCCGGAAGCACCGCAAAGGCGGCAACGCAGACGCCGACGATAGCTGATGAAGGATGGAGGATCTGACCTCCATTCCACAGGATGTTCGTGGCGCCGACGGCGCTGCGGACACCTCGGACGACGCGTTGTTGCGGCAATTTGCAGACGGTGATGCGGCGGCCGCGCGTGTGCTGACCGATCGGTTGGGGCCACGGTGTTTCTCGGTTGCGATGCGGATGCTGGGCAACCGGGCCGAGGCCGAAGACGTCACCCAGGATGCCATGATGCGGCTTTGGAAAATGGCGCCGAACTGGGTGGCTGGGCAGGCCAAAGTGACCACTTGGCTTTACCGTGTCACTTTGAACCTATGTGTAGATATGCAGCGCAGGAAGCGGCCTGACCGTCTGGACGATGTCCCCGAACCCGAGGATGAAGACCCAAGCGCTGTTGAAAGACTGCAGGAGGCAGCGCGTAAAGATGCTTTGCAGGTGGCGTTGTCACAATTGCCAGACCGGCAGAGGCAAGCGGTTATCTTGCGGCATATCGAAGAACTGCCCAATCCCGACATCGCTGGGATCATGGGCATTTCAACGGAAGCGGTGGAAAGTCTGACTGCGCGCGGAAAACGCGCCTTGGCGGCAATACTGGCCGGACGGCAGGATGAACTGGGGTATGAAGATGGCTGAAGACGAGATGGACCTTGATCAATTGCTAGCCAAGGCGCGGCAAACCCAACCCGATCTGCCTGATGATCTGGCCGTGCGCATCGTGACGGATGCCGAGAAGGTACGCCTTGACCGTCTGAAACCTGCTTCGTCGTCCCGGCGTTCGGTCTGGGTACGAATGCTGGACGGGATTGGCGGCTGGCAGAGCATGGGCGGTCTGGTCGCGGCCAGTGCGGCTGGCGTCTGGATCGGCTTGTCCGCGCCTGATTTCTTGCCCGATCCGGCCGCGATCATATACCCGCAGGAAAACAGCTTTGTGGTCGCTGACCTCGGGCTGGATGCAACATTTCTGGAGGACGCCGAATGAGCGATCAATCCAAGCCCAAAAGGCGGTGGGTGACGATCCTGTTATTTGTTTCGCTGGCGCTGAACCTTTTGGTGGCCGGGGTCGCCTTGGGCACTGTCTACCGTTTCAAAGGGGATAGCCATGGCAAGGCGCCCCCCGGCTTTGGACCAGCGCTGTACCGGGCCTTGCCAAATGCGGAACGCAAAGCTCTGCGCGGCGAACTGTATGAACGGCATATCCAAGGCGCGAAAATGCGGTCTCAGGGTTTTACGGCGCTTCAGACAGCTCTGCGTGCCGAACCCTTTGATCCAGTACCTGTAAATACATTGCTCGATCAACAGGCGCAAGCCATGGCCGAATTGCAAACTGCCCTTCAGGAAGAATGGTTAGAGCGCATAACTGCCATGACCGGCACAGAACGAAAGGCGTATGCAGACAGGTTGCAACAGGTGATCAAACGTAAAACGCATCGGCGCAAACCATCCGAGTGATTGAGTTAGGCTGCGCTTGGCAGTAGTCGGACCTGATTTCGCCCCGCTGACTTGGCAGCGTAAAGCGCTGTATCGGCCGATTTGATCAATCCATCCAGCCGTTGAGACTGATGCGAGTATGTCGACACGTTAGGTTGGGCCGCGATCAACCCAATACTGATCGTAACCGGGATTGGGGCAGCGGAGTCCGGAAGATCAAACGGCTTTTCCCGAATGCAGGCACACAGGTTTCCTGCCAGATCCAGCGCCTTTGCCTGAGTGGTGTCTGACAAGCCTATCATGAATTCCTCACCACCTATTCGCGCAATGAACCCGGCAGAGCCCAGAATTCGCTCCATTCGTGTGGCGGCCTCGGCCAGCACAATATCTCCTCCGGTATGGCCGAACCTGTCGTTGATTGCCTTGAAGTGATCAAGATCGGCCAGCATTATGGCAAAGCCCTTCCCGGACCGTGCGGCCTTGCGCGCGATCTGATCAATTGCGCGCATGGCATACCGGCGGTTGTGCAGTCCGGTTAGCGGATCAACCCAGGATTCGACCAATCCCTGCTTTAACGAGGCGCGCATCTGGTCCAGCCGGGCCTTTCGCGCGATCTGGTTTTCTAGCCGCAACACCGTTTCATCCGCGCAGAAGGGGCCCATGCAAATCACATCAGCCCCCCGGTCAAGCGCGTCTGATGCCAGATGTGCATTTTCTTCCTGAAGAACTCCGACCAGAACCGTGTGCCGTGTGGTGCTACGCGATTTCAGATCGGCCAGCAGTTTAAGGCCCGACGGCCCTGCGCTGACTTCGAACACAATGGCATCCGGCACGGGCCCCGACAAAACAGCCTGAAGGTTTGATGTAGTATGTGCTGACAGACTGTATCGCGTCCGTTTCGACAGGGCATTCTGCCATAGGGCGCTGGTGCGCGGCGTTTGTGTCAGAATGGCCACGCGGGCCGTTTTCGCGGGTGAAATGAACGCAGCAATGGATTCAGCAAAACCGATCGGGTGCGAGCTGTTTTCTACCTGTAGTTCTTGCGTCTCGGCCCGAGCGCGCAACAGGCTGCGCACCCGCGCCAACAGAAATGTATCCTTGAACGGATGCGCCAGTACGTCGTCCAACCCGTCTGACAGCGCCTTTAGACGTGCGGCCTTGTCATTCTGCGGTGCGATGGCAACCACAGGAACATCCACTAGGTCAGGATCTGCCAACACCAGCTTTTTCACATCCGCAGCCGACCCATCCGGCAGGGTCTGAGATGTCAGTACCAGATCCGGCTTGGTGCGCCGCAACAACCCTGCAAGGCCCTGTAGCTTTTCACCCTGTACAACGTGATACCACGCCGCAGTCAGCTGAACCTTCAGCATGATGCGATTGGTTGAGGTCCCGTCTAGGACAAGGATCGTTCCCTGCACGGACATATCTGTCACCATTGATTGCATGCGTTGCCAAAGTGTTTATGAGTCTGGTTAACAAACCCTTTCCAACACCTGATCTCTGGCCACTTTATGTCAATATCTGCCCAATCCGCTGAAACACTGGCACTGGACGTCCTTGGTTGGCTGGTCGGCAATGATGAATTGCTGCCGGTTTTTCTTGGTTCGACCGGCGCATCAGCGCAGGACTTGCGAGACAGGGCGTCCGAGCCTGAGTTCCTGGGGTCGGTGCTTGAGTTTCTTATGCTTGACGATTCGTGGGTGATTTCTTTCTGTGACGCGAATTCCGTGTCTTATGACCTGCCCGGTCAGGCGCGTGCCGTTTTGTCAGGTGGTGCCGATATCCACTGGACCTGAAAATGCCTTGCAGGAGCAAATAATGCCCATTGACGCGATCCTTTTCGACAAGGACGGAACCCTGTTTGACTTCGCGGACACTTGGGGTGCGTTCGGGCGGAATATGGTGCTGCGCCTTGCGCAGGGGGACCATGGACGCGCGGCCCAGCTTGGACGGGCCATCGGGTTTGATTTGGAACAGGTGTCCTATGCCAAGGACAGCGTTGTTATCGCGGGAGCAATTGATGAAATCGCCGAGGTTCTGGCCCCGCATTTGCCCAATATGCCGCTGTCAGACCTCATTGATCTGCTGAACGTCGAATCGGCCTCGGCGCCGCAGGCGCAAGCTGTCCCGTTGGTTCCTTTTTTTAATGAGCTCCGGCAGGCCGGTTTGAAACTGGGTGTGGCGACCAATGATGGTGAAATGCCTGCACTGCGGCATCTGGAGTCGGTGGGCATTCGCGACTTTTTCGACTTTGTTGCAGGATATGACAGCGGGCACGGATTCAAGCCCGGTCCCGGGCAGTTGCTTGCGTTTTCCGCGCATGTTGACGTGACCCCCGAACGCGTCGCCATGGTCGGAGACAGTTTGCATGATCTGCAAGCAGGGCGCGCGGCGGGGATGACTACAGTCGCTGTTCTGACCGGAATGGCGCCGGCCGAGGTGTTGGCCCCTTGGGCGGACGTGGTTTTGCCTGATATCGGCCACATACCCGACTGGCTGGCACGAATCTGATCGCAATCGCGTTAATTTCGCCGCTTCAGGATAAGAAACCGACATAGTCTGTCGCAGACAGAGCGGCCAGACGCCTGCTTCGGGGATTGCATGTAAAAACGCAAGCTCCGGAGGATAACATGGCTGATACAAAAACTCGCAAACGTCGTGGAGGCGGACGCGCCGGAGCTGCTAAGCGCAGGGGCAGCGCGGTGATTGACCAGATGCCGTGGAACCCTCCGGTTAATATCGACAGACCGACAGAGCCGTTGGACCAGGACGGAATCGACGCGATCCATGAAGGTGCGATGCGTATCCTCGAAGAGATTGGGATCGAATTCTACAACGAAGAAGCCAAGGGAATTCTTAGGGAAGCAGGTTGTACGGTACAGGGCGACAATGTCCGTATGGGTCGAGACTTCGTCATGGAGATGGTGCGGAAGGCCCCGTCGAGCTTTACGATCACGCCGCGCAATGCGGATCGCACGATTGAAATTGGCGGAAGGAATATCGTGTTCGGCAACGTTTCTTCTCCGCCAAATTACTGGGATATGGAGATTGGCACCAAGGTTCCCGGAAACCGGGAGATGTGCCGCAACCTGTTAAAACTTACGCAGTATTTCAACTGCATACACTTTGCAGGCGGCTATCCGGTCGAGCCGGTCGACATTCACGCAAGCGTGCGGCACCTGGATGTTCTCTATGACAAGCTGACGCTGACCGACAAGGCCATGCATGCCTATTCGCTGGGTAAGGAACGCGTCGAAGACGTCATGGAGATGGTCCGCATCGCAGGTGGTTTAACCCACGAAGAATTCGAAGCCACACCACGGATGTACACCAACATCAACTCTACTTCGCCATTGAAACATGATCACCCGATGATCGACGGGTGCTTGCGATTGGCGCGGCGCGGGCAGGCGATTGTGGTTACTCCTTTCACGCTGGCCGGTGCGATGGCGCCGGTGACCATGGCCGGAGCCGTTGCGCAATCGCTGGCCGAGGCGCTGTGCGCGATTGCGTTGTTCCAATATGTACGTCCGGGAATTCCCTGCGTAATCGGCACGTTCACATCGAATGTTGATATGAAATCCGGCGCACCGGCGTTTGGTACGCCGGAATACATGCGCTCGACCCAGATGACAGGTCAGATGGCCCGGTATTACGGGCTGCCGATGCGATCTTCTGGTGTGTGTGCCGCTAACGTGCCCGACGGCCAGGCAGTGTGGGAGACGTCGAACTCCTTGTGGGCAGCCGTTCAGTCAAGGACGAACATGGTGTATCACGCGGCGGGCTGGCTTGAGGGTGGTCTGATCGCAAGCCCCGAGAAATTTATCATGGATTGTGAAGTTCTGCAGCAAATTCAACGCTATATGCAGCCCGAGATCACAGCAACCGGGCCGGACGAAATCGCGCTGGATGCCATTCGTTCAGTTGGAAACGATGGGCATTTCTTTGGTATTCAGCACACGCAGGATCGTTATACCACGGCGTTTTACCAGCCTTTCCTCAGTGACTGGAAAAACTATGAGGGTTGGAACGTCGCTGGCGGTATCTGGACAGCGGAACGCGCGCATCACATGTTCAAGGAAATCGTTACCAGTTTCGATCCGCCCGCGATGGATGAGGCCATCCGCGAGGAGCTGGCTGATTTCGTGGCCAGACGCAAGGCCGAAGGTGGAGCACCGACAGATTTCTAGTTGAAAGCCCAAGGTTTCAGCTGCGAATCTCATTCAGATTTTCTGTATCTGATGGCGCGTGTTGTGTATTTGTTAAGAACTCTGAGCCCAGAATGAGGAAGAAATTATTCTGGGGCAACTGATGCATGGTCTGATCAATCGTGCGGTGCAGTCTTTTGTGAGCGCGACATATGGGTATTCATGCTGGTTGCGCGTGACCGAGGCGGCCGAGCTTGGCTTTGTCGAGTTCGAAGCCATGCTTGTATACGACGACGATATGACCCAACGGGTGTTGGATTACCTGTGTGCCGATCTAAGGCGCCCACGTTCCGAAATACTTGAGGATTTGGGAACTTATCTGGTCTCGCACCCAAATATGGAGGGATTGCGGCGTCTGCTGCGACTTGGCGGCGCCACATATGTGGAATTCCTGCATTCGCTTGACGATTTATCCGACCGGGCCCGGCTGGCTGTCTCTGACCTTCACCTGCCCGCGCTGGAATTGGTTGAGGTGAGTCCAGCAGAATATCAGTTGTTCTGCCATCCAGGTTTGGCCGGGTACTCCAGTGTAATGGTCGGAATCCTTCGGGCCATGGCAGATGATTACGGGGCTTTGGTCATTCTGTCCCACGCCGACCAAGAACAGGAGGTCGATGTTATTTCAGTTGTTCTTATTGAAAGTGCATTTGCTGAAGGGCGCCAATTTGAGCTGGGGGGCTGCAAGTCATGATGGGTACTGACGACCTTGCAGCCCTTCTTGAAACGTTGTGTCCAATGTTTGTCTTGGTGGGGACGGACGGTCAGATTAGCCGTGTAGGACCTACCTTGCAAAAGCTGCGGCCCGATCAACCGATGGCGGGTAGAAGGTTTCTGGACGTCTTCGAACTAGTACGCCCGCGTAACGTTACAAACCTGTCTTCGCTTATGGCATCTGCAGGGGCAAAACTGCATCTAAAGTTGCGGGAAACGCCGCGTACCGCACTAAAGGGGCTGATCGCCCCGCTTCCGGATGGAAAGGGTGCGGTTATCAATCTGTCCTTCGGAATCTCGATCCTGGATGCGGTGCGCGATTATGCGCTGACCAGTGCCGACTTTTCCGGTACCGATCTGGCGATCGAACTGTTGTATCTGGTTGAGGCCAAATCCGCCGCGATGGAGGCGTCGCGATCGTTGAACCTGCGGCTTCAAGGCGCAATGCTGGCGGCCGAGGAACAGGCCGTTACCGACATGTTGACAGGGTTAAAAAACCGGCGCGCCATGGATGGAACGCTTGGGCAACTGATAACAGGACACTTACCCTTTGCCTTGATGCATCTGGACCTAGATTTTTTCAAATCCGTCAATGATCAGTTCGGGCACGCCGCAGGGGATTACGTGTTGCAACAAGCCGCCCGGATCATGGTTGAAGAAACCCGCAACGGGGATACGGTGGCGCGTATCGGTGGGGATGAGTTCGTCATTATCTTTCCTGGACTATCGGATGAAGATATTCTCTCGGCGATCGCGACGCGCCTGATCGACCGGTTGCAGGCGCCGATCTTGTTCGAGGGAAACACCTGCCGAATTTCAGCAAGCATCGGTATTGCTTTGTCCAGTCAGCTAAAACCTCCGAGAGCGGCTGAGATTTTGAATGCCGCGGACTTGGCGCTGTATGAGGCGAAAAGAACGGGCAGGTCCCGGCACTGTTTGTATTCAGTGGTTGCTGGGCGTCAGAACGGCAACGCGGAACACGGTGTTGCGTCGCAATTGTGAGCCAGACTTACGTCAAGGGTTTCGTAAACCTTCGAACACACGGGACAACCTAAAGCCGATGTGGCGCTTGATCCGGGGCAGCTCGCCAACAACCGGCATGACCTGACCTTTGAAATCCGCTGCCGCCAATTCTTGCGGGACGTCTTCAAGTACATGACCGCCTTTGCATGCAAAAAACGGCAAGCACAAGGATTGGGGGGGCAGACCAGTAGCGGCTGTGGCAATGGATGGAGGTTCCTCGACAAAGCCGGGTCGGATCGACCTGAAAGTAAGCTTGCGACCCAGATCGTCGGCAAATGCCCGCGCAACAGCTGAAGGGTTGCGACTGCGGCCAGAGCCATGTGCCGCCAGAACCAAATCCGTGTCCTGAGCGTTCCATTGGTTTTCTAGCAGCGTGTCGCGCAATGCGTCTGCAACCAAATCAGGCAGGTCGGGATCAACACCCAGTGGATCAAGAATGCGCAGGTCGCGACCGGCAAGCCGTTTGGGCAAGGCGCTGGTGACAAACCATCCTTTTGCCATGAACAGCGGATAGATCACCGCATCATCGGGCAGTTCGGATACGCGTTGCTCGAACGCTCCGGGCGCTGCAAGTGTCGCCGACGTGACAGCCACACCTTCGCAAAGGGCGTCTACCTCGGCGGCGTAGGCCGCTAACGCATGCTCGGCCGGGTCCGGGTCTGAGGGTTGGCCATGTGCGACTATAAGGGCGTTGGGCATTTGATACAGTCCTGTGTGCTTTCCCGATAGGTGTTTCCTGACGCTCTAAAGTCAATCCAAACTGGTCTGTCTCACCCCAAAAGTGTCAGCCAGAACCAGACCGTAAGGATAGAAACGCCCGTTCCGATCAAAACCGACGAAGCAGCAACCCGTTTGGCCCGGCCATACAGGCTGGCAAAGATATAAGCGTTAAAGCCCGGCGCCATCGCCGCATTCATAACGCCCGAGCGGAACAGGTCTTGCGGCAGACCCGTCGTTTTCCCGAAGGCCCACATGAGGCTTGGATGCAGCATTAGTGAGATCGCACAGACATAGGCAATTGTGCGCAGATCGCCTTCGGGCTTGTATTTGACCAGAACGCCCCCCAAGGCGAACAAGGCACCAGGCAGGGCTGCTCGGGTTATGAGCCCAAGCGCGTCGTCCAGAACCACAGGTACACCGATCCCCGAAAGATTGACGATAAACCCGAGTACGATCCCTAAGATCAAAGCGTTGCGGAACATCGCGGACAGCACCGACCGAACCATCCGCGTGCCGCCATTGCCGCGGTTCCGGATGATTTCCATCACCGTGATACCGACGCCATAGCAAAACGGGGCATGGAAGGCGATGATTGCATAATTTCCGTCCAGATTCTCGGGTCCGTAGGCGCGCTCGGTAATCGGCAAGCCCAGCAGGACCGAGTTAGAAAACAGGCAGCAAAAGCCGATGGCGACGCAGTCTTCCCAGTCGCGGCGAAAAATCAGGCGCGCCCCGAATAGTCCAGCGGTAAAGCACAGCGCAGCGGCGGAGTAAAAACTGCCCAGCAATCGAGGATCGAAACTGGCGCTGAGGTCCAGATGCGAGATCGCCAGAAACAGCAGACACGGGATCGCGAAGCCTTGGGTGAACTTCATTATCCCGTCGATGTGGAGTTCCTTGAAATACCCGGAATATGTCGCGATGTATCCGGCGCCAATCACAAGAAAAACAGGCAGGATGACTTCGATCAGGCTTTGCAGCATCTTGCCACCCTTGATGATGTTACGGGCCGTGCCCGCAGCGCTTTACAATGTCTGGTGGATCACCATGCCGTCATAGGCAGGGGTGATGTGATCGGCGGTTTCAGCCTCGACCATGGCATAGTCAAGATCGATATGCATATTGGTTAGCACCGCGCGTTTGGGCTTGAGTTGCTCGATCCATCCCAGTGTCTTTTCCAGATGCGCATGCGTGGGATGGGGCGAACGGCGCAGGGCGTCGATGATCAGCCAATCCAGCCCAGACAGCAATGGCCAGGCCTCGTCATAGATCTCGGCCACATCCGGCAGATAGACCAGATTTCCAAGACGAAACCCCAGCGAGTCGATCGAGCCGTGATTGACCTTGAAAGGGTGAAAGGGAATCGGCCCCCCGGGGCCGTTGACCTCGAACGGGCCGTCGATGGACTTCAGATCCAGAATCGGTGGATAGGGGGAGCCCTCAGGCTGGATAAACGCGTATCCGAACCGTCCCAGCAACGCGTTCTGAGTATCGCCATCGGCCCATACCGGCACCCGTTCGCGCATGTTGAAAACGATCATCCGCAGATCGTCGATACCGTGGACGTGGTCGGCATGCGAATGCGTGTAGACCACACCGTCAAGCCGTCCGGTACCGGAGCTAAGCAACTGGTTGCGCATATCGGGCGATGTGTCGATTAGAACCGAAGTCGTACCTTCGGAGCCGTCGCGTTCCACCAGCATTGAACAGCGCTGGCGGATGTTGCGGGGGTTGTTTGGGTCACAATCACCCCATTGCCCGCCCAGGCGCGGTACACCGCCGGATGAGCCACAGCCGAGAATGGTGCAGCGCAATTCCGTCATGCAACTGCCTTGTACGCTGCTGCTTTCGTAAACAGCCGGTCGAAATTGAACTGTGTTTGTGCGGCAAAGTCGGCGTAGTCCATGTTGAACACCTCGGCCCCTTTGCGGGCGGTGTGTTCTGTATAGGCCGGCTCATTGCGCTTTCCGCGATAGGGCGGTGGGGCCAGATAGGGGGCGTCGGTTTCTACCAGAACCCGGTCAACTGGGGCCATGGCGAAGATGTCGCGCAGTTCCTGGCTTTTGGGAAAGGCCGCAATACCGGACATTGACAAGTAAAACCCCAGATCCAGCGCTGCTTTGGCCAGTTCCGCCGAAGATGAGAAGCAGTGCATCACACAAGTGTAGGGCGCGTTGCGGTATTCCTCAGTCAAGATGCGCGCCATGTCCTCGTCCGCCGCGCGGGCGTGGATGATGAGCGGCAGGCCCGTGCGCTGGGCAGCCTCAATATGGATGCGCAGGGATTGCTTTTGCAGATCAGCGCTTTCGGCTGTGTAGTGATAGTCCAGCCCGGTCTCACCGATGCCCACAAATTTCGGGTGTTGGGACAGCGCAACAAGATCGGAGACAGTAGCCATTGGTTCATCCGCCGCGCTCATCGGGTGCGTACCTGCGGCGTAGAAGACGGGCGCGTGGGTCTCGGCAATTGCGCGCACGCTGGGTTCGTTGCGCAGGCGGGTGCAGATCGTAACCATGCGTGTAACACCAGCCTCGGCGGCATTGGCGATGATCTGGTCCAACTGCCCCTCAAAATCCGGGAAGTCCAGATGGCAATGGCTGTCGGTAATTTGGGGGATGTCGCTCATCTGCTCTGACCGGCGGTTTCCTGTATCTTGAACACCGTATCTAGGACCAGGGCGGCGGGGTCAAGGTTGACCGCCTGACCATGACGTGCGCGGGCAGTGATTGTCGCTGCGACCTCGGCCCATTGCCGGGCTTGCTGCGGGGAACTGGACAAGCGGGCAAGCGTTTCCGCCTCATTTGGCGCAGCTTCCGGTGACGGAGGTGCACCGGTCGCCCCCGTCAGGGCAAGTCGGGACAGCGCCACGTCGATCAGCGATAGCAACAGCTCGAACCGGTCGGCCGCCCCGCGCTGGGCGGCGGCTTCGGCCAAGGCAAGCGCGCGCTGGCGATCCATGCGCGGGAGGGTGCCCAGAATGCCAATCAATTCGGCGTAAATCTTCAGCCCGCCCAAGTTTATCAACCGTACCGCATTCCCCACGGACCCTGCAGCAAGAGCGGCAAGGTGTTCGGTCTGAGCGGGCAATTCCGCACCGGTCTGCTTTAGGGCCGCCTGCATGTCTTCGGGCCCGAGTGGGGAAAGTCGTAGGGTTCGGCAGCGTGAGCGGATGGTCGGCAATAGGCGGGATGGCTGGTGTGAGACCAGCAGCAATGTCGTGCGCGCCGGGGGTTCTTCGAGCATTTTCAGCAGGGCATTGGCCGCGCTGACATTCATCTCATCCGCCGCGTCAACGATGACAACGCGCCGACCGCCATCTGCCGAGGACAGGCCAAAGAACTTGCCAAGCTTGCGAATGTCGTCGACCACGATTTCGTTCCGCAGCCGCCCCTGATCATTCAAAGAACGTGTGATAGCCGCCAGGCCCGGTTCAGCACCTGCCTGGATACGGTGTGCAACAGGGTGGTCCGCATCGATCTCAAGCGTCTCGGGCGGCGGTGGCGCACCAAACAGCCCGTCATCCTCAACCGGAGGCGTGGCAAGCAGAAATCGCGCTATACGCCAAGCCAGCGTGGCTTTGCCCACACCGCGCGGGCCAGTCAACAGCCAGCCATGATGCAATCGATCCGAGGTGTAAGCGTCCAGAAACGCCCTTTCTGCCGCAGACTGCCCAAACAGGTGCTGGGTTTCACGCGGGTGTGGGGCTCCGGGAGCCTGATCCGGGGTTGGGATATCGTCGTTCATCTATAGTTCTGTCAAAAAGCTTGCAGAACGATATCTGTCACATCCTGTGCAACACTGTCCATGTCCCGGTTGCCGTCAATCACCCGAAAACGGTTCGGGAACTCATCTGCAAGTGCCAGGAACCCATCCCGCATCTTTTGTTGCAAGTCGAGTCCGAAGTCCTCGAACCGTTCTTCTGTACCCTGTCGCCCCTTGGCACGCGCCAATCCGGTTTGAGGGTCCATGTCGATCAAAATCGTGAGGTCGGGTTCGCGCCCTATCATCAGGGCATGCAACTGGTCCACCAGAGCGCGCAGATTCCCGCGCGACATGCCCTGATACATACGCGTGCTGTCGGCAAAACGGTCACAAATCACCACTTTACCCGCGGCAAGCGCTGGTTCGATGGTGCGCTCAAGATGATCGCGCCGTGCCGCTGTAAACAGCAACAATTCGGTCTCGGCCGACCAGCGATCAGGGTCGCCCTCCAGAACCAGACGCCGGATTTCCTCGGCCCCGGCCGATCCGCCGGGTTCGCGCGTCAGAACAACTTCGTGGCCCATTTCGCGCAGGCGATCTGCAAGAATACGTGCCTGCGAGGACTTACCTGATCCATCGATGCCTTCGAAGGTCAGAAACAACCCGGATTTTGTCACAATGCGTCCAGAGGATTGCCGATCACGTCGGTCAGAACGATGCCGCCCACGGTCATCATGCGCACTACGAACCCTCCGGCGGCAACGCTTTCCGCAGCCACCAGCGGACGTCGGATTTCTGGCAATCCTTCGGGGTTGATCACAAGTTCAGCCAGTTTCTGACCCTTTTCCACTGGGGCGTTGACAGGGCCATCATAGACCACTTCGGCCTCGATGTTTTTGTCGCCCAGAACCGGGAACAACAGCGAAAGGTCTTCTTCCGGTACCAAACCCACCGTCTTTTGGGCACCCATCCAGATCTTGGCTTCGGCTATCGGCGTGTCGGCGCTGGCAACTGTCCTCTCGACAAAATTTCGAAACGACCAGTTAACCACGGCCTCAGCCTCCTCAGCCCGTACGCGGGTGCTGTCCAGACCAGTGAGCACAAAGATCACCCTGCGATCTCCCTGCTTGGCAGAGCCGACAAGGCCATAACCAGCCTCCTGCGTATGGCCGGTTTTCAGTCCGTCAGCCCCGATCCCAAGTCTCAACAACGGGTTTCGGTTGCGTTTGTTTGAAGGCGCGCGACCATCGAATTCAAACTCTTCCTCGGCGAACAGGGGATAGTATTCCGGGAAGTCCGATATCAGCCGGTCCGCAAGAACGGCAAGGTCGTGAACCGACATCATATGCCCGGCGGCAGGCCAGCCGTTCGAATTGGCAAAGTTCGAATTGTCCATGCCCATTTGCTTGGCGCGCTGAGTCATGTAGCGGGCAAACCCGGCTTCTGTTCCGTCAGGGCTGAGCGCTTCAGCGATCACGACGCAGGCATCGTTGCCCGACAATACGATGATGCCACGCAGAAGATCTTCGACTGTGACGCGATCCTGCGTATTCAGGAACATCGTCGAGCCACCATAGCTCATCGCGTGTTCGGATACCGGCAGCGTTTCGCCAAGCGTCAGCCGGCCATCGCGCAGAGCCTCAAACGCGACGTAGAGCGTCATCAACTTGGACATCGACGCAGGAGGCAGCGGCTGGTCAGCCTCTTTCGACAACAAAACCGTACCGGTAGTCTGGTCCATGACGTAGGCCGCACGAGCAGTTGTATCAAAGGCATGGGCTGGCAGGGCACACAGGGCCAGCCCAAGGGTCAAAACAGATGATCGCAGTGAGGACAACACTGGAGCCTCCTTTGTTTCAGTTTTTGACGGAGTATGCATCGGTAAAGCCAAGGTCCCTGACATCACTCTGCAGCGCATTTCGTTCAGCACGGGACGACGCCGGGCCGACCAGCACGCGCCAGACCGTCTTGTCGCCAGACTTTAACTGCCGCACATCGGCAGAAATTCCGTTCCGTTCAATTTTCTGGGCCGCGCTTTGGGCGTTGGCTTCGACATTAAAAGTCCCAACTTGCACGAATGGCTTTGTCAGTGACCGTGGCGACGCGTTCTGAGTTGCTGCCGACGTTGCACCGGCCGAGGTCGGCTCTGCCGCATCAATCGCGGCTGCTGCGCCTGCAATCGGGTCCAGCGGAGTTTCGGTGATCTCGTCTGGTTTTTTCCTTTGCCACCATTTCTGTTTGGCCGATTTTTCCTGTGGTGGCGTGACTTCGGGGTCCGACAAGTTCGCGGACGAAGTTTCTTGGGCTGTGGCTTCAACCACCTCTTCTGCGGCCTCAACTGTCGACGCTGTGGCCTCTGCCGCCGCCTCGGTAGTTTCTTCGGCAACCTCGGCTGTCGCCCCGGCAGCAACAGCCCCTGCCGCCGCGCCAGCAGCTACGGTTTCTTTCCTTTGCCACCATTTCCGTTTGGCCGGTTTCTCTTCTTTCGCCTCGGCCGTTTCAACATCTTCATTTTGCGCTTCGGCCTCGTCGGCAATCGGCTGCTGCTTGGCGACTTCGGTTTCTTCCGGCTCGGGTACTTCTTCGACAGGTTTACGCCTTAGGGCGACAACCTCAATCTTGGTTGGAGCACCAGCCAGAATACCCAACTCTTCCGCCGCGGCAGAAGACAGTTGCAAAGCGGGGCCAGGCAAATTTCTTTCCCTCCGGAACAAAGCCCCGTTTACGGATTTATTGTTGGTGGTGTTCTTTATCACGACGCGTTCAGGTTGGGTCACGTCCGGATGCGCAACCCAGATGCCACCAAGTGAAGGACGACCATCCCACAATCCGGCTTCTGCCACGCTGAAAACGTCCGGCGCCTCGATTGTATCCCCAGACCTGTCAGAAAACTCGGGGAAAAGTTCGATGGTTCCATCGGTCTGCGTATCTTCATCCGTTGCGTCTGCCGAAGCCCCTTCAATCGATGGCAGCTCATCGCATGCGGTCAGAACTGCCAACGCAACGGCAAATACCGCCAACGATCGCGGATTTGCGCGTATCTCAGTCGCTCGCTTCATTTTGTCATCCCTTGCCTGAAGGGGTCTCGTATCCAGAGCCCCGCCGCCATTTGCCGGTTCTGTCATGCCGGTCTGTTACGGTCCTCGTGAAAACCATAACGCGGGCGGGGTGTCATGGAAAGACCGCTATACATGCTTCGGCAAGAATTCCCTATTTACTCTTGCCACCGATTTCAGTTGGCCTTAAGACCCAGCAGCACGCGGGGAGGTGGCAGAGTGGTCGAATGCGGCGGTCTTGAAAACCGTTGGGCGTGAGAGCGTCCCCAGGGTTCGAATCCCTGTCTCCCCGCCACCCATACCCGTCTCATTTCATTTGTGTTTTCTGGTCCGAAATTGTGCCGTAATTCCCGCGCGTTGGCGCGTGCGCAGTCAATAAGAGACGGAGCAGACCGTACACTCAGAGTACAATTCAGGCCCCGGTCTCAGTGGCGCATTTTGGCGGGGTCGCTTTGGATTGGATTTCCCTGATAACCGGCAATGAACAGGGAATTTTCGTAAAACGGGTCTGGTACTCAGTATTTCACGTGTCAGAACTGTATGTTTTTCAGTGGCTTATGTTGCAAATTCCCTAAAGATTGGAACAGGGAATTCTCTCGCGCGAACAGGGAATTGTTCCGCCGGAACAGGGAGGGTGATGCCCGCAGCCCAGCGCCATAGGAAATACTGAGCGCGGCAAGGTACTTGAGCCCGGGACCGGGCGCGACGGCCAGAAGCTCGGAAACCTCTTCGACGCTGAGCACTGCGGGCAGTTTGCGCGGTTCGGTCCGGAACTGCATGTACCGCTTCATCTCCTCGCGCCCGCAGGTCATAAAAAAAGAAGCGCAGTGCGGTGATGCGCGCGTTGTAAACCGACGGCGAGACCTCGGCATTCGTCATGTGAAGCTGGTAGGCCCGAAGCTCCTCCGGCGTGGCCGTATCGGGCGAGCGCCCCAGAAACGCAGCGAACTCCTTCAACGCACGAATGTGCGCACGTTGGGATTTGTCTCCCAAACCCCGAATACGCATGTCCTCGATCATCCGCTCGCGCAGCGGCGTGGTTCTCTCCTCTGTCATCGGAACCTCCTGTCTGTCGACTGAGAAAGCCCCAATCGTCAGACAGGTTGATCAGTTCGCAAAATGCCCGGCTTCAGGAGTGACGCGCACCGTCGGCCACAAGCGCCATTGCCGCGCGAGCGGCTTCGTCCCAGAGCCCAATGCAGACATTTGGTTCAAGCGCAGCATCTGTCGAAAAGGACTAGAAACGTTTATTCGCTGCGTCCTGCGCCTTGGTTCGCGAAGCAAAGTTAAGCCGCCATTGCATTTTCATTCTGTACTAGTCCACACTGTCTCTCCGTGAACAGTAAAGGGAGACCCCGATGAGCAAAGAAACGATCGGATTTGTTGGTGTTGGCTTGATGGGTCAAGGTATGGCCTCAAATCTGCTAAAAGCCGGCTTCACAGTTAATGTGATTGCTCATCGAAACCGTGGACCTGTCGATGAGTTAGTCGCTCAGGGTGCGACGGAGGCGGAAAACTTCGCGGAGCTTGCAGCAGTGTCATCAGTTATCCATGTTTGTGCGCCCGGTTCTCCTCAGGTCGAGGCAATCGTGGCAGCCATGATGCCGTCCATGCAGGCCGGTAGCGTCATTGTAGACTGCTCCACGTCTGATCCGAATTCCACTATGGTACTCGCAAAAAAGTTGGCGCAGGCCGGTCACCATATGGCGGACGCGCCTTTGGGCGGGACGCCCGTACAAGCACAGAACGGAGAGCTGGCGACCATGGTCGGCGCTGAACTAGATGTTTTTGAACGGTTGAAGCCTGTTATCGCAGCTTGGGCAAAGACCATCGTTCACATTGGCCCATGTGCTGCAGGGCACAAAATGAAGCTTTTGAATAACTTTCTCTCATTAGGATACGCGGCGCTTTATTCGGAAGCGTTGGCACTGTCCGAAAAAGTCGGAATTTCCACCAAGGAATTCGACTCGGTTATTCGCGGCAGCAGGATGGATTGCGGGTTTTACCGGACCTTCATGGGTTACGCCGTTGAAGGTAATCGAGAGTCCCACAAATTCACTTTATCAAATGCTCTAAAAGATTTGCGCTACCTTGAAGCTATGGCAGATGAAGTAGGGCTGTCGAATCCAATCGGAAACGCTGCAAAAAACAGTTTCGCCATGGCGCTCGCCGCTGGAGGTGACGGACCGAACGACTATGTTCCTCACCTTGTCGATTTCGTGGCCAAAAGAAACGGTGTATCCAAGGCGTAATTCTGGTCGCATTGCGCACGCAGGTAAAAGCGAACTCTTTAAGATGCGGGAACAAGGATTTCAGGTAGTCACGCCAATCATGTTGAGGATCAGAACTGAGAAGATTTTTGCCTTGGCGTTTGAATTGAAGGTTTCATCCTGCGTCATTTCCTTCTTAACATCAACGCCTTCGTAAAACCGCGCTACTAACTCTGACGTCGTTAAATTCACAGAGTGGTTGTCGTTTGTTACGTTGAAAACCTGATAACTCAAATCACGGATGCTCACGAACTGTTGGCGCGCGGAGCAAAAACCAATCAATTGACCTCCTCCAAACCGCTTCCCAATGCGGCCTGCTGACGTTTAGTTGAGCTCAACTGGCGGGCTGAATGAAAAGGCGCGGGACTTCTTTGCCAAGTCACTCACGCAACATTAAAAAAAGAATAATGAAATACTTTCTCCAGACCCCAAGTGCCAGAGCAATCCTGATGGCACTCTTCATAATCATTGTTGTGAGGGTGTGCAGCCATGAAGGAGCTGGATACCAAGAGCCTGATAAAGAGTATTGGGACGGCAGAGGCAGGCCCTAACCCGCACTGCCACACCCTTATGTGTCTTCTTTCCGCTCATAAGCTGTCATCTGAGAAAATAGTCAGATGACCAAGTTGAGCCCAGAGGTGCCGAGTTGCTGCGTGGCGGCGAATGTCGGCTTCGATTAACATCGTTGACGATCAATTAACTCCGAGTGTTCACTACATCCAAGCTTTGCAGGAGAGTGAGATGCAAGAGTCCGAACAGTCTGACACCTTCGCTGCATTGGAGAAGCGTGAGTGGGCTACAGCAAATGTGGCGAAGTCCTATGCGCAAGTATTTGCAAAAGCTGCAGATATGGTGGTGCCAACCTTGGTAAAGGCGGTTGAAGCTCGTTCGGGTATCGAAGCGCTCGATCTGTGCTGCGGTCACGGGAATGTAACCGAAGGTCTGATCAACGCTGGTGCCAGTGTAACGGGAGTGGATTTCTCGCCTACCATGCTGGAGATGGCCCGGTCGGCAGTTCCAGAGGCCAAGTTCGTTGAAGGCGACGCGATGGCGTTGGACTTCGACGATGGCACCTTCGACACCGTGACAATTGGATTTGGAATACCGCATGTCCCTGATCCGCCGAGAGTATTTGCTGAAGCCCGCCGCGTGCTTCGTTCGGGAGGGCGCCTCGCGTTTTCGGTTTGGTGTGGCCCGGAAGTGGATACGGCACTTGGATATGTCTTTGGTGCAATCGGCAAATACGGAGCCCCGGATATTGTATTGCCGCCAGGACCCGGGGCTAATGATTATGCTGATCCGGAAAACGCCTTTCCAGCGCTTCTGAAAGCAGGCTTCGCCAATTTCCAGCAATCCAAAGTCGCTTCGGAGTGGGTGGTTGGTGACCCCGGCGCACCGTTCGATTTCTTCTTGGAGGGCACTGCACGGGGCGGTGCGTTGCTGCGTCCTCAGCCGCCGGACAATGCAGCGGCGATTAGGAAGGCAGTTATATCACAAGTCTTAGAAAGACATGGTTCAGGACCCGAATGGGTGGTGCCAATTCCTGCCGTCGTAACCGCGGCGGAAGCGGTTTAGGAACCGCGGGTTGGTGTAAGGACGTTGTTCAAAGCTGACCTTGATTTTCTTGCGAAAACGGCAGCTTCGTCCGCAACTCGGTCGTTGAACCAATTTCTGTGAACTTCCAGTCTTGGCAGGAGCAGTCATTCCGCGCTGACAAAGCGTATCGACGGGTTCCAACGGCCGCTTTCCCCCGAACCGCCCGCCGCCCGAGATTAGTGCAACGACCGGGTACCGGGACTGAACTGACGTCGAACGAATTAACCGCGTGGGTATGGGGATCCCACGCGGCCTGACAAGATGAAAAATAGTCGCTTTAACTCACGCCGAATATCATAAGGGCATAAATTCACCGACTCAACGAAATGCCGGTGTTGGGTGCTTTGGAGGCTGATATTTAAGCAGTAACGGCATCAATGCTGTCCAACAGGACCCTTTTGTTCCGGTTTACTTGGCAAAAGATGCTTGGGAGATTAATGGCCAACGTTTTCACGCGCGTTAAGGTCTGCTCCGATGGCAGAACTTATTTGGACGCTACGTTTGCCGGCGGTTCCAAACCTGAGATTTCGAGGATCAATTTGCGACGGATTGCTACTGCGAGATCGTCTTCATTCGCCGCAGTTACGACAAAGGCGCCAATACCACCGATTATCCGCTGTTCGTAGATCTTGGCGAGATCCGGATAACGGGCCGGCGTGTCGCAAAACCGGCAAAGGATTGGAAGCCCGTTGATCGTTATGCCAGACGCAACCACTTCCTCTCGTGCGGTTGATATCAAGGGTCCTGAAAAACTGTTCGGACTGTCACCCGAGAAATCTATAACTTTTCTCCAACCTTCAAAATCGTTCTGCTCTATGAGCCTCTTCGCGTCGAGCAAGGCTGCCCCGATTGCATTTCGCCCATAGGCCTGCCGAGGCGGGCCTATTAATGCGTCAGCAAAAACCTGTGCGCTTTTTGCTCCATTGATCTTAGTCCAATCGACAACAACTGCGGTATTCGCCGCCCACTCAACATAGGTCACCGCTATGGCGCCATAAGCTGATTCCTGTATTGCAGTAAGCACGCGAGGATCGGTGATTGCGTCAGCGTATCCTTGGCGCTGAAACTCGATTTCCGCCTCGGTTATTGAACCGGAAGCATCTGCCAGCAAAACGAGTTCAAGCTCCACCTCTTCTGAAAGAGCAGGCAGACCTAATAGGATGAAAAGCACGGACAGGATACGCATACAGAAAGGGTAGCGTATCTCTACAACTTTGAAACCGCTTAACGCCTGATAAGAGTTTTTGTCCTAACAACTTAAATTCCACCCAGTTGGTGGGTGGCAACGAAAGAATCCGAACCGTCGAACCCGTCAGGCCTCGACCTTCAACAAATCTGCTTTACCTCTCGTTCATGCGTTGGATTGCAGTTCTACTTCTCTTTGTTCCCGGGATCGCGTACTCGAATGACTGGGACTCTTTCTCCGAGCCTGGTGCAATCGCGATTATGCGTCATGCGCTTGCTCCTGGCACGGGTGACCCGGCAAACTTCGAAATTGGTGATTGCGCGACACAGAGGAACTTAGACGAGCGTGGTCGGGAGCAAGCACGAGCCATCGGCGCTGCATTTCAGGAGCGGGGCATTAATTTCGACGCAGTGCTCAGCAGCCAGTGGTGCCGAACTCTCGAAACGGCTGAACTGCTCAATGTGGGACGCGTCAGTGAAGCTCCACCCCTCAACTCATTCTTTGGTGATTATTCGACACGGGACAGCCAGACAATCCAGACACGCAACCTGATCGCTGAAACCTCGGGTTGTTTGATGCTTGTCACCCATCAGGTGAATATTTTCGCCCTCACGGGGCAGACCACGCGATCCGGCGAGGTTCTCATAATTCGATCCACAGCAAATGGCGTCGAAGTTCTTGGCAGCATTATGATACAGCCGTAATTCAAGCGGTTGAAGCAAAGCTTACGTCCACCCGTGGCCAATTGAGATTTTTCAACCATTTTCTAATCCATTTATTTGGTCTTGTCAGAAGAACATGGGTTGAGGAGGGCAAGCAGACACGCTCCGTCGCTCTCGCGGAATGACGCGAACTTGTTCTGGCATAAAGGGTGGCTCTACTGGCCTAGGTGAGACTGGTTCGAAATTGTCTGACGGTAACCAAAAATTTGATATCAAGCACCACGCCCTGCTATGCGACCCAGCACAACGGCACTCAGTAAGCCATTTCCGGAAAGATACCCGCTGTCCCCCTTGCCCGAAACACCAACGGCCGCGCCGCCGCCTGCATAAAGGTTGGTGAATGCGATACCGTCCTCCTTAAGGACGCGCGCAGAGGAATCGACGCGCAAACCGCCTTGAGTGTGGAACAGGGCACCTGTGACGCGGACGCCCATGAAAGGTGGCGCCAATAAGGGCAGGTTGAAAGACCTGCCGAATTGATCCGTGCCACATACAGGAATTTCTCGAATGGTTTGCTCCAAAGCCACAGATGGCAGGCCCAGTGCGTTCGAAAGGTCTGCTATTGTCTCAGCGGACCGGATCGCGCCTGTCTCTTCCGCGCGCTTGAAATCCTCGAACTGGCGCGCGATCGCGGCAATGCGGGCGTCGAAGATGGCGAAGGCCTCTCCACCGGGCTGCGCCAGCACCGCGCGGGCGGCCTCAGAATAGCCTTGCGACTCGTCCCAGAAACGATGACCGTTGCGGTTCACCTGTACCCCGCCTTCGGTAATCACTGCCCAGGTTATCAGGATTCCATGTGGGTGCGCGACATTGCCGTGGCCTTGGTAGGCCCCCAGGTTTTGCAGCCGGGCACCCACCCCCTCTGCCCACAGAACGGCCTCACCCCGGTTACCGCTATGCCCGAACCAGAGCGCATCTTCGATTTGCGGCATGTGCTCGGACACAAGGGCGCGATTGCCACCAAAACCGTTGCAGGCAAGGATAAGCCGGTCGCAGGCAATGGTTTCGACGGTTGCATCCGGGCCGGTCACGGCAATACCCAAGATTTGGTCTTGATCGCGATACAGCGTTGTCGCGCGGCGATTGCAGATGATGTCCAAACCTTCGCGCTCGCAAGCGCTGCGGAGTGCGTCGATCAACTCTTGCCCCGAGCGCGTCGGCAGCCCGTGCATCCGACGGCGCGAGTGACCGGGGTAGTCGAAATCCGTGACAACCGAAAAGGGCAGGGCGTGGCGTTCACAAAGCCAGTCGATGACTTCAGCGGCATTACTGGTCAACAGATCGACCAGATCTTGCTCGTTCTCGCTGTGGGCCTTCGACTGGATATCGCTGGCAAAGAGTGCTGCATCATCCGTGATCCCAGCGGCCTGCTGTATCTTTGTGTCCGCAGCAGGGATCAACCCAGCGGATAAAGCGGTCGAGCCGCTGGGATAAGGTTCGGCCTCGATAACCAGCACGTCCTGTCCTGCCTCAGAAGCCGACAGGGCGGCGACCAGACCGCAAGCCCCCGCGCCGATGATCAGGGTGCCAATCTTCAGATCGAACCGATCCGGTGGAACATCCTCAACCTTTGGTGTCATCATAGCGAGCCCCGGCATCCAGCATCTTGGCGGTTCCGATGACTTCATTCAGACCGCCGAAATCGAACATGTTCTGTGCGAAGGGCTTGTTCGAGCCGTTGTCGGCAAGGCTCTGATAATATGCCTGAGCAGTTTTGGCCAAAGCCCGAACGATCCCGCCAGGGAAAATGACGATAGAATAACCCTGTGCCTCCAGATCGTCAGCGCCAAGTATCGGGGTCGCGCCGCCTTCGACCATGTTCGCCAAAAGGGGGACGCGCGGGGCAAATCGGCCCGCGATGGACGTCAGTTGTTCGCGGCTTTGCGGAGCTTCGAGAAAAAGAACATCAGCACCAGCCTCCATATAGGTTTCAGCGCGCTCGATAGCAGCGTTGAACCCCTCAACGGCGATGGCGTCCGTTCGGGCTATAATCAGCGTGTCACTGCTGGCGCGCGCGTCAGCCATCGCCGCGATCTTTCCAGCCATTTCCTGCGCGGGGATCAGTGACTTGTCCGACAAATGTCCGCAGCGTTTCGGAAAGGTCTGGTCTTCGACTTGCAGCGCGGATGCACCGGCACGTTCATATAGCCGCATGGTTCGCTGGGCGTTCAATGCGTTCCCAAAGCCGGTGTCGGCGTCGATGATAACGGGTAATGAGACTCGATCAGCGATCAGCGTCATCGTGTCTGCCATCTCGGACGCCGTGGACAATCCGATATCGGGGCGACCTAGGCGCGTGTAAGCTACGGCGGCGCCGCTCAAATACAGCGCCTCGAATCCAGCTTTTTCAGCCAGCGCAGCCGTCAAACCGTCATACACGCCCGGTGCGACGAGAATTTCTTTCTTTGTCAGGCGGGATTTAAGACTCATTTGACTCCCTCCAGCCAGTTCAACATCTGATCGCACTTTCGCTGGTGCGTGACGGTGCCCAGTGACAGGAGCGTCGCATCATGAACCTCTTGCCGAAAGGCGGCGCATCCGTTTGTCAGCAGAACGGTATCGATATCTCGTAGATGCGCATCGCGCAGAGTCGAAGCAACTCCACCATTGGTCACGATGCCGCCGACAATCAGATTTTCGATGCCCAAGGCGCGCATCAGATATTCCAGACGTGTTTGGTAAAAAGCCGAGTAGGCAACCTTTTCGATGACGAAATCGCAGGGTTTCAGCGTATCGACCAGACTATGGCCAAACTCGCCCGGCGCAAAGTCGCCTTTGGTCAGGAACGGGCGTAGTTTCTTCAGGTGCGGTGCAATCAATGGCTCGCCATCGCGGTCGGGTACAAGTGTGAACTGCGCTGAAAAATAACGCCCACCCGCGGCTTGCAACTTTCGTGCCAGAGGGGCGATGCGTTCGGGAAGAGCACCAATTTCTTGGGCCGACTGGCCGGCCCGGCCATAGGCGCCTTCAGGATGGATAAAGTCGTTCTGAAGATCGATGGTCAGCAGCGCCGTCTTGCGCGGGTCCCAGGTTTCTGGTTCGCTCATTCAGCCCTCCTCCTGTGGTTCGATGATCGTGTTGCCAAAGGAGTCCACGCGCCCTTGAAAACCTGGATCGATCAGGACAGTCGTGTCAGGCTGGGTCAGAATGGCCGGACCTTTGATTACCGCGCCGACCGGTAATGACAAGCGATCGTAAATGGCTGTGTCATGCCAAGCGTGTCCGAAATGAACTTTCCGGGTCGACGCGGGCGCGACACTGCCTTCCGTTGCCGGAGCAAGAGAAGAAAGATCGAATTTCGGTCGCTTGCCCGTTATAGCGCTGCGCAGGTTCAATATGCGTCGCACGCCGTTCTTCAGCAGTCTTCCATAGGTGGCGTTGTAAGCCGTATCAAAGGCCTGTTCGATGTCGGTTTTGCTTGGCGCTGTAACCTTACCGTTTGTCATCGTGACGGTCAGCGGCACCGGCACAGTATGCGTTTGACCCACATAGGCCATGTCCAGCTCGAATGAAATCTCACGCTTGTCGAATGTGGTCCGCGATGCTTCAAGCAGCGCCATACCCTGGTCCACATGCTCCTGCATGAATGCGCCCAAAGCAGCTTTGTCCAGTTGTGAGACCAGTGTGTTGATGGTCTGTACGAAATCCTGCCGCATATCGGCGATCACACAGCCCAATGCTGAGGTGACACCGGGGTAACGCGGAATGATCGCGCGGGCGATCCCCACTTCGGCCAGCATTGCCCCGGCATGCAAAGCTCCGCCACCGCCGAACGGCATGAAGGCAAAACGTTTGGGGTCAAAGCCGCGCTCTATACTTACAAGGCGGATCGCTCCGGCCATGCGGGAATTGGCGACGCGCAGGATGGCTTCGGCCGCCTGAAGTCTGGATAAACCCAGAGGTTCGCCGACGTAGATATCAATAGCTTTTCCAGCAGCCTCCACGTCCAGCCTTTCCAGTTTGCCACCAATCGGGTTGTTCGGATCGATTCGACCCAGCACGACATTGGCATCCGTTACCGTCGGGCGATCATTGCCCAGACCGTAGGCGACCGGGCCGGGATTTGACCCAGCGCTTTCAGGGCCGATGTTCAACAATCCGCCCTTATCGACCCAGGCAATCGACCCCCCGCCTGCGCCAATGGTCGTTATTTCGATCATTGGGTTGCGTACAACCATCCCAAAATCGATGGAGGTCTGGGCCGACAACATCGTTTGCCCCTGTGATATCAGCGAAACATCAAAGCTGGTGCCGCCCATGTCCCCAGTGATCACATTGTCGAAGCCAGCGGATTGCGCGATATAGCCCGCAGCAATCACTCCCGCCGCCGGACCAGACAGCGCCGTACGCACCGGTAGGCGGGATGCTGTATCGACCCCCATGACGCCGCCATTGGATTGCACAACCATGAACTCGCCATCGAATCCGCCGGATTGCAAGGCGTTTTCAAGGCGGGTCAAATAGCCCGAGACTTCGGGCTGCAGATAGGCGTTCAGCGCCGTGGTCGAGAACCGTTCGAATTCACGGATTTCCGGCAGAATTTCTGACGAGGCCGAAACATGAGGGTTTGGCCAAATCTCGCGGACGGCGGCAACGGCGGCAGCTTCGTTTTCCGGGTTGGCATAGGCATTGGCGAACAGGATCGCGATGGCTTTGCATCCTTGCTCCCGCAAGTGCTCTGCTGCTCTGCGAACGGCGACCAGATCGACCGGTGTGCGAATGGTGCCATCCGCCAGCGTGCGTTCTGGCACCTCCAACCTGTCGCGACGGTCCACAACTGGTTCGAAATCCCCGCGCAATCCCCAGGTGCGCGGCCGGTCCCTTCGGCGCATCTCCAAGACGTCCCGCAGACCTGCAGTGCAAATCACACCCGTTCTGGCCCCTTTGCGTTCCAGCAGAGCATTTGTGCCCGCCGTGGTGCCGTGTACCACAACTGAGATCTCGGACAGGTCGTCAACCTCGCGCCCAATCCCGTCAAGGAATCCACCCGACTGGTCCGGGCGCGTGGTGGGAACCTTGGCGACGGACGCGCTTCCGTCCGCTTCGTTTAGAACAAAAACATCCGTGAACGTGCCCCCCACGTCCACGCCGATCATACGTCCGGTCATGGCTTAGCCTCCCGCCATGTGGTGCCGTAGACTTGGTCCGCCTGTTCAGCAGTCACAAGCCCGCGTGCCACATCCTTGGCGATCGCTTCAGGGGCGCGGCTGCCCGCAGAGCCGTAGCCGCCGCCGCCGGGTGTCTCAAGGCGAACCGCTTGTCCTTGCTTCAAATTGATCCCTCTCATTTTTGAAACCAGAGGTGGCGCCTTCCACCCATCGTCTTGTTCATAAGTGAAGACGTTCATCGCCCCATCGCCACCCTGAGCGATGCCCTTCGGAGCAAACTTGCCGCGTTCGCCGAACAGAAACGCCTGGGCGCCGTTTTCCTCAAGAACTTCAATTTCGTAGACAGCGCCAAGCCCGCCCCGATGCGTACCCGCACCTGCGCTGTCGGGGCGTAGAGCCCACTGTCGGAACATGACAGGATAGGCGGCTTCAAGAATCTCCATCGGCGGGATCGTCGCCGTCGAGATCGGAGCGTTACCGTGGTTTAGCCCGTCGCTTTCGATCGAGCCACCGTGGCCCCCGCCGTAAAAGCTGAACATCACCCATGGCTGTCCGTTCGAGCGTTTCCCGGCGATGGAAAGCGCATTGATCGTACCGTAGGCATTGGCGACAACACGATCCGGTGCAGCGTTGGCAAAGGCCGAAAATACGACATCAATCATTCGCAAAATAGTTTCCGTGTATCCACCGGTTGGGGCAGGGAACTCGGCCGACAACAGGCTGTCTTCGGGCACGATTACTTCGATGGGGCGCATCACGCCGGCGTTGGCAGGCAACGCCGGAAAGACGTGTTTTATGGCCACATAGGCGGTTGCAACGGTGGTGGGCTGGGCGATGTTCACAGGCCCGGCGCATTGCGGGGATGAGCCTGTGAAATCCAGCACCATTTGATCGCCCTTGATCTCAAGCGTCAGTTTGATGCGAAGCGGGTCATCGGTGATACCGTCATTGTCTAGGAAATCTTCGGCTTCCCACCGACCGTCCGGCAATTCCTGCAACTCGGACCGCATAAGCACCTCGGCCCGATCACTGAGCGCCTCAAGAGCGGCTGAGACTGTTTCAGCTTCGTATTCGTCCAGCAACTCGTCCATCCTCCGAACCCCAAGATCCAGAGCACCTAGTTGCCCGTTCAAGTCCCCCATCGCCGATTGAGGCAGACGGGTATTGCGCAGCAGAATGTCGATTATGTCCTGATTAACCTCACCTTTACGCGCCAATTTTACCGGCGGCAGAACAAAGGCTTCCTGGAAAACTTCGGTCGCAGCCGGGTTATAGTTTCCGGGCACCGCACCGCCCACGTCATGCCAGTGCCCAACTGACGCGAGATAGCAGAACAACTTGCCATCGCGGAAATAGGGACGCACCAGGCGCATGTCAGACAAGTGTGTGCCGCCGATATGCGCATCGTTGAAGATATAGATATCGCCGTCTTCCAGATCCTCTTCCACTGCGGCTTTTTCGATCACCGCTTTCACGGCAAAGGACATCACCCCCACAAAGATTGGCAATCCGGATTTGCCCTGAACCAGAGTGTCGCCCGTAGTTGCGGAATACAAACCGTGACTGGCGTCATGCGCCTCGGCAATGATCGGGTTGAACGCTGCCCGAAACAGGGTTGCATCCATTTCGTCGGCGATCTGTTCCATACGGCCTGCAAGAACAGAAAGGGTAATAGGGTCAATCTCGCTCATGCCTGTGCCCTTTTTTCTGCAATATCGTTCCAGACATCCTGACGTGTGATCAGATCATTCTGAATCTCGAACCGGTCAATGAAGCGGATATCTTCGAATGGTGAACCATCGGTCCATTCACCGGACAATGTACCCCGGCAATAAACGATCGCAGCGTCGCCATCGCTTTGCATTGCGTCGAACCCCTCGTAGGTTTTCGCGATCCGGCTATACCGGTTTGCCGCCCAACTCCTGAGATCCTCCAAATCACGCATAGGCGCGGTTCCGGGAAACTGCATCACGAAGTCCGAGCTGAGCCTTTTGCGCGCGCTTTCAAACGCGCGATCACTCATTTCGGCCAGGAAGGCGAGCACGATTTGCTCGGGTTCTTCTTTGGCTCGAGCAGGCTGTCTGCTCTTGCCGCCGCGATAGTAGTTCTGGTCTGAAATATCGTGGATCACGACCGTCACAAGCTCTGGCGTAGCGGGCACTACGAATCGCACAGCATTGGTTAGCGCCACGCCAAGTCGTTGTTTTTCTTGCGCGCTATAGCCTTCGATCACATGCAATTCGACGATCGGCATGCAAAAGCTCCTCCGGTTGTTGTATTATCTGTAATACAGGTTATTAGATAATTGTAAGACTATTTTTCGAGAGGCAATAATACTAAAGCTTGATTTTCCAAGTTCCGGTTTTACGATTGAAAGGGCTGTGAAAGGGGAATCAACGGGTGAACAAGATCAACGCGGCCAATCTTCCGGACGGGACTAAGGCGCAACGTGTCTACCTGCATCTGCATGATCAAATCACCGAAGGACAGCTTTCGGCAGGGGAAACCCTGCCCGGTGAGCAGCGGCTGGCCGAGAAGTTCAGCGTCTCACGCGTGACCATAAGGCGGGCGCTGGACGCGCTTTCACGAAATGGCCTGATCGAACGTCAAGCAGGCAGCGGCACCCGGGTTTCCGGCCGATCTACCCTTGGGGCACCTGCGGCGATGGATTTCAACACGCTTATGCCGCAGCTGGTCGAAATGGGGCAAAGCACTGCCGCGCGGCTATTGTCCTTTTCGTACGGCAAGGCTCCGGAGGTGGTGGCGTCCGCCATGGGGCTACCGAGCGACCAGCCGGTGCAGATCGCTACGCGAGTGCGCCTGACTGATGATGTGCCGTTTTCACATCTGACGACTTACGTTCCCGCTTCGATTGCGCAGAACTACTCGGAAAGCGACCTCGCCACGACACCGCTGTTCAAACTTCTGGAGCGCAGCGGTGTGCAAATTGAAGAGGCACATCAGACCGTTTCCGCAACTTTGGCGGGGCCTGATGTGGCCGAGGCATTGGGCGTTGCAGTCGGTTCGGCGTTGTTATCGTTGAAGCGGATCGTTCGGGACGTGGAAGGCAATGGGGTTGAGTATCTTTCCGGCCTCTATCGCTCTGACATGTTTCGGCTCGAAATGCCTTTGGCGCGCGTGGGAACCGGTTCAGCCCGGCATTGGGAACCTGCGATTGGACGCAGCGAGGAGACTGGGAAATGAGCGCACCGCGCACCATGCTCGACAAACTCTGGGCCTCGCACGAGGTTCTGAGGCTCGAGGATGGTGTTTCGTTGCTTTGGGTTGATCGACACTTTGTGCATGAAGGGTCGCATCATGCCTTTGCCAAGCTGGCAGAGCGTGGCTTACCCGTGGCTGAACCGGGCCTCACCTTTGCAGTGGCAGATCATTACGCGCCCACACGCGACCGGGCCAGGATTGCCGATCCAAAAATCGCCCGAATGATCGAAACTTTGCGAAACAACGCGTCGCACCACAACCTCAGAATTTTCGATCTCAGTGATCCGTCGCAGGGCATCGTTCACGTGATAGGGCCCGAGTTGGGGCTGACTTTGCCCGGGCTACTTATCAATTGCGGGGATAGCCACACATCCACTCACGGGGCATTTGGCGCGTTGGCTTTCGGGATTGGGGCGACAGAGGTTGCGCATGTGTTGGCAACACAGACGGTTTGGCAGCGAAAACCCAAGGCAATGCGCATAAACGTCGAAGGTCGTTTGGGGTTCGGCGTTACGGCCAAGGACATTGCCCTCAACTGGATCGGGCAATTGGGCAGCGGCGGTGCGCAAGGCCATGCGGTTGAGTACGGAGGTCAGACGATCCGTGATCTGTCGATGGAAGGGCGCATGACACTGTGCAACCTCTCAATCGAAGGCGGGGCGCGGTTTGGCATGGTGGCGCCGGATGAGGTAACGCTTGCCTACCTTAAGGGGCGTGAATACGCGCCTTCGGGCGCAGACCTACAGAGCGCCCAAAAGGCGTGGCGCGGCCTGATCACGGACGAAGGGGCCGTTTTCGACCGCGAGGTTACGCTGAGCGCAGCTGAAATTGTGCCGACTGTGACGTGGGGCACCAGCCCGGAACAGGCCCTGCCCATAACGGCTAACATCCCCAGCCCGGACTCCACTGACCCAGCCAAGTCCAATTCGGCGCGCGAAGCATTGGAATACATGGCGTTGAGACCGGGGCAGCCCTTGGACGGTATCCCGGTGGATCAGGTCTTTATCGGCTCGTGCACGAATGGGCGTATTGAAGACCTTCGTGAAGCTGCTTTGGTTTTGTCGGGACGTCGAGCGCGCGTGCCGGGGCTTGTCGCGCCCGGTTCGGCGCGGGTAAAGGCACAGGCCGAAGCCGAAGGGTTGGACAGGATATTCCAAGATGCCGGGTTGGAGTGGGCCGCGTCAGGTTGCTCTATGTGCGTTGGCATGAATGGAGATGTTGTGGCCGAGGGCAAACGCTGCGCATCCTCGACCAACCGTAATTTCCGTGGACGCCAGGGACGCGGCGCGCGAACGCATCTGATGTCCCCGGCGATGGTCGCCGCTGCGGCCGTGACTGGGACAATCACGGATGTCAGGCCGCTTTTGCAGGGCAGGGCAGCGTGATGGCGGGGTGGAGCACTCAAAAGGGGCACGCCCTAGCACTGGCGATCGACAATATCGACACGGATCAGCTTATCCCGGCGCGTTTCATGTCAGTCCCGCGCAGCGAGGGGTATGGCCGGTACCTTCTGCACGATATGCGGCGGGACGATGATGAACAGCTGAAAGCAGACTTCCCGCTGAACCGCCACGAGGGGATCAGCATACTGGTCGCCGGACATAACTTTGGCAGCGGATCGTCACGTGAGGCGGCGGTTTATGCGCTGGTCGACGCAGGCATTCGCGTAGTCATCGCACCCAGTTTTGGTGACATCTTCGCCAACAATGCCATCAATAACGGCCTGCTACCCGCGCGAGTGGATGCCGAGAAGGTGACGCAGCTACAGCATGCACTGAAAGATGCCCCAGTCCTTGCTTCGATTGATCTGACCGAGAACCGACTAACCCTTGGGGACATAACAGCGACCTTTGAGCTGGACGAAGGATGGCGTGTGAAACTGATCAACGGCTGGGACGACATCGACCTGACTCAGCAGCATATGCAGGCAATCAACGCGCATAGGGACAACCGCAACCGGGCCGCCCCTTGGGCCTGGCCGAACAAACCGGAATAGGACACGTCGCGCAAAGACGACGCAACACGGGTCAAGAGACCTGAAATTAGGGGAAACCAGGAAAATGCCCCTGAAACAAGTGGAGGAATAAATATGAAGATGAACGCATTGGCTGGCCTGTTGGCAGGGGCCGTGATCGTCGCCGGAACGGCCAAAGCCGAAGAAACGATCTCGGCGGTGCACGCCTTTCCCGAAACGCTGATTTATACGCAGAGTTTTCTGGACTTTGTCGAAAAAGTTAACGAAGCGGGCAAAGGGGTCATCCAGATTGACGTACGCGGCGGGCCGGAAGCCATTGGCATGTTCCAGCAGCCCGATGCGGTGCGCGACGGAATTGTTGACATGGTTTACACTCCAGGCTCCTTCTACGGTGGCGCGCTGCCCGAAAAAGACGCGATGGTCGCGTCGAATCTGACCGCGATTGAAACGCGCGAAAATGGCGGAACGGAACTGATCGATCAGATTCACCAGGACAAAATGGGCCTGAAATACCTCGGCTGGTTCGATAGTGGCGTCTGCTACAACCTTTGGACCCGCAACGAGCCTAGTTTTGATGCCGACGGCAATCTGGAAGTTGAAGGGCTGAAACTGCGCGGCAACAACGTCTACAACGCTTTCTTCACCAACTATCTTGGTGCGCAAGTGATCGACCTGCCCACGGGCGAAGTATATTCGGCCCTGCAACGTGGTGTTGTTGATGCGACAGGCTGGACTCAGATTGGCCTGATCGACCTGAAATGGAACGAGTTCCTGAACTACCGCATTGAGCCATGCTTCTTCTCGACCGATCTCGGTGTAATCGTGAACCTCGACCGCTGGAACTCGCTGTCTGAAGAGGCGCGCACGATCCTGCAAGACGTTGCGATCCAACACGAAAAGGACAGTGTTGAAGCCCTGCGCAGCAAACGCGACGAAGACTTTGCGGCCCTTGACGCAGCAGGCATGACGGTTGTTAGCCTGGAAGGTGAGGCAAAGGCGAACTACCTTGCGGCGGCCCGCGAAAAGACATGGGAGCGTATGAAAGGCCTGATGGCCGAGCAACCCGGCGGCACCGAAAATTATGATCGCCTGATCGAGCTGTTCTACGATCTCGACGCTGCGAACTAAGACCACTGACAGGCCCGTTCCAGACTGACGGGCCCATCACTTTTCGGGGCAGAGCAGGCGGGATGATGAAAAGGACCTATGACGCAGTGCTGTTTGGCATGGCCATTGTCGCTGGCCTTTTGCTGGTTTGGCTGATGCTATCCGTCATCACGTCAGTTCTGATGCGAAATGCCGGGCTGCAACCCTTTGCATGGCTTTTTACATCTGCCGAATACGGGCTTTTGTACATGACCATGCTGGGTGCGCCTTGGCTGGTTCGGGAAAAGGGCCACGTCCACATCGAACTGGTGACGGCCGCGCTGCCAGTTGGTTTGCGCCGGATTGTCAGCAGAACAGTGGCAGCCGCTTGCGTGCTGGTCTGCCTGATCCTCGCCTGGCAAGGGGCTGATCTGGTCCTGACAAATATCGAGCGCGGGGACTATGACACCCGCGCTTACTATTTCCCCCGATGGATGCTGACTATCGCTTTTCCGCTATCGTTTGGAATGATGGCGATCGAGTTTTCGCGCTTTGTCTTCGGACCCGAGCTGATGCACAGCGGAGAAGCAGGGATACACGAATAATGGAGTGGTACGAAGCGCTTGCCCTGCTGCTTGGGTCAATAGTGTTCCTGATGGCCATCGGAATGCCAGTCGCACTTGCTTTTCTGGCGGCCAACATTCTGGGCGCTTGGGTTTTCATGGGGGGTGAGCGAGGCGTCACGCAACTCCTCAACAACGGGCTGGGCGCACTGACCAAATACGCGCTGATGCCAATCCCGCTGTTCCTGTTGATGGGCGAGATATTCTTCCACACCGGGTTGGGCGGGCGCATGTTCAGCGCGATAGACAAGCTGCTGGGCCGCCTGCCGGGACGGCTGAGTTATGTGACGGTTTTGGGCGGCACCGCGTTTTCAACCTTGTCAGGGTCGTCTATGGGCTCAACCGCGCTTTTAGGGTCGCTTATGGTGCCGGAAATGAACCGCCGCGGTTACAAATCATATATGAGCATTGGACCAATTTTGGGAACGGGTGGCTTGGCGATCATCATCCCACCCTCGGCGCTGGCGGTTCTTCTGGCCACGCTGGCACAGATAGACGTCGCAGCCTTGCTGATAGCCGGAGTCATTCCCGGTCTGATACTCGCCTTGTTCTATATTGGCACGATCTGGCTTCAGACCCGGCTGGATCCCGACGCAGCGCCAGCTTACGACGTCGAGCCGATGTCACTGGCATACCGCTTGAAACTGCTCATGACTGAGGTCGTGCCGATGGTTGGCGTCATGGTCGTGATTATCGTCTTGATGATTCAAGGCTTTGTTACGCCATCCGAGGCAGCAGCGTTTGGCGCATTGGGCGTGTTGATCCTGGCGGCCATATTTCGCTGCCTATCATGGGAGGCGATCAAAAAGTCGGTCATCGGCGCCCTCAAGGTCACGTTGATGGCCTATTTGATTGTCTTTGGCTCGGCCACGTTTAGCCAGCTATTGGCATTTTCCGGAGCGTCTCGGGGATTGGTGAATTGGGCCATCGCGTTTGAACTTGCCCCACTGGCCATGCTGACGGTGATGTTCGCTGTCTTGCTGCTTCTTGGCATGTTCATGGAGCAGATCTCGATCATGTTGCTGACCGTGCCAATCTTCTTTCCACTGGCGCAGACGCTCGGGTTTGATCCGATCTGGTTCGGTCTGATCATGTTGCTTTCGCTCGAGATCAGCTTCACCACACCACCATTTGGGTTGCTGCTGTTTGTGATGAAAGGCGTCGCGCCGCCCGGCACCACGATGCGCGAAATCTATACGTCCGCATTCCCGTTTATTTTCTGCTCGATCCTGCTGGTCGTCCTGTTGATCATCTTCCCAAACCTGGCATTGTTCCTGCCATCCTTGTGAGAATGTTTTCTGAGGAAGACGCGCGAATTTCGTGTCAGAAGAACTTGGGTTGAGGCGGGCAGGGGCCATTCGCGGCTTCGGCACATGAATAGAAGATCACCATTCAAGTACTTCAAGACGAGTCCCCAGGTCATCCGCCTTGCGGTGATGTTATACATCCGCTTCCCGCTCTCGCTTCTAAATGTCGAAGATCTGCTGCACGAGCGAGGCATCGACGTGAGCCAAGAAACTATCCGCTATTGGTGGAACAGGTTTGGCCCGATGTTTGCGCCGGAGATCAGAAAGAAGTGTGTTCAGCAACTGCGCGCGATGCAGCATTTCAGGCGCATGCGAAGTTTACAGAAGTTCGCCTCCGTCCATGCCTCCGTATACAACCACTTCAACCAGGAAAGATCGCTGACCAGCAGAGATACTTTCAAGTTGCCACGCACCGCCGCTCTTGCAGAGTGGCGTTAACTTTGTTCCGGATAGGTTCTCGGTTTTGGCGTCAAACTGAGGCTAGTTCGAATTCGTCTAACAGTACCTGCAAAAAGCTACTCAGTTTCGGAGGATCGCGCCCATAAATTGATGTCCTCTTCCGAACTGACCTCATCAATCCTTGAGAGTTCCGCGTCGGTAAATTCCATATTTTCGACTGCACCGACGCAATCCGCGATTTGCTCGGGTCGCGAAGCGCCAATAAGCGCAGTCGTTACTCGACCGCCTTTCAAGACCCAAGCGAGCGCCATCTGTGCCAATGATTGACCGCGCGACGCCGCTATGTCGTTTAGAGCCCGGACACTCGCCAGTGAACGTTCGTTGATCATGCCGTCCAAGAGCGACTTTCCTTGGGTCGCCCGACTGCCTGCAGGAATTTCGTTCAAATACTTCGATGTCAAAATACCCTGTGCAAGAGGCGTAAACGCAATCGATCCTACGCCCATTTCATCAAGCGTGTCCAACAGCCCGTCGTGTTCAACCCAGCGGTTGAGCAGGTTGTAGGAAGGCTGATGGATCAGGCACGGCGTGCCAAGGTCATTTAAGATGGCAAGCGCTTCGCGTGTTCTTTGCGAGTTGTAGCTTGAAATCCCGACGTAAAGTGCGCGTCCGGAGCGCACGATATAGTCCAAGGCTCCCATAGTCTCTTCCAGTGGGGTATCCGGATCAAAACGGTGGGAATAAAAGATATCTGCGTAGTCGAGCCCCATCCGCTTGAGCGACTGGTCACATGAGGCCACGAGATACTTCCGTGATCCCCACTCCCCGTAAGGGCCTGGCCACATGTCGTAGCCGGCCTTGGTCGATATGATGAGTTCGTCTCGATAGCCAGCGAAATCAGTTTTCAGAATTTCGCCGAATGCCTCTTCCGCCGATCCCGGGGGCGGGCCATAGTTATTTGCCAAATCAAAGTGCGTTATACCCAGGTCAAAAGCAGTCCGGCAAAGATCACGCTTTGTTTGGTGCGGCGTATCCTCACCGAAGTTGTGCCATAGCCCAAGGCTTATCGCTGGTAGCTTTACGCCAGACCGACCGCAACGGCGATAGACCATTTGCTCATAGCGATCGGGATTGGGAGAATAGGGGTGTGGTCGGGGCTTCGGAGGGCGTTGAACTTTGCTCATCTGTCCATAATCCAAGATCATCACTCCGTGTCAATTCAACGAGATAGTAATCAGCCATCGGCGAAGCCTGCTGTAATCACTTCCAACAAACAGAAGCTGCGTCTACAGGGCAGACATTTGTCGCGATTGAACAAATGACCGGGCCGAGCCCTAGGTGGCCTTTTACGCACTGAACGAACACATCAAGTGGCTAAGCCCCTTGGTTTGGACCGTTTGTAGATGCACTGACACCCAATCCTCCAACACTAGGGGCAGTTCGAAGAAACACAAAACGCACATGCACGCGCAAATGCACGGCGGTGCCGGATTGAAGGAACCGGGCCAAGGCACATTTGGGGCCTTGGCAGAGGTTGTGCGTGTTCTTGAGGCGGAACCGGAAACGGATTGGACAAAAGTCGATTTGTCTGGTTTATGCGAACACCTCGTTGACATGGACAGGCTTTTAATCGGATCGATCGTTACCGAGACCTCACTGCTAGACGGGTTTCGTGTATCGGTCACGGGCGATGCAGAGACGCTTGCTTCATTGAGACGGATGGTACCGGCACATGCTGGCCAGTTGGCGCGCGATTATCGCTGGGCCGTTTCAGTGCAGGAAAGCAAACAGGGCGTTGAACTGACGGTAACCAGCGAAGACACAGCCGTAGTCGCGCGGATCAAAGGTCTCGGTTTCTTCGGCTTGATGGCGAGAGGCCAAGATGCGCACGCAAACTAGTACCTGACAGTCGCGTTCCATTGTTGTTGCTTGCAATCGATAGGTCGCGCTGGGTAAATTAGTACCCATGCGCTTTCTTCGCCTATTAATGATCCTGTCGGTCTTTTTCGCCATCGCTCATACCAGTGCGATGGCGGGCGCGCATGGGCTTATGGAAAACGAGCTTCACGTGAGTGTGCCAGATGCACACTCCGGTGCACACGAGCATTGCTGCACGGATCGCAATGACAACTCTCCGGATTGCCATATTTTTGCGGGTCTCCTTCCTGCTCCGGCAGACGGCGAGCCACTACCGGAAGTCTCGTCGGATATTTCCGCAGAAAATGGCATTGTGCCGGATGGTGTTGAACTCGCCGGACCTCTCGATCCACCGCGAAGCGCCTGATGCAGCTACGCCCCAAGCGGGCGTATTCCCCAATTCTTGGCTTGCATCACGACGGGCAAAGCCCTGTCGTTCTTATTCCGTGAGGAACACGACTATGATTAAAACTAGCAGAACACTCGGACGTGCGGCAGTTGGTGCACTGATGCTGGGCTTCTTAACTATGACTTGGATCGGGTATACCCACGCAGACGACACCACAGCCCTGACAGATTATGGGAAGATACACGTTGTCAAAAGCCCAACGTGCGGTTGTTGCGGCGCTTGGGTTTCGCTGGCCCGCGAAGAAGGATTTGAAGTTGAAGTGACCGACACGGCGGATGTGACCAGCGCCAAGCTGGAAGGTGATGTCCCCGGAAACATGTGGGCATGTCACACCGCTACCATCGACGGATATGTAGTCGAAGGGCATGTTCCGTTTGAAGCCATTCGCAAACTGCTGTCCGAGCGCCCGAACGTTAAAGGTATCGCCGTGCCCGGCATGCCGTACGGCTCACCTGGCATGGGGACTGATCCAAGTGTACGGTATGATGTTTTTGCGTTCGGCGGAGAAGCCTCTGACAATCAGGTTTACTACAGTGTAGGTCAATGAGCGTGAGGCGGGCGCTGATATCTGGCGCGGTATTTCTGATCGGTGCCGCGCTCGTCTACTTCGCCACCGGGCTTTCAAACGATGGTGGCGTTGTCCTCAAACCTAATGATGCATCCGTCGTTAGTCATGGAGCGGAGGTTTATGAACAAAATTGCGCGTCGTGCCACGGTGCCAATCTCGAAGGCGAGGAAGGCTGGCAAGGTCTTGACGAAGATGGCCGCTTGCGGGCGCCGCCGCATGATGCAACCGGGCACACCTGGCACCATGATGGTGAATTGCTGTTTCGCCTGACCAAGTATGGTCCGGCAGAAGTTATTGGTGACCCAAGCTACGCGACCAGTATGCCAGCGTATGAGGGCATACTCTCGGACGACGAAATCATCGCCGTTCTGAGCTATATCAAGTCAACCTGGCCGCCGCACATTCGGGCGCGCCATGATGAAATGGAGGAAAGGCGATGAGACTAAAATCAACGGCAATCGCCGCACTGCTTCTGCTGCCAACCAGCGTGTTTGGTCATTCTAAAGCAGAGCAAACCACGCCGGGCAACAACACGACGGTCGAGACCGTAGAGGTAATTGAAATTCGGTTTGACGATCCGATGCGCGTAACAGCCATATCGCTGAAAGGTCCGAATGGCGATGTTGCTATCGTGCGGGAGACCGGCCTCGATCCGTTGACCGAGTTCCGTGCGACGCCGGAAGGTGCAATGGGTGCAGGTGTCTATCAGTTCGATTGGCGCGGGCTGGCGGCGGATGGACACCCCATGCAGGGATCGTTTAGCTTTACGGTCGCCGAGTGAGGTAGGCTGATCGTGACGGGCTTGGCTCCAATAGATGCATGGGCAATCGCCGCCATACTTGCGAAGGCACTTGAGTATGGCACCGCGTTGCTGGCACTTGGTGGGCCGCTGTTCATTGTGACATTCCGGGAGGCGCACAAGGACGTGCTGCGTGTTGCCCGCAGCATCGCAATCGCAGCGGCTTTTCTCTGTGTCGCGCTCATCGCTTTGCGCTTTGGTATTCGGTCCGCGCGAATTTCCGGCATGGGCATGGATGGCATGACCGACACGATGATGCTGGGGTTGATCTGGGAAAGCCCGCTTGGATCGGCGGCGGTTCTGAGAGGCCTTGGCACCTTGCTCGTTCTGGCAATCGCTCTTGGCGGCAATGTTGCTTCTCTCATCGCTTTGATTGGGTCTGTTTTGATCGCGGTCTCTTACACGCAAGTCGGCCATTCGCTCAGTGATCCGCGTTGGTTGCTTGTCGGGTTGTTGTCAGTCCATCTACTGACTGCCGGTTTTTGGATTGCGGCTTTGGCACCTCTTCATCAAGCGGCACGGTTGGAATTTGCGGGCATTCTCTTGCACCGTTTTGGTGTCGTAGCGAGCGGGACCGTCCCGGCTCTCGTGATTGTTGGGTTAACATTCGCGTGGTTGATGACGGGATCAGTGAATGGGTTGTTCTCCACCGCCTACGGTTGGACACTTCTGACTAAGATGATCTTCTTTTCCGGTTTGCTGAGCCTTGCTGCTCTGAACAAGTTTAAGCTCGTTCCGTCACTAGAAAATGGCGACGAACATGCCGCGTCCAAGTTGCGCCGTTCAATTAAGATTGAGGGCTTCTTCGTCCTCTTGATACTGATTTCGACAGCAACACTTACTTCTGTAACCACTCCGCCTGTGAACCTTTAAGAAGAGTAGGCTTATGACATCGCTTTCACGTCGCTCGTTTGTAACTGGTCTTTCCGCTCTTGGAGCAGCTCCCTTGCTACCAAAGCGCAGCCATGCCGACGGAACTCAGGCGGTCCTTCGGGCAACGACATCAACGGCGCAACTCACCCCTGAAGGATTTCCACGAACAGATGTATGGGCCTATGCTCAAAAGGGTGCGGGATCCGTTCCAGGACCTGAGATACGCGTGAAAGCAGGCGAACGGGTGACGCGAAGGCTTCTGAACGAACTGCCGCAATCTACAGCGGTGCACTGGCATGGTATCCGGATCGACAATGCGATGGACGGGGCGGCACCATTGACCCAAGATTCCGTGCCGACCGGTGGTACATTCGATTATGATTTTGTTTGCCCAGACCCGGGGACGTATTGGTATCACTCCCACAACCGAAGCCGGGAGCAGGTCGCACGTGGACTTGCCGGACCACTAATCGTGGAAGATGTTGAGCCATGGCTGGGCCTGCCCGGTGCAGCAACCCGTGAACTTACGCTGGTGCTTGATGATTGGCTACTTAACGAAGATGGATCAATTATCGAAGGTAGATGGGACGATCTCCATGCAGCGGCTCATGCGGGAAGAATGGGTAACACGGGGACGGTAAACGGACAGTCATTCCCAGGGTTCTCTCTTCGCCCTGCTGAGCGTGTGCGCCTGAGGATGATCAATGTCGCAACTGACCGGATCATGCCAATCAGCTTACCTGGCCTGTCCTCGACCCTTGTCGCTTTGGACGGTCATCCTGTTGCCCCGCGCAAGCTCGAAGTTTTGGAATTGGCGCCAGCACAGCGGGCCGATATCGTCGTTGACGCTCCGGTGACATCCACAGAAATGACCAATCTCGTGCTCGACACTGGGAGAGGAAATCAGGTGGAGTTTGCCTCTTTCAATATTGAGGGCGAACCGGTGCAGCGTTCAGAAGAAGATGTCAGACCATTGCCATCTTGGAAAACGCTGCCAAAACTTGACCTCGCGACTGCGCAAAACCAGCCCCTGCTGATGGAAGGAGGCGCCATGCGGGGCATGGTTGAAGCCACATATCAGGGCGAGAAAATGGATTTTCGCGAACTGACATCTCGCGGCATGGCATGGGCATTCAACGGGGTCGCCCACGGCATGGGCGAACCAATGTTTGAAGCAAGCCTTGGTCGAACGGTGCGCATGGAGTTGACCAATCGCTCGGCCTTTCCGCACGGCATACACGTCCACGGGCACCACTTCACGGTTTTGTCGCGCAACAGCGTACCCGATCCCCACAAAGACGTGCGCGATACGGTCCTCATACAGGCGGACGAAACAGTGGAGATTGCATTCGTCGCGGATAATCCTGGCAAATGGATGATCCACTGCCATATGCTGTCGCATCAGGCGAGTGGGATGATGGGATGGTTCAAAGTCAATTAATTCGAACGGCGGTTTTGTCCGCATAGTTGCCGTTCCCCTTGATCGAGCGAAGGTCCGCTTCGAGCTGCCGGTTCAACCGATCGACGCAACACACTCTTCGAACTTCTCTGCGGGTGAGAAGCAATTCAAGGTCTTTCTTGGCCGCTCGTTGAGTTCGCGGGCGACGGCATCGAGCGAATTGCAGGCCGCATTCGCGTTGAATTATTAACGGCCGCATCTCTTTTCGCTCGCAGCGCGGGAACTCTGGAAGAAACGTTCGGTAACTGCCATGATCAGACCAGAGTTTATGGGAGAGGGCTTTGTCCGATATCAACAAGTGGCTCAGAGAGCTCGGACTGGCAGATTATGTCGAGCAGTTTGAGCGCGAAGCTATTGACGTCGAGACCGTCGGGGACTTGGTGGAAGAGGACCTGCGCGAGAGCGGCTTGGGGCTCGGTAGTATACTTCGCTGGGGGCGCAACGGATGTTTGCTCAACTATTGTTTTGACCATTTTGTATCCCGGTACCTTTGCTCTGACACCCGACCTTCAGCCACGTGGGCAAAGAGTTTTCCGCGTTTCTCACTAGGGCGGGCTGGTATCGTCATGTAAATTTGCCAGCACTGCAGGTGGGATATTCCCGATGGCGCTGTGCGGTCTTTCTTCGGTGTAGTATCTACGCCATTTCTCCATCTTCGCGCAAGCATCCGACAGTGACAGAACTAATAGCCATCCGCTTCGGGCTGAGTGCTTCCAAAGCGACAAAAGGCGCTTTTGTGAGCACCGCCGACACTTTCAAACAAACCCAAGGGCGCCGGCAGCTCGCTGCGTGAGCGAAAAGTCGATATGTGACGGCAGATAGCTATAGCCTCAACTGGCTTGGTCAGACGTTCCGCAGAAACGGGCAGACCTGACGCAGCTTTTTAGCAAGTATAGGGTGAAGCAAACTAACCAAAGGAGAAACTACTGAGGACATGCGGTCATTTGTTGCTATATCGCTCAGCGACGAGGCAAAAGAAGCTTTTGCACGTGCGCAGCGCGGACTGACAGTTGGCCGACCGGCACAGGAGGACAACTTGCATCTGACCCTAGTCTTTCTGGATGATCAGCCCGAGGAGATTTTGGAGGCATTGCATGAAGAACTTCTGACGCTTTCAGCCCCAAGCTTCAGCATAACTTTTTCAGGGGTTGAGTTTTTTGGACGGGCGCTGGCCGTCGGGGTGGCTGAATGTCAGGCGCTCACAGAATTACATCGGAAAGTTCACACCGCCACGCGACGAGCAGGAATTGTGCTGCCACGTCGGCGCTTTCGCCCGCATGTAACCATTGCTCGTTTAAAACACGGGCAAGACGAGGAAGCTCATTACCTCCAGAATCTCAACGCAATAAACACATTGCCGGAAATGACGGTCACCAGCTTTGGCCTCTACCAATCCACATTGCGCCCTGATGGTGCCCGACATGACGCTTTGGCGCATTATACCCTCAGCTAAACGTTTGCCCTTTGGCCAATTTCAGGAACTCTAACCGGTGGCGGAGTTCGGCTTGCAATCCGGCTGGCAATCTTGCCCTTCGTGAAGTTCCTGTCGCGGTCATGTCAGAAGAACTAGGGTTGAGGCGGGCAGGGCGGTTGCGTAGCTTTTGCCCATAACCAGACCCGCCTCTTTCAAATACTTTAAAGCCAGTTCCTAGATCATTCGCCTTGCGGTGATGTTATACATCCGCTTCCCGCTCCCGCTTCGGAATGTCGAAGATCTGCTGCACGAGCGAGGCATTGACGTGAGCCACGAATTTATCCGCTATTAGTGGAACAGGTTTGGCCCGATGTTTGCTGCTGACATCAGAATGAAGCGTGTTCAGAAACTGCGCGCGTTCTCGAAATGGAAGTGGCACGTAGACGAGGTTTTCGTGAAAGTGAATGGCAAGCGGCATTATCTTTGGCGGGCTGTTGATCACGAAGGCGAGGTACTGGAAGCCGTTGTAACCAAACGCCGAAACAGAGCTGCAGCACTAAAGTTCCTCAAGAAATTGATGAAGCGACACGGCAAAGCGGAAACCGTGGTCACAGATCGCTTCGCCTCATACAGAGCCGCGCTCAGAGATCTGGGCGCGCTCGAAAAACAACAGACGGGAAGGTGGCTCAACAACCGCGTCGAGAATTCGCACCTGCCGTTTCGACGACGTGAACGCGCGATGCAGCGTTTCAGGCGCATTCGAAGTTTACAGAAATTCGCATCCGTTCATTCCTCCGTCTACGACCACTTCAACCAGGAAAGGTCGCCAGTCAGCAGAGATACCTTCAAGTTGACACGCACCGCTGCTCTTGCTGAGTGGCGTCAACTTTGTTCCGGATAAGGTCTCGGTTTTGGCGTTAATCTGAGACTGGTTCGAATTCGCCTGACAGCACCTTAAAGACCAGTTCCTGAAGCAACATCGTTACACAAAGCACCAGGCATCTCACTCGAAGCTAAATTGTTTACATAAGGATCGATGCATAGCTAGCGGCAGAAGCCTTATGAAGGCTATAGGCAAGCAAAACTGCTAAAACGCATATTGGCCCCGCTATTTCCCAAAACGCTTTGAAAGATCGTTGGGAGCTATTCCCAAGGGAGAAATGCTGGGAGAGACTACTTTCTGCAGGGAATAGCTTCCATTTACCTATTCTTAACATATTAAACTCGTTAAAAAACAACGGTTGAAAACTAGCACTCATGGTCCCAGTCCCATAAAGTTTTCGCAATTTTCAGAGATTTTACGACAAATTCGAGAATATAGGTCTACAGTCACAACAGAAAAGAGCGCATTGTAAACGAACCCACTACCAATTGGTTGTTACAAGGCTTATCGGAAACATTTTTTCTAATTTCGACATTTGAGGCGCCATGGCACGCTGTTGATCAATTGTTACATACTATGGCTTAAGCCGTCCGCCAAGTCCGCAACTCGGACCTAGGGTCTGGATTCATAACCAGTAGATGACGGTTGCTGCGAGTGCGATGGCTAATAGGAAGGTCTTGTTAGAAGACCTTGGGTTGAGGCGGGCAGGGGCCTTTCGTAGCTTCGACACATGAATAGAAGATCGCCATTCAAGTACTTTAAAACCAGTCCCGAGGTCATTCGTCTGACCGTGATGCTATACGTTCGGTTTCCTCTTTCACTTCGAAACGTGGAAGACCTGCTGCATGAGCGAGGGGTTGAAGTAAGTCATGCAACCGTTCGGTGCTGGTGGAACCGTTTTGGTTCAATGTTCGCATCTGAAATCCGGAGAAAACGGGTCCAGCAGTTGCGGGCATACTCAAAATCCAAGTGGCATGTGTATGAGGTCTTCGTAAAGGTGAACGGCAAGCGGCACTACCTGTGGCGCGCCGTTGATTACGAGGGCGAGGTTCTCGAAGCCGTTATTACCAAGCGTCGAAACAAGAAGGCGGCATTGAAATTCCTCAAGAAACTGATGAAGCGACACGGTGCTCTGGATGAAGTTGTCACGGATCGCTTCGCGTCGTATCGGGCTGTGTTCAGAGAGCTTGGAGCCAAGGAAAAACAACAGACGGGCAAGTGGCTCAGCAATCGAGTTGAGAACTCCCACCTCCCGTTCCGACGACGAGAACGCGCGATGCAGCGGTTCAGGCAGATGCGAAGTTTGCAGAAGTTCGCCGCCATTCATTCCTCCGTTTACAACCACTTTAACCAGGAGCGCTCTCTCACCAGCCGAGACAGCTTCAAGCAGACACGGTCCGCAACTCTCGCCGAATGGCGCGAACTTGGTGCGGCATAAAGAGCAGCTATACTGGCGCAGCTGAGACTGGTTCGAATTTGTCTGACAGCAATTCTGTCTTTGCCGAGACTGGTTCGCATTCGTCTGGCAGCATCTCGCGTACTGAGATCAGCGCCCCTCTCCACGTCTGACGTACCACAAATAGAAAAACTTGAGTCGGGTTCTTATGACCTCTTTCAGGAACCTGGATAATTTGGCCTTATGGAAGCCTTTGCCTTTTGCCCATTTTTGTATTTGCGCAGGCCTTGTACTGTTTTTGGCGCAAACCCTTCCGAAAACCTTGACTCCAAATTTCTCGTAGGGTTGCCAGTTTGGCTCGGACGTGAAGAGATACCTTATTCCAGCTTCACCCGCCGACTTTATGGTGTCTTCATCCATGTCGCCTCCTGGAACTGAGGCGCTATTGACTGCGCTGCCCAGAATGTCTTCCAAGATGGCCTTGCTGCGACTCCATTCCCTCAGTTTTTCATCATACGGCAGATCCCTGAATATTGATGGGTGGGTATGGCTGTGTGTTCCAATGACGTGCCCGATACTATCAATTTCCTTGATTTGGTCAGAGCTAAGGAATCTCCTGTCATCGATCATGGACGTCGTAACAAAGAAGTGGCCGACTAGTCCCCTATCATGTAGCATGTGTGCGATTGATAACGCCGACGCCCCGCCATCATCGAAGGTCAGAAGCAGTTTATTTTTTGTGTTGTAGTCTACAATGTCGCTTACGCTCTCCGATGTGGAGAAGTTTTCCGTAATCAAATCCAGGTCATTCAAAAATTGCCCTACCGTGTGCTGATAGGGCAGCGCTCCGGGGTTCTGAAATCCGCTTGTTTCCGGATCATCTGACACCTCGTGATATAGAAATGAAATTATTTTCCGGGTCATCTGAGCTTCCCTCAGCCAGCATCTGTGCCGCGACCTTTACTGCCGTGTATTGAGCGTGGATGGCTCAGCGTGTCCACCACGATGGCGAGCAACATCGTAAGCAGGAGCAGCGAAAACCCTACCATTAATCCGACAACTTCCGACCCCAGGTTGCTGGGACGGGTCGGTGGTGTCGCCTCTGAAACCACTTGCGCGTCGGCACTGGCAACCGCCTGCAACTGGCGAATCTCTCGCAGCCTCCGTAAAATCTCGCTTTGTACAGCACCTGCGGCTTCGGCATCACGCATCAAAGTTTCGAGCTCGGGTTCGAATGCAGCGTCGTCAGCGTCACCGCCCCATCCATCGACCTTTTCAATGGCTGAGTAAAGATCGCTGGTGGCATCAAGGATAAGGCTGCGCAGTTCTTCCACGCTTTCGGGCGACACCTCCGTTGTTCCTCGCTCGGGCAGGCGCGACAGCACCGCGCGAAAGGCAGCTTCAGCCTCGGCGAGGTTCGCACGCACTTCGGATGGCGGCGAGGCAAGGCTCTCGGATTTCTCTCTGAGCCGACGCTGACTTTGCTCAGCATCTTCCGTTACTTCGGCCAGCTGCTCTTGAAGCCTTTCTCGAACTTGCACAATTTCATTGATCTTTTCGGTGCGCTGTTGATCCAGGAACTCGGTAGCCACGGCGTTGGAGACGATAGCTGAAAGTTCAGGGTTAGTTGAGGTGAACGAGATGCGCAGGATCTCTGAATCTGATACCTGCTGCACCTTAAGCCGCTCTTCGATATAGAGCGCGAGATCTTCGGTCGGATCGTTCCCTTCAATCTTTGCGACGCCTTCAACGCTTTGGCCGAACGTACCGGATGACAGCAGCGCGTCCGCGACACGCGCGATGTGGGCCGGTGATCTAAGTAACTGAGCTTGCGTTTCGAGAACCACGGCAGAACTGGTCAAATCGGTGGATACAGGATCGTATCCCAGAATCGACAAGCTATAGGGCTTTATCAGGAGAAGGCTTGACGCAGTGTAGGTCGGCTCCCTCGCGCTGTTGAGAAGGCCTGCACCCAGGCCACCAATGAGGCTCACTGTAATGATCGCCCAGATGTGGCGACGTATTGGCCACATTATCGAGCCGTTTCGGCTGGCACGCGTGTCAGCCGAAACGCTATGATCAACATTAAAACTGAGCCTCCTTGGCGGCCCGGGTGGTTGATTTTGCGACACTCTTTACTTCCTAACATGACTAAACCGCAGCAATTGTTATGTGGAATGTCGTTTTTTGCAATATGATGAATGAAATACCGAGTAGTTAAAAGTTGTCCAATGAATGAAATACCCCCACCGCATGGGGACGGTCCTGTAGCCCTTTTTTTGCCGACGTTGGACGGCGGAGGTGCGGAACGTGCCTTTGTGAACCTTGCGCGGGGCATGGTCGAAACTGGTGTCGACGTTGACCTCGTGGTTGGCAATGCGTCGGGTCCGTTCCGCGCTGAAGTCCCGAAGAACGTGAACCTGATCGACCTTCAGTCTCCACGTCTAATTCGCGCCTTGCCAGGACTCGTGCAATATTTGAAGCTGCGCAGTCCGAAACGCCTGTATTCTGCGCTCGAAGAGGCGGGTTTGATTGCCTTGCTTGCCCGTCCACTTTCAGGAAAATCGCTGGCGGTCATTCCCAGCATTCGAAATCGTCTCACTGAAGAGGCAAAGCTTGGGAGCATTAAGCGCCGCGCCGTGCTTGTTCTGGCACGAAGGTTTTTCCGGCAAGCGGACGCTTTTGTCGCTGTCTCAGATGGTGTTGCCGAGGATGCTGCGCAGGCTCTTGACCTGCCTATCGAGCGGATCTCGGTTATTCGAAATCCGACAATTGTTCCGGAAATGATCGCGCAATCAAAACTGCCGATTGACGATCCTTGGTTTTCCACCGATGCTCCGCCCGTTGTTTTGGCGTGTGGTCGTTTGTCAGCTCAAAAGGACTATCAGACGCTCATTCGGGCATTCGCCGAGGTGCGGAAGGCACAGGCTGTCCGTTTGTTGATCCTGGGGGAAGGCCCAATGCGTTCGGAGCTTCACGCGCTGATCTCGGACTTGTCGCTCAGCGATGACGTCGCATTGCCTGGGTTTGATCCGAACCCCTTTCGATACATGGCCCGGTGCAACGTTTTTGCGCTTTCGTCGATATTCGAGGGATCGCCGAACGTTTTGGTACAGGCGATAGCTTGCGGCGCAGCAGTTGTTTCGACGGACTGCCCTAGCGGCCCAAACGAAATCTTACATAACGTCGAGGCGGCAGAGCTAGTTCCCGTCGGAGATTGCGTTGCGATGGCGAAGGCAATCGAGCGTCTCTTGGAGCGGCAGCCCAGAGAACGAACAAGAAGCTCCATGGCTCAGTACGACTATCTCTTTGCTGCGCGTCGTTATCTAGAAGTCGCAGTGTAAAATAAAAGCCAGTTGCGATGGGCACAGTAAGTGACGGGGCTGTCCAGTTTCTAACGTCAGCGCCAATGGGACAGTTTAGGTTGATTTGATAAGAGAGGGTCTCTGGCTAATTGTAAACACCAAGGAGTGGATCTATGGACGCCCCCTGCGCAAGGTGTGTTTAACGATAGCATCAACGATTTTGGATGCGTGAATCTATCCGGCCTTTGATCGAAGCACTTTGGCTCCTGGCCTCGATGGGATCCGCTGGTTTCATTGCCTTCCAAGATGACCGGCCTTTGATGGCCACCACTCCTTACAGGCTGTGAATTGCGGCCCTTGCCGTTACACCATCGTCTCATCACCTCGCATTCTTGGAAGCCGAATCTTTCTACGCTACCTGCTACGC